>CALXDB010000008.1 GCA_944386955.1 uncultured Oscillospiraceae bacterium
GCGCCCATGCAGTAGGCCCAGCAGGTGTTCTCAAAGGTGATGGGCTGGATGCCCTTGACGATCTCGTAGGGATCAAAGCCCTTATCCTGGCAGATCTTGCGGCACTCCTCAATGGAGCCGATGCCATACTGAGCGAGGACGCCGTTGATCTTGTCGATTCTTCTCTCGTAGCTTTCAAACAGAGCCATTTCCTTGTCCTCCTTCTCTTATTCGTGGCGGGGATCGATATACTTGGCGGCGTTGTCCCACTGGCCATAGTGACCGGTGGCAGCCTTCAGCGCCTCGTTGGCGTCAGTGCCCTTGGCAATGGCGGCCATCATCTTCCCCAGGTGGACAAACTCATAGCCTACCACCTCGTTGTCGGCGTTCAGAGCCATGCGGGTGCAGTAGCCCTCGGCCATCTCCAGGTAGCGGGGACCCTTGGCCTTGGAGCCGAACATGGTACCCACCTGGCTGCGCAGGCCCTTACCCAGGTCCTCCAGGGAGGCGCCGATGGGCAGACCGCCCTCGGAGAAAGCAGTCTGGGTACGGCCGTAGACGATCTGCAGGAACAGCTCGCGCATAGCGGTGTTGATGGCGTCGCACACCAGGTCGGTGTTCAGAGCCTCCAGGATGGTCTTGCCCACCAGGATCTCAGACGCCATAGCGGCGGAGTGGGTCATACCGGAGCAGCCCAGAGTCTCCACCAGAGCCTCCTCAATGATACCGTCCTTCACGTTCAGGGTCAGCTTGCAGGCGCCCTGCTGAGGAGCGCACCAGCCCACACCGTGGGTCAGACCGCTGATGTCCTTGATCTCCTTTGCCTGGACCCACTTGCCCTCCTCAGGGATGGGGGCGGGGCCATGGTACGCGCCCTTGGCGACGGGGCACATGTTCTGCACTTCGCTGGAATAGATCATGGCAATTCTTCCTTTCCTTTTTTGAGCCTGTCCCAGAGGAGCAGGCCCGTATTCAAGCTGCCGCGGCCACGGGGAGAGGCTTGCTTTCCGCCGCGGCATATTCGCTTTCACTTCTCCGGCACGACAGACCGCAGTCTGTCCATACCTCCAATAATTATAAAAAATTCACGGCTCTTTGTCAAGGCGGGGCCCCGCAGATTCCCGCCGGCCGCCTGTCTGACATCTTTCGGTGCGGCGGCAGAAACTTGTTGATTCTTTCACGAAAATGCGGTATAGTATCATAGGAAGACTACCGTTGATAAAGGAGACTGGTACGATGAAGCGGAAAACGAAAGTAGGTCTTGTGACCAGCGGCGGCGACTGTCAGGGCCTCAATGCAGCCATCCGGGGCGTGGGCAAGGCCCTGTTCCAGTATGTGGACAACATTGAGATTTACGGCATGTATGACGGCTACCGCGGCCTCATTGAGAACGACTACAAGTTCATGGAGCCCGGCGACTTCTCCGGCATCATCGCCCAGGGCGGCACCATCCTGGGCACCTCCCGCCAGCCCTACATCCCCGGCAAGGCCATCGTGGACAAGGATGGCAACGACGTCATGGACAACATGCTGGACACCTACAACCGGCTGAATCTGGACTGCCTGGTGGTGCTGGGGGGCAACGGCACCCAGAAGAGCGCCAAGCTCCTCCACGACGCAGGCATGAACGTCATTACCCTGCCCAAGACCATCGACAACGATATCTACGGCACGGACCAGACCTTCGGCTTCCAGTCCGCCGCCGACATTGCCACCAACGTCATCGACTACATCCACACCACTGCTCTGGCCCACAGCCGGATCTTCCTGGTGGAGGTGATGGGCCGGGACGCCGGATGGCTGACCCTCAGCGCCGGCATCGCCGGCGGCGCCGACGTGATTCTCATCCCTGAGATTCCCTACGACATCAACAAGGTAGCGGAGGCCATTGAGGCCCGGAAGAAGAAAGGCCGCACCTTCTCCATCGTAGCAGTGGCAGAGGGCGCCATTTCCAAGGACGACAAGGTCCTCACCGAGGAGGAGCGCCGGCGGAAGAAGGAGGCCAACCCCTACTCCACCATCTCCTACGACATTGCCGACCATCTGGAGAAGATCACCGGCCAGGAGGCGCGGGTCACCGTGCCCGGCCACTACCAGAGAGGCGGTCCCGCCTGTCCCTATGACCGGGTGCTGGCCACCCGCTTCGGCACCGCCGCCGCCCGGATGATTATGGAGCAGAAATACGGCTACATGGTGGGCATCCAGGCCGACCAGATCGTGGCGGTACCCCTGGAGGAGGCCGCCTCCCGTACTAAGTTCCTGCCGGTGGACCACCCTCTCATCCAAACTGCCCGGGACGCCGGCACCACCTTCGGCGACTGAGGCGGACGCCTCCCCGGCGCTCTGCGCCGTACAAGTCCCCGAAGGGGCTTGATGCCGGGCGAATTCACTTCGCCCGCGCAGTTCAAAATACGGGGCCCCCAAAGCAGCCGGGCTGCTTTGGGGATGGCCGCCAGCCGGACCAAGTTCCTGCCGGTGGACCACCCTCTCATCCAAACTGCCCGGGACGCCGGCGCCGCTTTCGGCGGCCGGCCCCAGATCCCCCGCTTGATGAAAGGAGGATTGTCATGGGAAGAGAACCTTTTCCCTGGCTGCATTTCAAATCCCGCCGTCAGGAGGCGAAGGAGCAGGCGGAGTACGCCGCCTGGGCCTTTCCCTACGGCAGCGTTCAGCAGGAGAAGATCCGGCTGCTGCTGGGCCAGCTGTTTCCTAAGGAGCCTATCAGCGTGGCTATGGTGAACTACCTCACCGGCCGCGAGGCCTTTCTCAACCGGTATGACGACTACGACGAGGGCTACGATCCCCTGGCGGTGGCCCTGGAGGAGCTGTACGCCTGCGCCACCGTACCCAAGCAGGACATCACTTTGTACATGGCTCTGCTGGCCGCCGACAGCCGGGTGGGAGAGACTTTGGAGTACCCCGACGTGGAGGAGCTCCGCGCTGCCGCCGCTGATCTGGCGGAGATGCTCCGCCGCTGATCCCCTTCTGAAACGTGAAAAGACCGCCTCCGCGGAGCCTGTGCTCCGCGGAGGCGGTCCTCTTTTTATGGACAGGTGAAGTAGACGAAAAACACATCTCCCTCGGTACCGTCGTCAAACAGCTCCTGGTAGGAGATGGAGAACGCCGTCTCCCCCCGGGGCACCTCGTAGAGGAGGACCCCCTCCCGGGTCTCCTCCGACCTCAGCTCATAGAGCACCGGCAGCTGCCGGTCCGACACCGTCTCATAGGTGGAAAAGTCGTCCTCTTCCCCCAGGCATACAGGATAGCCGAACTGGCCCGTTCCCCGCTCCTCCCCCCACTGAACCTGAAAGTCCAGGAAGGACATGGGCAGGGTCTGGGGAAACGTGCTGGCAACGGTGACCTCCGCCGCCAGCAGCTGGTACCCCTCCTGCGGGACATATCCGTCAAAGCTGTCGGAGAGGGCGGCGCTGTGAATGGTGAAGTTGAAAAACCGGGTGTGCATGGTATCCTCCAGGCCGCCGTCGGCAAAGCCGTTCTCAGCGTAGCCGGTACTACCGCCGCAGGCAGTCAAAGCCAGCGCCAGGAGGAGGCACAGCAGAGGGAGCAGTCGTCGCGTCATGGATGTGGTCTCCTTTGGCGAAGTTGTCTCCTCAGAAGGTCACCGTCCGGTCTGGGGCGGTGAAGGAGGAAAAGGTAGCGGTGCAGTTTGTCAGGGCAAAGATCTGGGTATTGCCGTCACCGGGGGCATACCGGCCCCGGAGGCTGGGGTAGGCCTCCAGCATATGCTCCTGGGCCTCGATGCGGGGATCCTCCACCGCTGTGGCCGCCAGGCGCAGCCAGGTGCCGTTCTGGAAGGCGCAGATCTCCACCTTGGGGTTCTCCGTCATCTGCCGGGATACCGGCTTGACCTTGCCGGTCTGGATAGTAAGGCGGCCGTCAAAGATGTCAACGGTGCCGAAGGGGCGCACCCGGGCCTGGTCCCCCTCCACGGTGGCCAGGTAGTAGGTCCCGCACTGCTTCAAAAATTCATACACTTCCTGCATGGCAATGCCCTCCTTTTCTATTTGGGGGAGGAGCTCAGTCCTCCTGACGTTCAAAGATCAGGTCCACTTCCTTGGTGCCGCCCTCGCCGGAGAAGCGGGTGGGGATGTATCCTACATACCGCCAGCCCTGGGCAGCGTATTGATCGATGATGTCCCGGTGCTCACAGCTGCTGTTGTCGATCCAGAAGCCGCCTCCTGTATGCAGCGTCACATATTCGTAGCGATACATAAGCGTTCCTCCCTCAGCTAAAAGCTCAGCACATCTTAGCGCCCGCCGGGATCTTGTCGTCCAGCATGACGAGGTTCAGCTTCTCCTCCCCCTTTTCGGTGTGGACGGCGGAGATCAGCATGCCGCAGCTCTCCTGGCCCATCATCTTCCGGGGAGGCAGGTTCACGATGGCCAGCAGGGTCTTCCCCACCAGCTCCTCGGGCTTATAGTACGCCGCGATGCCGGAGAGGATCTGCCGGTCCACGCCGGTGCCGTCGTCCAGGGTGAACTTGAGGAGCTTGGCGCTCTTCTTCACGTTCTCACAGGCCTTCACCTTCACCGCCCGGAAGTCGGACTTGCAGAAGGTGTCGAAATCCACCTGCTCGGTGAGCTGGGGCTCCAGCTCGATGTCGGGCAGGGCCGCCTTCCTCGCCGCCTCGGCGGCGGCCTCCAGCTCCTGGAGGGCCTTCTCCATGTCCACACGGGGGAACAGGTTCTCCCCCTTGGTAGGAGCAGCGGCATCGCTGAGGCCGCCCCACGCTGCGGCGCTGTCCCAGGTGCGGCAATCCTCGCCGGCCCCGATCTGGGCGAAGAGCTTGTCCATGCTCTCGGGCATGAAGGGGGTGAGGAGAATGGCGCAGATCCGGGTGGCCTCCAGGAGGTTGTACATCACATGAGCAAGGCGCGCGCCGTTTTGCTCCATGTCCTTGGCCAGGGTCCAGGGGGCGTTCTCATCAATATACTTGTTGGCCCGCTGGATCACCTTGAACACCTCGTCCAGAGCCTTGTGGGGGGCATAGGCGTCCATGGCCTCCTCGTATCTCGCCCGAAGGCCGGAGGCCAGGGCGATGAGCTCCGTGTCAAAGCTCTCGGGGGTATCCCACTTGCCGCAGCCCGCGGGCAGCTTCCCGCCGAAGTACTTGCCCACCATGGCGGTGGTGCGGCTGACCAGATTGCCGAGGTCGTTGGCGAGGTCGGTGTTGATGGTCTGGATCAAAAGCTCATTGGAGAAGTTGCCGTCGGTGCCGAAGGGGAAGGTCCGCATGAGGAAGAACCGCAGGGCGTCCACTCCGAAGTGCTCCGCCAGGATATAGGGGTCCACCACGTTGCCCTTGGACTTCGACATCTTGCCGCCGTCCAGCAGCAGCCAGCCGTGGCCGAAGACGTGCTTGGGCAGGGGCTCGCCCAGGCTCATGAGCATGGCGGGCCAGATGATGGAGTGGAAACGGACGATCTCCTTGCCCACGATGTGGACGTCGGCGGGCCAATACTTCTTGTAGTCGTCGTACTTGTCGTTCTCATAGCCGAGGGCGGTGATATAGTTGGAGAGGGCGTCCACCCACACATACACCACATGGCCCGGGTCGAAGTCCACAGGCACGCCCCAGGTGAAGCTGGTGCGGGAGACGCACAGATCCTCAAGACCCGGCTTGATAAAATTGTTCACCATCTCGTTGACCCGGGAGCGGGGCTGGAGGAAGTCGGTGTTCTCCAGGAGGTCCTGGATCTTGTCGGCATACTTGCTCAGGCGGAAGAAGTAGGCCTCCTCCTCGGCGTCCTGGACCTCCCGGCCGCAGTCGGGGCACTTGCCGTCCTTGAGCTGGCTCTCCGTCCAGAAGGACTCGCAGGGCTTGCAGTACTTGCCCTTGTAGGTGCCCTTATAGATATCGCCGTTGTCGTAGAGCTTCTTGAAGATCCGCTGAATGGCGGCCACATGGTAGTCGTCGGTGGTGCGGATGAAGCGGTCGTTGGAGATGTTCATCAGCTTCCACAGGTCGAGAACGCCCCGCTCGCCGCAGACGATCTTATCCACAAATTCCTGGGGGGTGACGCCGGCCTCCTTGGCCTTGTCTTCAATCTTCTGGCCGTGCTCGTCGGTGCCGGTGAGGAACATCACGTCCTCCCCGCGCAGACGGTGGTAGCGGGCAATGGCGTCGGTGGCCACGGTGCAGTAGGTGTGGCCGATGTGCAGCTTGTCGCTGGGATAGTAAATGGGCGTTGTGATATAAAACTTTTTCTTGTCCATGGGCGTGCTCCTCCTGAAAGCCCCCAAAGCGGGGACGTAGTTTTCGTAAAGAATAGTATACCACAGATTTCCTGCACTTTACAATGGGAACTTCTGCGCCTCAGTCCGGCAGCTCGATCCAGGTGAGGCGGTAGGCCCCTGCCTCCGCCTCCATGCGGCAGAGGGACGCCGGCTTTCCGCACCGGCGGGGACCGCAGCTGCCGGGATTCAGCCACAGGGCTCCGTCCCGTTCCTCGGCACAGGGGAGGTGGGTATGGCCAAAGACCACCACGTCGGTATTGGCCGGGCGGCAGGGCAGGCGGCTGCGGTCGTGGATGAGGAAGAACCGCACCCCCTCCACCTCCAGGCGGAGGGTGTCCGGCAGGTCGTTGAACCAGTAGGCGTCGCAGTTGCCCCGGACGGCATGAAAATTCTCGAACCAGTCCAGGGCCTCATAGGTCTCCCGGTCATCCAGGTCCCCGGCGTGGAGAATCACGTCTGCCTTTTGGAGCTCTTCCAGCACCTGGGGCCGGAGAAGGCCGTGGGTGTCGGACAAGATGACGATCCGCTTCACAGCCGCTCCCCCCTTCCGAGGGCCGCACCGGGCCCCCGCTTGGTATACCAGAGGTAGTAGACCAGATTCACCAGAATGCCGAAAACGGTGGCGCTGGGGGCGGCCAGACCGATCATAGTGAGGCTGGCGTCGGGCTGGATGCTCATGAGATAGGACATGGGCAGGCGCACCAGGAAGGTCTGGGCCAGGCCCTGGATCATGACGAAGAGCGTCTGGCTGTGGCCGTTGAAGTAGCCCATGAAGCTGAAGAGGACACAGGTGACCACCGCCTCCGGGGCGAAGCCCTTGAGGTACTCCGCCGAGCGGAGGATCACCGCCGGGTCGTCGGCAAAGATGGCGGAGGGCAGATCTCCACGGAAGTAGGAGAGGCCGCCGATGACCACGCCCACGGCGCAGCCCATAGTCATGCCCAGCACCAGGGCCTTTCGGGTCCGGTCCTCCCGGCCGGCCCCCACGTTCTGGGCCACAAAGGCGGACATGGACTGCATGAGGGCGCTGGGCACCAGCATGACGAAGCTGACAATCTTGTTGGCTACGCCGTAACCGGAGGAGGCGTCCAGTCCAAGGCGGTTGATAAAGGCGCAGAGGGCCAGGAAGGAGAGATTGGTCAAAATCTCCTGGAGGGCAATGGGCGCTCCTACCGCCACGAAACGCCGGATCTCCCGGTTGAAGCGGACATCCCGCCGGGTCATGGTGAAGGGCAGCTTCTGCCGGCGGATGATGACCAGAGACAGCACCACGCTCACCGCCTGGGCCATAACGGTAGCCAGGGCCGCCCCGGCCACGTTCATGTGAAGCACCGCCACGAAAAACAGATCCCCCACAATGTTGACGGCGCAGGCGATGGCCACAAAGATCAGGGGCAGCCTGGAGTTGCCCAGTCCGCGGAAGATGCTGCTGATGACGTTGTAGGCGATGATAAAGACGATGCCGCCGCCGCAGATGCGGACGTAGGTGACAGTCAGTTCCACCGCCTCCTCGGGGGCCTGCATCAAAAGGGCCAGGGGGCGGGCAAAGACCACCAGGGCCGCTGTCAGCACCACTGAGGCCACGGCGAAAAAGCAGACTGCCCCGCCGATGACCTTCCCCACCCGGCCGGGGGTACCTCGCCCCAGATACCGGCCGATGAGGACGGTGATGCCCATAGAGAGGCCGGTCACCGTAAAGGTGACAAGATTGATGATGTTGCTGCCGGTGGAGACGCCGGAGATGCCGGCGGTGGTGCCGAACTTCCCCACTACCCAGATGTCCACGGCGCCGTACATGGCCTGAAGGATCAGCGCCCCAAGTACGGGGACCATGAAGCGCAGGAGCTTTTGGAGGATGCTGCCCTGGGTGAAATCGCTGTGTTTTGCCGCTTGTTCCATACCGCTTGAGCCTCTTTCTTTTTTCATCGATATTTTAATTATTATACTATAGATCCCTCCGGCGGCAAAGGTTTTTTTGCATCCGCCGGCATTGGAGCGCAGCAAAACACGGCGCCGGCGGGGAGCAAGCCCTGCCGGCGCCGTGCCGAACGGATTTACAGAACAAAAAGCACATAGTCCAGCTCTTCCAGCCGGGCTATCATATCCTCCGGGATCTGGCCGGGGAAGTTGATCTCCACCCCGGCGTTGCCGGTACAGCCGCTGCGGGGCGGCACCACCTCGATCTCCCGGTCCCACCGGGCCGTATCCGCGATCAAGGTCCGGATATCCGCCACCGTCCGAAGCTCCAGGTAAATATGCTCGCACAGCCTTCCATCCTTGGTCCGCCGCTCGATGCGGGCCAAAAAGGTCATGGCCACCAGCATGAACATCGTGGTCAGCACCGCTGCCCAGTAGAATCCCACGCCAAGAGCCAGGCCCGCAGCAGCGGTGGCCCAGAGGCCCGCGGCGGTGGTAAGGCCGGTAACCTGGGAGGAGCGGCCCACGATAATGGTGCCTACCCCCAGAAAGCCGATGCCGGAGATCACCTGGGCCGCCACACGGTTTGGATCGCCGCTGGCCCCCAGGTAGAAGGTGGTGTACATCCCCACCAGGGAGGCCAGCGTAGCCCCCAGGCAAACCATGATGTGGGTCCGCAGACCGGCGGCGCGGCCGTGGCGGCCCCGCTCCCAGCCCACGATGCCGCCGATCACCGTGGCCAGCATCAGCCGCAGCAGCACCGCCACGCCGGTGAGACCGCTGAAGATCTCCGGCGTCTCAATGATCCAGTTCATGGTAATGTCAGGGCTCACTGTCAGGCTTCTCCTTTCCCATTGCACTCCGCCAGGACCCGCCGGGCCATGTCGGGGTAGTTGCCGATCACCGCGTCAATGCCCAGGGCCGCCAGACGGCGGATGTCCTCCTCCGTGTTGACGGTGAAGGTGTTGATCTCCAGACCGTACTGCTTCAGCTCCGCCGTCAGCTCCGGCGTCAGGTTGCCGTGGATGGGGTGGTAGCAGGGAATGCCCAGGTCGTGGACATACTTCCCGGCCCCCATCACCCAGCTCTCGCTGAGCAGACCGTACTTCAGCTCCGGGGCCAGCTCCCGCATCCGCAGGACGCTGAAGTGGTTGAAGCTGGAGATAATGACCCGGTCCTCCAACCGGAACTCCCGGATCAGCTCCAGTACCTTGGCCTCGATGCCGGGGTACTCGTTGACGTTGGTCTTCAGCTCAATGTTGGTGACAAGGGGCAGCTTCTCCACCAGCTGGCAGTACTCCCGCAGAGTGGGGATGGGGTTGGGCTCCTCCATCTGCCCCCGCCACAGGTAGGAGGCGTCCAGCTGCCGCAGCTCCTCCAAGGTCATCCGCCCCACCTTGCCGCTGACGCCGCAGGTCCGGTCCGTGGTCTCGTCGTGGATGATTACCAACTGGCCGTCCTTTGTCAGGTGGACATCCAGCTCGATGCCGTCCGCCCCCACCTCGATGGCCTTCCGGAAGGCCAGCATGGTGTTCTCCGGATACTTTCCGCTGAAGCCCCGATGGGCAAAATTCTTGGTCATGACAAACGCCTCTTTCTCCCAAATCTTCCGGCGCCCCGCCGGACAGATGAAAATTGGCGAGAGAAGCACCGGCAGGCTGTGTCGGTGCTTCTCTCAATCGTCTCAGCGCACGTTATTTCGCGATATGGCAGGCCACAAAGTGGTTGGGGGAGATCTCCACCAGCTGGGGATTGGCGCCCTCCTGGCAGCACTGCTGGCAGGCGTCACACCGCTTGAGGAAGCGGCACTGGTCGGGCAGGTTCACCGGGGAGGTGATCTCGCCCCGCAGGAGCTTGCGGGGAGGCTTGTCCTTCCCCACCACGGGGATGGGGATGGCGGACAGCAGGGCCTGGGTGTAGGGGTGGGTGGGCTTCTCAAAGATCTCCTTGGAGGGGGCCTTCTCCACCATCTGCCCTAAGTACATGACGGCGATGTCGTCGGCGAAGTACTTCACCACGCTGAGGTCGTGGGTGATGAAGATGTAGGTGAGGCCCATGTCCCGCTGCAGCTGCTTGAGAAGGTTCAGGATCTGGGCCTGGATGGACACGTCCAGGGCGGAGACGGGCTCGTCGCAGACGATGAGCTTGGGGTTCACCGCCAGAGCCCGGGCGATGCCGATGCGCTGGCGGCGGCCGCCGTCCAGCTCGTGGGGGTAGGAGTTGACGAACCGGCGGGCCAGGCCCACGGTGTCCATCAGCTCCAGGGTCCGTTTCTCAATCTCCGCCTTGCTTTTCAGGAGCTTGTGCTCCTTGATGGGCTCGCTGATGAGCTGCATGATGCTCTGCCGGGGGTCCAGAGAGGAGAAGGGGTCCTGGAAGATCATCTGCATCTGGGTGCGCATCTTCCGCATCTTGGCGCGGCTGTAGTGGGTGATGTCCTCGCCGTTGAAGAGGATGGTGCCGGCGGTGGGCTCCAGGAGCTTCAAAAGGGTGCGGCCGGTGGTGGACTTGCCGCAGCCGGACTCGCCCACGATGCCCAGAGTCTTACCCTCCTCGATCTGGAAGTTCACCCCGTCCACGGCGTGGAGCTTGCCCTTGGGGGTGTCAAAGTATTTGGTCAGGTTCTGGACCTCCAGAATGATCTTCTTCTCAGCCATTTGCGTTCCTCCTCAAGCGGAAGCTGGGATCGTCGTAGGCGTGGCAGGCCACAAAGTGGGTGCCGCCCACCTTCCGCAGCTCCGGCACAGTCTGGGTGCAGGCCTCGGTGGCGTAGGGACACCGGGGGGCGAAGGTGCAGCCCTCGGGCAGGCGCATGGGGTCGGGCATCATGCCCTTGATGGGCACCAGCTCCTCCCCCTGCTCCTTCAGGTTGGGCAGGGAGTCGAAGAGGCCCTCGGTGTAGGGGTGGCGGGTGGCGTTGAACACCTCATCGGTGGTGCCGATCTCCACGATCCGCCCGGCGTACATCACCGCCACGTCGTTGCACACCTCCGCCACGACCCCCAGGTCGTGGGTGATGAGGAGCATGGACATGTGGTTTTTGTTGATGAGGTCCTTCATCAGGTCCAGCACCTGGGCCTGGATGGTCACGTCCAGGGCGGTGGTGGGCTCGTCGGCGATGAGGAAGTTGGGCTGGCAGGCCAGGGCGATGGCGATGACCACGCGCTGGCGCATGCCGCCGGAGAACTGGTGGGGGTAGTCGTAGGCACGGCTCTCGGCGATGCCCACCATCTTCAGCATCTCCTTGGCCCGCTCAAAGGCGTCCTTCATGGGGATGTGCTCGTGGAGCATGATGCTCTCGGCGATCTGCTCGCCCACGGTGAGCACCGGGTTCAGGGCGGTCATGGGGTCCTGGAAGATCATGGCCACGTCGTTGCCCCGCATGTGCTCCAGCTCCTTGTCGGTCATCTGCAGCACATCCTTGCCGTCCAGCTCGATGGAGCCGCCCTTGATGACCCCCGGGGGATTGGGCACCAGGTTGAGGATGCTCAGGGCGGTGGTGGTCTTGCCGGCGCCGGTCTCGCCCACCAGGCCCAGGGTCTTCTCCTTGCCCACGGAGAACGTCAGGCCGTTGATGGCCTTGACGCAGCCGTCGTCGGTCTCATAGTGGACCACAAGGTCCTTGATCTCTAAAATATTTTCACTCATGCGTCAGTCCCCCTTATCGTTTCAGCTTGGGATCCAGGGCGTCCCGCAGGCCGTCGCCCATCAGGTTCAGGGCCAGCACGGTGAGCATGATGGCGAGACCCGGGAACACGCACATCCAGGGCTCGCTGACAATAAACTGGCGGCCGTCGGACAGCATGGTGCCCCACTCCGGGGTGGGGATGGGCACGCCCACGCCCAGGAAGCTCAGGGAGGAGGCGGCGATGATGTTGGAGCCGATGGCCAGGGTCACCTGGACAATGATGGGGCTGAGGCAGTTGGGGATGATATGCTTGAGGATGATCTTCCAGGTGGGAAGGCCCATGGCGTAGGCCGATTCCACATACTCCTGGCCCTGGATGGTCATCACCGCCGCTCGCGTGATCTTGGCGAAAGAGGTGGCGGAGCTGATGGACAGGGCGATCACCAGGCTGATGATGCTGGTGCCCAGCACCTGGACGATGACCACCGCCAGCATGATGTTGGGGATGGAGTAGAGGATATCATTGGAGCGCATCACCAGCTGGTCCCACATGCCGCCGTAGAAGCCGGCCAGGGAGCCGGTGATGAGGCCCACAATCAGGCCCACCGCCACGCTGCCCACGCCGATGATCAGGGAGTAGCGGGTGCCGTAGACGACGCGGGCGAAGACGTCGCGTCCCAGCTGGTCGGTGCCGAAGAGGTGCTCCAGGCTGGGCGCCAGAGATGCCTCGGGGATATTCATGTTGATAATCTCTGCGTTGTAGTCGTAGAGGAGGTCGCCCGCGCAGGCCAGCACCAGCAGGAGGACCATGAAGATCATGCCGACCACGGCGCCCTTGTTCTTCAGAAAGCGGCGCCAGGTCTCCTGGGCCAGGGAGCGGCCCTTGTACTCGTTGAGGTTCTCCACAGAAACAGTCTTTTTCTCGCTCATCATATCACCCCTTATTGGAATACTGCGCCTTGATCCGGGGATCCAGGAACGCGTAGATCAGGTCCACCACCAGGTTGATGATGCTCATCAGCACGCAGCAGAGGATGATGGCGCCGGTGACCATGGGGATATCACGGGCGTCGATGGACTCAAAGACCAGGCGGCCGATGCCGGGCCAGGAGAACACCACCTCCGCCAGGGCGGAGCCGGTCATCACCAGGGAGAACTGCATGCCGATGGCGGTGACAATGGGGATCATGGCGTTCTTGAGGCCGTGGTAGTAGATGACCCGCCGGTGGGAGGCGCCCTTGGCCTTGGCGGTGGTCATGTAGTCCTGCCGGATCACGTCCAGCATGGCGGAACGGGTGGTGCGGGTGATGAGGGCTGCCAGGCCGAGACCCACCGTCAATGCCGGCAGCACCAGATATTTCGGACCGTCAGCGCCCTGGGAGGGCAGCCACTTCAGCTTCACCGCGAAAATCAGCATCAGCATCAGGCCCAGCCAGAAGTTGGGCATGGACACGCCGAACAGGGCGAACACCATACCCGTAGTGTCCTTCCAGGTGTTTTGGTTCAGCGCGGTGTAGATGCCCAGGGGAACGGAGATGATGCAGGCCACGATCAGGGCCGTGCCGCCCAAAGCCAGGGTCATGGGCAGGCGCTCCATGAAGGTCTTGAACACGTCCTTGCCGGTCTTGTAGGACACGCCCATATCACCGGTGACCAGACCGCCCATGTACCGGGCGTACCGCACCAGGAAGGGATCGTTGAGGCCCAGCTCCTCCGTCAGGGCATCACGCTGTTCCTGGGTGGCGTTCTCCGGCAGCATGTTGCCCACCACATCGCCGCCGGCCAGATCCATCGCCCAGTAGATGAGCAGGCTGGTCAGCAGGATCGTGGGGATCATGAACAGCAGCCGCTTGAGTACGTAACGAATCATACTATCTTCACTTCTCCTTTTCCGCGGACCGGAGACCGGCCGCCAAAGTCTGGGGTCGCCGCCGGACAGACGTCAGTCCACCCGCGTCCGGGGCCTTACCGGCGGGCAAGGCCAAAAACGCAGGCATACCGGCGTACGGCCGGGGATTCTGCCCAGTGGTGGTCAAGGGGGAAAACCGGTCGGGAGGGCCGGACAGTCAAGCTGTCCGGCCCTTCCGGGTCCTGCAAACGCAGGGAGTAAACGGATCTTAGTCCAGCGCCACATAGGCCCAGGACCAGTTGTGGTTGCCGCCGCCGAAGAGGTACTGACCCTGCAGGTTCTTGTCGTAGGCGATGACCAGATCGGCCACATACAGAGGCACCTGGGGGCAGGCCTCCACCAGGTAGGTCTGGAGATCCTGGCTCAGCTGCAGGCGGGTCTCCTTGTCCTTCTCGGTGAGGACCTTCACGGCCATCTCATCCACATAGGGATCGCTGTACTGGTGGTAGTTGGTGGGATAGTCGGTGCTGAACAGCTCGGTGTAGATCTCGTCCAGGCGGTCGATGACGTTCCAGCGCCACAGGAACATCTGCTGGTTGCCGCTCTGGCACTCGCTCTTCAGCGTGGCCTCGTCAAACTGGTTGACCTTCACGGTCACGCCGATGGCGCTCAGGTAGTTCTGGATGATGGGGGCGATGCTGGTGTAGGGGGAGCCGTTGGCGATGTACAGATCCACGGTGAGCTCACCCTCGCTGTAGCCGGCCTCGCTGAGGAGCTGCTTGGCCCGGTCCACATCGTAGTCGAAGCCCTCCATCTCGTCATAGAAGCTCCACACGCCGCGGTTGACCACGGTGGTCTGGGCCTGGCCGTAGCCGCTCAGAACGCCCTGGATGATCTCCTCGCGGTTGATGGCGCAGGCGATGGCCTGACGGAGGGTCTGGTTGTCAAAGGGAGCCTTCTCGCAGTTGAAGCCCAGGTAGAACAGACGGGTACCGGCCTGGTTATGGACGGTCACGTTCTCATCGGCCTTCAGGGTCTCCAGCATGTTGATGGGGGGATCGATGCAGACGTCGATGTCGCCGCTCTGGAGGGCGGCCACGCGGGAGGCGGACTCCAGGATGGGCTTGAAGATGATCTCATCGGCCTTGCCGGGATCGTCGCCCCAGAAGTTCTCGTTGCGCTCGAACTTCACATACTGGCCTTCCTTCCACTCCACGAACTTGTAGCGGCCGGTGCCCACGGTGTAGGGCTGGTCCATGCCGCTGTCATAGGCGGCCTTGGACAGGATGGACAGAGGATAGCCGGCCAGCACGGACAGCAGCTCGTTGGAGTAGCTCTTGGTGACGAACTCCACGGTGTAGTCGTCGATCTTGTTGACGCTCTCCACCAGGCTCAGGGTGGCGGCCACAGCGGACTGCTCGGGGTCCAGCGCCTTGGTGTAGGTGAAGACCACGTCGTCCGCGGTGAAGGGCTCACCGGTGCTGAAGCAGGCGTTCTCCACCAGCTTGAACTGCAGATGGGTGTCGTCGATCCAGTCCCAGCTCTCCGCCAGGCAGGCCACCTGCTCGTTGGTGTCGTTGGTGAGGAACACCAGGGTCTGATGGGTCAGAGCAAAGCAGTTGTTGTTGATCTGGTCGTTCTGCTGCTGGGGATCCAGCTCGTTGATGTCGGAGGCGATGCCGATGGTCAGGGTCTTCTGCACACCGGGGATGCTCCCCTCCTCGCCCTTGGCAGTGCCGCTGCCGCTGCCGCTGCTGCTGCCGCCGTCGCTGTTGTTGCCGCTGCCGCAGGCGACCAGGGCGAACACCATGACGAGAGCCAGAAGCATTGCAAGAATTCTCTTCATTTCATGTTCTCCTTCGCATAGATTTCGGCCTTTCCCAGTCAATGTCGGTCAGGCCCACCCACATCAAATCACTTCCAAAACAGGGCGTTTCGGAAGGTACTTGCCATCTTTTCCCCCAAGAAAGCACTGAAAAACGCAAAACGCGGAGCGGGTATCCGCGCAGTATTCCACTCACGGCTATGCCACTCCGATCGTCTCTCAAGCACTCATACGGTGGGGGTCTTTGTGAACTTGTTGTGAATTCAACATACCAAACTTAAACGGGGATGTCAATAAAATTCGGGAAAAATCCCTGCAAAATTCTCGAAAACATTTTCCGCCTTGTGCATCCTGCCGAACACTTCCGGGCGGTTTTTGTGGCTATTTACAAGAACCCTCCGCTTTCTCCCTGGTTTTTTATACTTTACTACGAAAAAGTTTCCTAAATCCTGCCTTTTTCCCAAGTCCTCCCCCTCCCTTTTCCGTCTCCGGCAGCCCTCTTGACGGGCGGGAAGGGGGTGTATTATCATGGAAAAAACCAAATGGGAGGTGCGGGGGAGATGAAACGGGTGATCGTGGTGGACGACGAGCCCATCACCAGGATGGACCTGCGGGGCATGCTGGGGGACCTGGGCTTCGAGGTGGTGGGGGAGGCCGGAGACGGCTTCGACGCGGTGGAGCTGTGCCGCCGCCTCCAGCCAGACGTGGTGCTGATGGATGTGAAGATGCCGGTGTTCGACGGCATCCACGCCGCCGAGACCATTTTGCAGCAGGACCTGGCGGGCTGCGTGGTGCTCCTCACCGCCTACGGCGACCGGGAGATCATCGACCGGGCCAGCGCCGCCGGGGTGACGGGGTACATCGTCAAGCCGGTGGAGGAGCGGCTGCTGCTGCCCACCATCGAGGTGGCCCTGGCCCAGAGCCGGCGGCTGCGCCAGAGCCGGGAGGAGACCCGGAAGGCGGTGGACCGCCTCAACGACAGCAAGCTCATCCACCGGGCCCAGGCGGTGCTGGCCCGCACCCAGGGGGTGCCGGAGAGCCGGGCCTACGAGATCCTGCGGCGGATGAGCATGGACAAGCGGGTGCCCATGGCGGAGCTGGCCCGGTCCATCCTGGAGCAGGAGGAGAAGCCATGCTGAGGGAGATCTGTCGGCGGTACACCAATCTCACCGAGGAGGAGGTTTGCCACCTGGAGGCCCTGGAGGCCCAGCTGCCCCTCATCGCGGAGCTCACCGGGGCGGACGTGTTTCTCGACTGCCCCTCCGGCTGCGGCATGGTGGTGGCGGCCCACGCCCGGCCCGGCGGCCAGCGCAGCGTCTACGCCGGCAGCGTGGTGGGAAAGCCCGCCCTCCGGCGGGACGAGCCGGCAGTCTTCCACGCCTTTGCCTCCGGCGCCCCCGTCAGCGACCTGCGGGCGGTGACCCAGGAGGGCCGGGCGGTGCTGCAGAACACGGCGCCGGTGCAGGGGCCCGCGGGGCGGATCACCGCCGTTTTGATCCGGGAGCTGGACGTCAGCGAGGACATCCAGCGGGAGCGGAAATACCAGGCCCTGGCCCGCTCCCACGAGGACAGCGGCCCCCTCTCCTCCCCCGGGGAGGGGAACGTGCTGGCGGTGCGGGAGGTCCACCACCGGGTGAAAAACAATCTGCAGCTGGTGGCCAGTATCCTCCGGATGCAGAGCCGCCAGTGCGAGGATCCGTCAACTCGACGGATTTTGCGGGAAAACGTGGCCAGAGTCTTGTCAATTGCCACGATTCATGATATACTGACTTATCACAGCAGCGATCTCATGTATGTGGGCAGCCGGACCCTGTTCGACCAGCTGCGCATGAACCTGCAGAGCCTGGTGCCGCCGGGGCGGGCCATCGTCATCAGCGTGGATGGCGACGACGTTCCCCTGGACGCCGAAACGGCCACACCGGTGTCCCTGGTTTTGACGGAGCTGCTGACCAACGCGCTGGAGCACGCCTTTGAGGGCCGGGAGCGGGGCCATGTGACCATGTCCCTCCGGGCCGGGGCCCTCCGCCACACCGTCACCGTGACGGACGACGGGGTGGGGTTTGATCCCCAGGCACAGACAGACCTTCGCATGGGCCTCAGCATCGTCGGCGCTACCGTGCGCGACAAGCTGAAGGGGAAGCTGCGGATCTGCTCCGACGGGAGCGGCACCCGGGCGTCCTTCGACTTCCGCGCGTGAAGAAAACCAAATAGGCTCCACAGCGGCGTGGGGCGATCACGACGAGGCAAAAAGGCCAAAATGACCAAGGGGTCATTTCGGCCTTTTTTCTTTTCTTATGACACTTTGACGCGAAAGGGCGGTGACGGCGGACATGGCGGAGATCCTCAGCGTGGGCATCGACATCGGCACCTCCACCACCCAGGTGATCTTCAGCCGCATCGCCATGGAGAACACCGCCTCCTACTTCGCGGTGCCCCATGTGTCCATCGTGGACAAGCGGGTGGTCTACAAGAGCGCCGTCCACGTCACCCCCCTGCTGACCCCCGTCCTCATTGACGGGGACGCCGTCCGGGACATCGTGGCGGCGGAATTTGAGAAGGCGGGCTACACCCCCGCCGACACCGATACCGGGGCCGTCATCATCACCGGGGAGTCCGCCCGGAAGGAGAACGCCGCCGTGGTGCTGGAGAAGCTCAGCGGCTTTGCCGGGGAGTTCGTGGTGTCTACCGCCGGGCCGGATCTGGAGAGCGTCATTGCCGGAAAGGGCAGCGGCGCGTGGAAGGACAGCCTAGATCACCAGCGGGTGACGGTGAACCTGGACGTGGGGGGCGGCACCACCAACATCGTGGTCTTCCGCCGGGGGGATGTGGCCGGCAAGGGCTGCTGCGACATCGGCGGGCGGCTCATTCGGGTGTCCCCGGAGGGGCGCGTCCAATCGGTGAGCCCGGCGGCGGCCGCCGCCGCCCGGGACATCAAAGTATCCCTCTCCCCGGGAGATCGGGCGGACATCCGGGTCCTCTCCGCCGTCACCGACCGGATGGCGGAATTGCTGGCGGAGGCCATGGGGCTCCTGTCCCCCACCCCCCTCCTCCGGGAGGTCCGGACCCCCGGCAGCACCGACCTGGTCCTGCCGCCGAAGATCGACCGGATCTGCTTTTCCGGCGGGGTGGCGGACTGCATCCGGGAGGACCGCACCGGGGACCCCTTCCGCTTCGGGGACGTGGGCCCTCTGCTGGGCCGGTCCATCCGGGAGGGGCTGCTCTACCGCTCCCTCCCCGTGCTGGAGGCGGGAGAGACCATCCGGGCCACGGTGGTGGGGGCTGGGACCTACACCACCACCCTCTCCGGCAGCACCATCGCCTACGACGAGGCTCTCTTCCCCATGAAGAACGTGCCGGTCTTGAAGCTCACCGGGGCGGAGGAAGACGCCGCCTTCCGGGGGGAGGCGGAGGCCCTGGCGGATCGGATGATCTGGTTTGCCGGGCAGTCCGACGGCAGCCGGATGCTTTTGAGCCTCCGGGGGCGGCGGGACCCCTCCTACGGGGAGGTGAAGGCCCTGGCTGCGGCCCTCAGCCGGGCGGCGGACCTGGCTCTGCCGCCGGGGGAGCCCCTGCTCATCGCCCTGGAGGAGGACATGGCCAAGGCCCTGGGGGCGGCCATGGGGCCTCTGCTCCGGGGGCGGCCCATGATGGCCATTGACAGCGTACACATGGAGGACGGGGACTACGCGGATCTGGGAAGGCCCCTGATGAACGGCCTGGTGATCCCCCTGGTGGTCAAGACCCTCCTGTTTGGATAAATGCACCGTTCGCCGCAAATACGAGACGAGGAGAGACGCATATGAAACTATCCGTCACCCTGGCGGGCAGGCACTTCACCTTCCGGGACGTGAAGGACGTGCTGGCCAAGGCCAACGAGGAGAAATCCGGCGATATTCTGGCCGGGGTGGCCGCCGCCTCCGATCTGGAGCGGGTGGCCGCCAAGGTGGTCCTCAGCGACCTTCTGGTGGAGGACCTGCGGGAGAACCCGGTGGTCCCCTACGAGGACGACGAGGTGACCCGCCTGAACCAGGATGGTCTCGATGAGACCGTCTACCAGTCCATCCGGGGCTGGACCATGGCCCAGCTCCGGGAGTACATCCTCAGCTACGAGAGCACCGAGGAGGACTTAAAGCGCCTGGGCCGGGGCCTCACCGCCGAGGTGGTGGCCGGGGTCTGCAAGCTGATGAGCAACTTAGACCTCATCTACGCCGCCAATAAGATCCGCATCACCGCCACCTGCAACACCACCATCGGACGGAGAGGCTGTCTCTCCACCCGGCTGCAGCCCAACCACTCCACCGACAACGTGGAGGGCATCACCGCCTCCCTCTTCGAGGGCCTCAGCTACGGCTGCGGCGACGCTCTTCTGGGCCTCAACCCGGTGAACGACACGGTGAGCAGTCTGGCGGAGGTGCTGAAGCGGTTCGACGAGGTGAAAAACCGCTTTGAGATCCCCACCCAGATCTGCGTCCTGGGCCACATCACCACCCAGATCGAGGCGGTGAAGCGGGGGGCGCCCTGCGACATGATCTTTCAGTCCATCGCCGGCAGCCAGAAGGGCAACAGCGCCTTCGGCTTCTCCGCCGACACGGTGCGGGAGGCCCTGGCCCTCCTCAAGGAGCGGGGCACCGCCAAGGGGCCGGACGTGCTGTACTTCGAGACCGGCCAGGGCAGCGAGCTCAGCAGCGACGCCCACTACGGCGCCGACCAGGTGACCATGGAGGCCCGGTGCTACGCCTTCGCCCGGCCCTTCCACCCCTTCATGGTGAACACGGTGGTGGGCTTCATCGGCCCGGAGTACCTCTACGACAGCCGCCAGGTGATCCGGGCGGGGCTGGAGGACCACTTTATGGGCAAGCTCTCCGGGGTGCCCATGGGCTGCGACTGCTGCTATACCAACCACATGATGGCGGACCAGAACGACATCGAAAACCTCTCCCTGCTCCTGGGCAGCGCGGGGGTGAACTACATTCTCGGCGTCCCCACCAGCGACGACGTGATGCTCAACTACCAGACCAACGCCTACCACGACGTGGGCACCATCCGGGAGATTCTGGGCCTGCGGCCCATCCGGGAGTTTGAGCAGTGGCTGGAGCGGATGGGCATTATGGAAAACGGCCGCCTGACCGCCCGGGCAGGCGACCCCACACTTTTCACCGCAAGGAGGTAAGTTATGGCGGAACCTGAAAGAATCGCCGCCATTGTGGCGGAAGTCATCGCCCAGCTCCAGCGCACCGGCAGCGTGGTGCTGCCCGCCTCCCCCGCCCCCTCGCCGGAGGCCCGGAGCACCGGGGACTGTGAGGATCTCACCTCCCCCGCCTGCAAGCGGATCAGCCTTTTAGACCACCCCCAGGACCCGGAGGCCCTGGAGCGGATGCGGGGCAGGACCACCGCCCGCATCGGCGTGGGACGGGCAGGTCCCCGGCTGAAGACCCGCACCATGCTGACCCTCCGGGCGGACCACGCCCAGGCGAGAGACGCGGTGTTTGCCGACGTGGACCGCGCCCTTCCCGAGCGGCTGGGCCTCTTTACCGTGGAGACCCGGTGCGGCGACAAGAACACCTATCTCACCCGGCCGGATCTGGGCCGGCGGCTCAGCGACGAGGCGGCGGAGACCCTCCGGCAGCGGTGCACCCCCCGGCCGGACGTGCAGATCTTCGCCTCCGACGGCCTCAGCTCCACCGCCGTGGAGGCCAACCTGGAGAAGATCCTCCCCGCCCTCATGGACGGGCTGAAGGCCAAGGGCCTCACCGTGGGCACCCCCTTCCTCCTCCGGTTCGGCCGTGTGGCCGCCGAGGACCATGTGGCGGAGATTTTGGGGGCCAAGGTGGTCTGCGTCCTGATCGGGGAGCGGCCCGGCCTCGCCACCGCCGAGAGCATGAGCGCCTATCTCGTCTACAACTCCTATGTGGGCATCCCCGAGTCCAAGCGGACGGTGGTGTCCAACATTCACAAGGACGGCATCTCCGCCGTGGAGGCGGGGGCCTACCTCACCGAGGTGATCTGCAAGATTCTGGAGCAGAAGGCCAGCGGTGTGGACCTGGTGAAGTGAGGAGGACCCTATGCGAGGCGACAAGATCCCCGTCCGGGTCCTCAGCACCCGGCTGATCCCCAACGCCGACCCCATGCTGCTGAAAAAGCTGGAGGTGCCGGAGGGCCTTCGCAGTCTGGCCCTCTTCACCGCCGACTGCGACGACGTGTCCTACGCCGCGTTGGACGAGGCCACCAAGAAGGCGGACGTCCGAGTGGTCTACGCCCGGAGCATGTACGCCGGGTCCGGCAACGCCAGCACCGCCAACGCCGGGGAGTTCATCGGCATTCTGGCCGCCCCCGACCCCGCCGCTGCCCGCAGCGGTCTGGAGGCCGCCGTCCATTTTGCCCGCTGTGAGGCCAGCTTTTACTCCGCCAACGACCAGGACAGCGTGGTCTACTTTGCCCACTGCATCTCCCGCACCGGCTCCTATCTCTCCCAGATGGCGGGGGTGCCGGAGGGGACCGCCATGGCCTACCTCATCGCCCCGCCCTTAGAGGCCCTCTACGGCCTGGACGCGGCGCTGAAGATGGCGGATGTGGAATTGCAGGTATTTTACGGTCCCCCCACCGAGACCAACTTCGCCGGGGGACTGCTCACCGGCGCCCAGGCCGCCTGCGAGGCCGCCTGCGACGCCTTTGCCCGGGCGGTGTGCGCCGTGGCCGCCGCCCCCATCGAGGAATGAAGAAGGAGGAGTGTACCATGGAATTTGATCGGGATCTGGTCTCCATCCAGGAGGTCCGCTGTCTCGTGAAGAAGGCCAAGGAGGCCCAGGCCCAGTTCGCCGCCTACTCCCAGGAGCAGGTGGACAAGATCTGCGCCGCCATGGCCGCCGCCGGGGCGGCCAGCGCCCAGCGCCTGGCCCGGCTGGCCGCCGAGGAGACCGGCTTTGGCAACCCCCAGGACAAGGTGCTGAAAAACCTCCTGGGCAGCGCCATGACCTGGGACGCCGTGAAGGATATGAAGACCGTGGGCGTCATCCGGGAGGACGAGGAGAAGGGCATCCTGGAGGTGGCCGTGCCCGTGGGGGTGGTGGCGGCTCTCATCCCCTCCACCAACCCCACCTCCACCGTGCTCTACAAGTCCATCATCGCCGTGAAGGCGGGCAACGCCATCGTCATCAGCCCCCACCCCGGGGCCAAGAACTGCATTTTGGAGGCGTATAAGGTGGTCAGCGAGGCGGCCAAGAAGGCCGGAGCCCCCGACGGCCTCATCCAGTGCGTCACCACCCCCTCCGCCGAGGGCACCAGCGCCCTCCTCAAGCACCGGGACGTGGGCATCATCCTGGCCACCGGCGGCGAGGCCATGGTCCGGGCGGCCTACTCCTCCGGCAATCCCGCTCTGGGCGTTGGCCCCGGCAACGGCCCCGCCTTCATCGAGAAGAGCGCCGACATTCCCACCGCCGTCCGCCGGATCTTTGACAGCAAGACCTTTGACAACGGCACCATCTGCGCCAGCGAGCAGAGCATCGTCACCGAGCGGTGCATCCAGGACAAGGTGGTGGAGGAGGTGAAGCGCCAGGGGGGCTACTTCCTCTCCCCGGAGGAGTCGGAGAAGGTGGCCAAGTTCATCATGCGGGCAAACGGCACCATGAACCCCAAGATCGTGGGCAAGACCGCCCAGGCCATCGCCGACATGGCGGGCATCTCCATCCCCCAGGGCACCCAGGTGCTGGTGTCTCCCCAGACCACCGTGGGCAAGGACAACCCCTACTCCCGGGAGAAGCTGTGCCCCATCCTGGCCTTCTATGTGGAGGAGGGCTGGGAAGCCGCCTGCAGGCGGTGCATGGAGATCCTCTATAACGAGGGGGCGGGCCACACCATGACCATCCATAGCCAGGACAAGAGCGTCATCCGGGAGTTTGCCCTCAAGAAGCCGGTGTCCCGGCTGCTGGTAAACACCCCCGGCGCGCTGGGCGGCGTGGGGGCCACCACCGGTCTCCAGCCCGCCCTGACCCTGGGCTGCGGCGCCGTGGGCGGCAGCGCTACCAGCGACAATGTGGGCCCCCAGCACCTCTTCAACATCCGCCGGGTGGCCACGGGCCTCAAGGAGCTCAGCGACCTGCGCTCCTCCGCCCCTCAGGCCGTCCCCGCCGCCCCGGCTCCCTTCTCCCGGACCGACCGGTTTGCCGACCTGCCCGCCCGGTCCCAGAACGCCCAGGCGGGGGGCATCACCCTCAGCCGGGAGGAGATCGCCTCCATCACCCGGGCGGTGCTGGAGCGGCTGGAGCGGTAATTCCTACTATATATAATAAGGTATCTTGACGACAGGAGGATCTGGATATGGAACAGCTTTTGGCATTGGGCATGGTAGAGACCCGGGGTCTCGTGGGGGCCATTGAGGCCGCCGACGCCATGGTGAAGGCAGCAAACGTGGTGCTCATCGGCAAGGAGCAGATCGGCTCCGGCCTGGTCACCGTCATGGTCCGGGGGGACGTGGGGGCCGTGAAGGCCGCCACCGAGGCCGGGGCCGAGGCCGCCCGCCGGGTGGGCGAGGTGGTCAGCGTCCACGTCATTCCCCGGCCCCACAGTGACGTGGAGGCCATTCTGCCCACATTGAACCGATGAGCCGCCGGCTCATCACCGACGGGGAGCTGCGGGGCCTCTGGAACCGCGCCCCCTTCTCGGAGCTGACGGTGGAGGCGGACGCCATCCTCACCCCCTCCGCCCGGGATTTTCTCTTAGAGCACCGGATCGCCCTGAAAAAAGGGGACCCCACCATGACCGTCACCCCTATCCCCGAGCGGGGCGGGGAGAAGCGGTATGTGGAGGCGGCCACGGGAAGGGAGCTCACGGAGAAGCCGGAGGACATGACCCACCTCCGGGGCAATCTGCTGGTGCCCAAGACCCACCCCCGCATCGCCTTCCGGGGGCGGCTGGACAGCCTGATGGCGGAGATCATCGCCGTCCAGTGCGCCGCCGCGGACCGGGAGGACGGGGAGGTGGCGGAGCAGCTGGAGGAGCTTTTGGCTTTCCTCCGCGCCATCCTCTCCGCCGAGGTGAAGGAGGAGCCCCTGGGGGAGGTGCGCCTTTTGGGCCTTGACAGCGCCGGGCTCCGCCGGGTGTCCCACCATGTGAAGGAGGAGATCGGCATCCCCCACCCGGTGCCGAACTACCGCATGGGCCCCACCGCCGCCGCCCTCAACCGCCTCCGCACCCAGGTGCGGGAGACGGAGCTGTCCGCCGCCCGGGCCTTTGAGACGGAGGCGGGCTGCCAGCGCCGGGACATCGTGGAGGCCCTCAACCGCCTCAGCAGCGCCGTATATATCCTGCTGTGCCGCTATCTGGCCCGGCGGAGAACGTAAGGAGGTCCTTCCATGGAGGAACAGCACAAGCAAAGGATCATCCAGGAATTTGTCCCCGGCAAGCAGGTGACCATGGCCCACCTCATCGCCAATCCCGACCCGGACCTCTACAAGAAGCTGGGGGTCATCGGGGAGCGGACAGGGGCCCTGGGTATCCTCACCATCACCCCCGCCGAGGCCGCCATCATCGGGGCCGACGTGGCCACCAAGGCCGCCAGCGTGGAGCTGGTGTTCGTGGACCGGTTCAACGGCTCCCTGGTCATCAATGGGGACGTGGCCAGCGTGGAGGCCGCCCTGAAGGACGTGCTGGACGTGCTGGTGAACGTCATCGGCTGCGCCCCCGCCGTCATCACCCGCACATGAAGAAGATTTTGCTGGCAGGCGCGGTGGCCTGCGGAAAAACCACCTTGTGCCAGCGGCTCAACGGCCTGGCCCAGTCCTACAAGAAGACCCAGTCCTTAGAGGTGGTAGGCACCACCATCGACACGCCGGGGGAGTATCTGGAGCACCGCTCCTTCCTCCGTGGGCTGGTGGTCACCGCCTCGGAGGCGGACCTGGTGCTCTTTCTCCAGGACGCCTCTCAGGACCGGTTTCTCTACTCCCCCGGCATGGCGGGCATGTTTCCGGTGCCGGTGGCGGGGGTGGTGACCAAGGCGGACCTGGCTACGGAGCGGCAGCTGCGGGATGCCAAGGAGATGCTGGAGCTCACCGGGGCCTCCCCTATTTTTATCATCAGCTCCGTCACCCAGGAGGGCATGGAGGCGCTGACGGCTTTTCTGGAGGAATGACGATGGGAAACAAGGTCCTGCTGATTTTGTGCGACGGCATGCGGTCCGACAGCCTTTCCGCCTGCGGCCACCCCTATGTCCCTGAATTGCTCAGGCAGAGCGCCTCCACGCTGGAGGCCCGCTCCGTCTTCCCCAGCGTCACCCTGCCCTGCCACATGTCCCTCTTCCACAGCGTCTCCCCGGACCGCCACGGCATCCTCACCAACACCTACGTCCCCCAGGTCCGGCCGGTGGAGGGGCTCATGGAGCGGCTCAGCCGCTTTGGCAAGCGGTGCGCCATGTTCTACACCTGGGAGCCCCTCCGGGACCTTACCCGGCCGGGGAGCCTGACCCTGGGCCTCTTCGCCTCCGGGCGGGAGCTGGGGTACGAGGCCGCCACCCGGTATACGGCGGAGGCGGCCCTCACCGCCCTCGCCGGTCCGGAGCCCCCGGACTTTACCTTCCTCTACCTGGGGGAGCCCGACGAGGTGGGCCACGACCGGGGCTGGATGTCCCCGGAGTACCTCCGGTCCGTGTCCCGGGCCTGGGACTGGGTCCGCCGGGCGGCGGAGGTCCTCTCCCCTGGGGACACCCTGCTGGTCACCGCCGACCACGGCGGCCACGGCCGCAGCCACGGCGACGACTGCCCCGAGGACATGACCATCCCTCTGCTGGTCCGGGGGCCGGACTTCTCCCCCGGCGCGGCCCTGCCCGGGGATGTGTCCATTCTGGATCTGGCCCCCACCGCCGACGCCCTGCTGGGGGTGTCCCCCTGCCGGGACTGGGAGGGCCGCAGCCTTTTTTCGGGGGCAAAATTACCAGAAATTTGAAATCCTCTTTGGAAAAAACGCAGAAAATCCCCCCATCCCGTTGACATCGCCGGGGAATGCTCGTATGATATTTGTAATCGCGAGAGATGAGAGCGAGATGATAAGGAAGCGGGAACCGCTTCCTTGTCGTCTTGCTCTTTTTTTCTTTTCCCTCCCCGGCAGGACTCATTTTTTGAAGGGAGGTCCCCTCTATGAAAGCGTCTATTTTTGAAGCCATTGAATCTTCTCCCCTGATCCCCGCGGTGAAAAACGACGAGGGGCTCGAAAAGAGCCTCACCTGCGACCAGGGGGTAATCTTCGTCCTCTACGGCGACGTCTGCGGCATCGGCGGCATCGTGGAAAAGATCCGCCAGCAGGGCAAGCGAGCCATCGTCCACGCCGACCTGGTGGCAGGTCTCGGCAGCAAGGAGGCGGCGGTGGACTACCTCCACCAGATCGGCGCCGACGGCATCATCAGCACCCGGCCCGCCTTCATCAAGCGGGGACGGGAGCTGGGGCTGTTCACCATTCACCGGTTCTTCGTCTTTGATTCCCTGTCCCTCCAGAACGTGGCCAAGAGCGCGGCCATCTCCCGGCCGGACATCGTGGAAATTCTGCCGGGGCTCATGCCCAAGGTCATCGCCCGGGTGTGCCAGGCGGTGGAGGCCCCGGTGATCTGCGGCGGTCTCATCGAGGACAAGAACGACGTGATGGCGGCCCTGGGGGCCGGGGCCATGGCCATCTCCACCACCGACCAGGCGGTGTGGGAGCTGTAGAGGGAAACGACAGCGGTTCAACAATTTCCAGGAGGAATGAGGATATGTACGATGTAGTAATCATCGGGGCCGGGGTCTCCGGCGCCGCCGTGGCCCGGGAGGTCAGCCGCTATACGGCCAATGTCCTGGTGCTGGAGCGGTGTGAGGACGTGTGCTGCGGCACCTCCAAGGCCAACAGCGCCATCGTCCACGCCGGGTATGACGCCCCCACCGGATCCCTGATGGCCCGGCTCAACGTCCGGGGCAGCCAGGTGATGGAGGACCTGTCCCGAGAGCTGGACTTCCCCTACCGCCGCAACGGCTCCATGGTGCTGTGTATGGCGGAGGAGGACCGGCCCCGCCTTCAGGCCCTTCTGGACCGGGGCGTGGCCAACGGGGTGGAGGGCCTGCGGATCATCGAGCGGGAGGAGATCCTCCGGCGGGAGCCCAACGTGTCCCCCGACGTGGTGGCCGCCCTGGACGTGCCCACCGGGGCCATCGTCTGCCCCTTCGGTCTCAACATCGCCATGGCGGAGAACGCCGCCGTCAACGGCGTCACCTTCCAGTTCAACACCGCCGTCACCGGCTTCACCGCCGGGGAGGAGGGCTGGACCGTCCACACCGACAGGGGGGATGTGTCCGCCCGCTGCGTGGTGAACGCCGCCGGGGTCCACGCCGACCAGCTCCACAACCTGGTCAGCGCCAGGAAGATCCACATCACCCCCCGCCGGGGGGACTACTACCTCCTGGACAAGGCCGCCGGGGAGGTGGTCCACGCCACCCTCTTCCAGCTGCCCGGCAAGTTCGGCAAGGGCGTGCTGGTGTCCCCCACGGTCCACGGCAACACCATCGTGGGCCCCACCGCCATCGACATCGAGGAGCGGGACAACACCGCCACCACCCGGGAGGGCCTCGACCAGGTGGCTCAGAAGGCGGCGGTCTCCGTCCCCTCCATCCCCCTGCGGCAGGCCATCACCTCCTTCGCCGGCCTCCGGGCCCATGAGGACGGCGGGGAGTTCCTCATCGGCGAGGTGGAGGACGCCCCCGGCTTCTTCGACTGCGCCGGCATCGAGTCCCCGGGCCTCAGCTCCTCCCCCGCCATCGGCGAGATGGTGGCGGGCCTCATCCGGGAGAAGCTGGGCCTCAGCCCCCGGCCCGACTTTGTGCCCACCCGGAAGGGCATCGTGAACCCCCAGGCCCTGCCCTTTGCGGAGCGGCAGGCCCTGGTGAAGGAGAACCCCGCCTACGGCCGGGTGATCTGCCGGTGCGAGACCGTCACCGAGGGGGAGATCGTGGACGCCATCACCCGTCCTCTGGGGGCCCGGAGCCTGGACGGGGTGAAGCGGCGGACCCGGGCGGGCATGGGCCGCTGCCAGGGGGGCTTCTGCGGCCCCCGGGTCATGGAGCTCATCGCCCGGGAGACGGGCATGGACCTCAGCGAAATCACCAAGTGCGGCGGCAAGTCCCGCATGGTGGTGGGCAAGACCAAGGAGGGGACGGAAGCATGAACACCTACGACATCGTCATCATCGGCGGAGGCCCGGCGGGCCTGGCCGCCGCCGTCAGCGCCCGGGACGCCGGGGTGGAGCGCATCCTGATCCTGGAGCGGGACCAGGAGCTTGGCGGCATCCTCAACCAGTGCATCCACAACGGCTTCGGCCTCCACACCTTCCAGGAGGAGCTTACCGGCCCGGAGTACGCCGCCCGGTTCATCGACCAGGTACAGGAGCGGCAAATCCCCTATCTCCTGAACACCATGGTGCTGGACGTGAGCGCTGACCGGGTCATCACCGCCATGAACAAGACCGACGGCCTCTTTCAGCTCTCCGCCAGGGCCATTATCCTGGCCATGGGCTGCCGGGAGCGGCCCCGGGGGGCCCTGAACATCCCCGGTACCCGGCCCGCCGGCATCTACTCCGCCGGCACCGCCCAGCGGCTGGTGAACATGGAGGGCCTCCTCCCCGGCAGAAAGGTGGTCATCCTCGGCAGCGGCGACATCGGCCTCATCATGGCCCGGCGCATGACCCTGGAGGGCGCCCAGGTCCAGGTGGTGGCGGAGCTGATGCCCTACTCCGGCGGTTTGAAGCGGAATATCGTCCAGTGTCTGGACGACTTCGGCATCCCCCTGAAGCTGAGCCACACGGTGGTGGACATCCGGGGCCGGGAGCGGGTGGAGGGCATCACCCTTGCCCAGGTGGACGAGCACCTCAAGCCCATCCCCGGCACCGAGGAGGACTACGAGTGCGACACCCTGCTCCTCTCCTGCGGCCTCATTCCGGAAAACGAGCTGAGCCGGTCCGCCGGGGTGGATCTGAGCCCCGTCACCTCCGGCGCGGTGGTGGACGAGAGCCTGGAGACCTCCGTCCCCGGGGTCTTCGCCTGCGGCAATGTGCTCCACGTCCACGATCTGGTGGACTTCGTCTCCCAGGAGGCGGCGGCGGCGGGCCGTGCGGCGGCCAAGTACGTCCGCGGCGAGCTGGAGACCGGCGAGGCGGCCATCCCCCTGAAGGCCCAGGGGGGCGTCCGGTACACGGTGCCCGCCCGGGTCCACCCCCACCGGATGGAGGCGGAGCAGGTGGTCCGCTTCCGGGTGGGCGCGGTGTACCGCAATGCTTATGTGAGCGTGTATTTTGACGGGGAGCGGGTGAGCCGCCGGAAGCGGCAGATCATGGCCCCCGGCGAGATGGAGCAGGTGGTGCTGAAGCGGGAGGACCTGCTCTCCCGCCCGGACCTCAAAGCCATCACCGTGACCATCGAGGAGGCGTGACCATGGAGAAGAAACATCTCATCTGCATCGGCTGCCCCATGGGCTGCCCCATCACCGTGACCCTGGAGGCGGGGGAGGTCCGGGAGGTCACCGGCTTCACCTGCAAGCGGGGGGAGGCCTACGCCCGCAAGGAGGTCACCAACCCCACCCGCATCGTCACCACCACCGTCCGGGTGGAGGGGGGCGTCTCCCCCATGGTGTCGGTGAAGACCGCCCAGGACATCCCCAAGGGGAAGATCTTTGCCTGCGCCGAGGCCCTCCGGGGCGTGCGGGTAAAGGCCCCCGTGGCCATCGGGGACGTGGTGCTCTCCAATGCGGCGGGCACCGGGGTGGATGTGGTAGCCACCAAGGCGGTGGCCGCCCGCTAACGGCAAAAGAACGCCCCCTCTGCATGGACGCAGAGGGGGCGTTTTGGTATTTGGGTCAGCTCTGCTTCTCCGCCTTCAGATAGACAGAGGGATGCTTCTTGCAGGTGGCCAGGCTCACCGCCACCAGCGCGATGCCGCAGGCGATGGTGCCGGGCACCGCGGAGCCGAGGCCGAAGGGCTCTCCCGCCAGCTTCCAGCCCACGCACACCACAAACCCCGCCACCATGGCGCTGAGGATCCCCGCCTTGGTTGCCTTCCGCCAGAACAGGGCGGCAAAGGCCGGCAGGCCCGTCGCCGCCGCGTAGAAGCTCCAGGCAAACATGAGGATGTTGTAGGCGTTTTTGATGTACAGGGCGATCACCAGGGCCCCCAGAGGCAGCACGATGGAAAAGGCCCGGGACAGCAGGATCTCCGTCTTCTCCGTCATCTTGGGCCGGATGGTTTTGCCGATGTCGTGGACGCAGGTCTGCACCGACACCAGCAGGTAGCTGTCCGCCGTGGACATGATGACGGAGAGGATCCCCGCCAGGGCGAGGCCCGTGAGGCCCACAGGCAAAATCTTGATGGCCAGAGCCGGGACCACCGCATCCGTGGAGCCATACTGGGCCAGCACGTCATCGCCTACGATCTGACGGCCCACCACACCCATGAAGTACACCAGAACAATGGTGACGCCGTAGACCGCGGTGCCCAGGAACATGCCCCGTTTGGCCGCCCGGCGGTCCCGGGCCGCGAAGGCCCGCTGCCACATCTCCGCCCCCGCCATGGTAAAGACCAGGTAGGTGACGATGTCCCCCAGAATGCTGCCGTTTACATAGGGCTTGGCCAGGGCCGGATCCAAATTTGCCACAAAGTTGGAAAATCCGCCCACCTCCAGCAGCGCCGCCACGGGAATCAGGATGTAGACGAAGATGATGAGCATGTAGAACTGAAGCACGTCGGTGTACACCACGCCGAACAGGCCGGAGGTGGCGGTGTACACCATGAATACGATGCAGGCGATCAGCGCCCCAGCCTCATAGGACAGGCCGATCTGGCCGCCCAGCATTTTGATGATGGTGGCCGTGGCGGTGACCTGGGAGGCCACCGTACCCATCATGGCGAAGGCCACCATCACCGACAAGATGATCTTGCAGGCCTTGCCGAAGCGCATCTCAAAGAGCTCCGGGATGGAGGTAAGGTTATAGGCCATGCCCACATCGGAGATCCGCCCGGCCAGGCCGGAGAAGATGAACATGCCCAGAAGGTAGGGCACCGCCGTAAGAATGGCCTTGAAGCCGTCGGAGTAGGCCACGCCCGCCCGTCCCATCAGGCCGCTGCCGCCGATGATGGTGGCGCACACCGTGGCCATCAGCACCAGGGGCCCGAAGGACCGGCCCGCCACATAGTAGTCTCCGGTGTTTTTGATCCGTCTGACGGAGTAGACCCCCACCAGCACCATCAGCACCAGATAGGCCCCGATGATGACCAGATCCCATATGCTCAGTACGCTGTGATCCATAAAAAAGTTCCTCCTTTCGCCGTCCGTCCATGGTGACGCGCGGAAAGGAGGTGCGGGCGCAGCTGTCCCGCCGTATGACGCGGGGGACCGGCCGTTCTCTTTTTCTGTGACGCCTTGCGCTGTATCCACCGGTCCTCCCCGCCGTCCTGCCGGCGGGAGAGGCCCATCTTGCGAATGGTCCCCATCTCCTTCACGCGCAAACTATCGCATCCATTATACCGGAAAGTTTGCCGTCTGTCAAATCGAGCCAAAACCGCCGTCTGCCGGGAGGGGAGATCCCCCCGGCGGACGGCGGCGTTTTTCCGTCAGCCCAGGTGCTTTTGCAGCAGCCGCAGCAGCTCCCGCATGTCCAGGGGCTTGGCCACATGGGCGTCCATGCCGCACTCCAGACACCGGTGGATGTCCTCGGAGAAGGCGTCGGCGGTCATGGCGATGATGGGGATCGTCCTGGCGTTGGAGAGGAGATTCAGCAGCACCTGGTTGAGGCGCACCCCGTCGCAGTACACGTTCTCCCTGCGGATGTTCC
>CALXDB010000009.1 GCA_944386955.1 uncultured Oscillospiraceae bacterium
ACGAAGGATATAAAATCTATGTATAAAAAATGACATTTCATCCAAAAAAAGTCAAAATTAAGAAAGAGCTATTGACAGTTTTTATAATAAGATGCTACAATCGTTTCAGGATAAGATATGTCATTCTATAATACGGAATACAAACAGCGAGGCCGGAGAGGCCGAAAGACGCGCAGCTGGACTGGGAGGCAAATATATGCGCATGTCAAAATTAACCGAGCAACTGAGCGGTTCTGTGATCCGGGAGATGTATAACGAAGCGCTGAAGATGGAGGACACGATCAGTTTTACCGTGGGGGAGCCGGATTTCGTCACGCCGGAGCCGATCATTGCGGAGGCGTGCAGCCAGTGGAAAAAGGGGTTGACCCACTATACGCCGAATGTCGGCATTCCGGAGCTGCGAGAGGCCATTGCCCGGTATCATGCGGCGGACCTGGCGCCGGACCCCGATGGGGAGATCATGATCTCCTGCGGCGCCACAGAGGGGATCCAGATGGCGCTGTTCACACTGGTGGACCCGGGCGACGAGGTGATCGTGGTCACGCCGACCTGGCCCAACTATTTTGGGCAGCTCGGTATGTGCGGCGCCCGATGCAAGATCGTGGAGGCCCGGGAAGAAAACGGATTTATCCCGGATCCGGATGAGATCCGGGCGGCAATTTCTCCCAAGACGAAGGCCATTATTCTCAACTCACCTTCCAATCCCACCGGTGCGGTCATCGACAAAGATTCCTGTATGAGAATTGCAGAAATCCTGCTGGACAGCGATCTGTACATCATCTCAGACGAGATCTACAGTAGGCTGGTTTATGATGAGGAACCCTATACCAGCATGGCGTCCTTTGAACCGCTGCGGGAGAGAATGGTGTACATCAGCGGGTTTTCCAAAATGTTTGCCATGACGGGATGGCGGCTGGGATATGCCATTGCCCCTCCGGCCATCATAAAGAATATGACGAAGCTCCACGAAAACGGTGCGTCCTGTCTGCCTGCGCCCAGTCAGATGGCGGCGGCCTACGGCCTTGTCCATTGTCAGAAGGAGATTGAGCGGATGCGGGAGAGCTACCAAAAGCGGCGCGATCTGATCTGCGATTTGATCGGGACTGTGCCGGGGGTCTCCATCCGGAAGCCGAAGGGTGCGTTTTACGCCTTTGTGAACGCCAAGGAACTGACGCAGGCTGCGGGGATGACATCCAAGGAGCTGTGCATGGACCTGCTCCGGCAGACTGGCGTGGTGACGGTCCCCGGGTCCGGTTTTGGGGCCTGCGGGGAGGGATATATCCGCATCACATACGCCACATCGGAGAAGAACATCGTGGAAGGCATGGAGCGGATCCGGGAATACGCAAGGAGGTTCTGAGCATGGAAAAAGTGTCCGGCAAGCTGTCGGATATCGGGATCGTTCCGGTAATTACCGGCATTACCGATCTGGAGGAATGTGAGAATCTGGCCGGCGCACTGGTCGCCGGCGGGATCCCGGTGATGGAGATCACCTTCCGCATGGAGCGGGCGGAGTCCTACATCCGGTATTTGCGGGAGTGTCATCCGGAGATCCTGGTAGGCGCGGGCACTGTGCTCACAGTGGAACAGGCCCGAACGGCCATTGACGCGGGGGCACAGTTTTTGGTTTCACCGGGGCTGAACAAGGCGGTGGTGCGCTGCGCCGGGGAGGCGGGTGTGGAAATGCTGCCGGGGATCGCCACCCCCAGCGAGTTGGAGCAGGCAATGGAGATGGGGCTGCGCTGCGTGAAATTTTTCCCGGCGGAGCAGGCTGGCGGCGTTGGCGCGATCAAGGCAATGAGCGGCCCATACAGAGATGTGCGCTTCGTGCCCACCGGTGGGATCAATTTGGGGAACCTGGCGGATTACTTTGCCTGTGAGAGCGTGGCTGCCTGCGGCGGGACATATATGTTGGGCAAGCACCTGCAGCGGCATGAATGGGAGGAAATTTCCGCCCTTTGCAGAAGGTCTGTCCAGACCATGCTGGGGCTCCGACTGTCCCATATCGGCATCTGTCCAACGTCACGGGAGGATGCGGGGGAGTTGGCTCGGCGGGCTGCGGTTCTCCTGGGAATGGATGTGAAAAAGGACGGCGGAGACGCACTTCTGGTAGGTGAGGGGATCAAAGTAATGCGCCATGGCGGGCGGGGGCATATCGCCTATTCCACCCCCTGCCTGGAGCGGGCGGTTCGGTATTTGAACGCAGTAGGATGCCGCTTCCTTGAGGCGTCGGAGCGGTGTGATGACAGGGGAAAGCTGGTGGAAATTGCGTTTGAGCAGGATATTGCAGGATTTGAGGTACGGCTGGTGCAAAAATAAAAACGGAGAAAGAACATGGGAAAAATTATCACCTTTGGAGAGATTATGCTCCGCTTGATGTCTGAGGATGGTCACAGGCTGTTTCAGAACGATGTGCTGGAGGCTACGTTTGGCGGCGGAGAGGCAAATGTAGCGGTCTCTCTGGCAAATTTTGGAGAGGACGTGGCGTTTGTCACGGCGCTGCCGGAGAATGCCGTGGGGCAGGCGGCTATCAACGCTGTGCGGAGCTTCGGAGTGGATACCACCGGCATCGTCCGCACGGGAGAGCGGGTCGGTATCTATTTTGCGGAGAAGGGACAGTCCCAAAGACCGTCCAAGGTCATCTACGATCGGAAGAATTCCGCAATCGCCGGGGCGGATCCCCGGATGTTCGACTGGGACAAAATTTTTGATGGAGCAGACTGGTTCCATTTCACAGGCATTACCCCCGCCCTCTCGGAGACCATGAAGGCCGCAATCAAGGAGGCCTGTGCCGCAGCAAAGGCCCACGGTTTGTGCGTCAGCTGTGATTTGAATTACAGAAAGAAGCTGTGGAGCACCCAGGAAGCCTATGCGACCATGTCCGGCCTGATGCAGTATGTGGACGTCTGCATCGCCAATGAGGAGGATGCTGAGAAGGTGCTGGGAATTCAGGCCGACGGATCGGACGTGACCAATGGGACGCTGTCCCGGGAGGGCTACCGGCAGGTGGCGAAGGAGATTGCGGACCGATACGGCTGCCGGGCGGTGGCAATTACACTGCGAAGCTCCCGCTCGGCCAGCGACAACGACTGGGCAGCTATGCTGTATGTGGATGGCAGCTGCTACATTTCCTCCGCATACCAGATCCATATCTGGGACCGGGTGGGCGGCGGCGATTCCTTCTGTGCAGGGCTGATCTACGGCCTCCATCACCATATGCCGCCCCAGAAGACAGTGGACTTTGCCGCTGCGGCTTCCTGCCTGAAGCACACTATTCAGGGGGATTTCAATCGCGTCTCGCTGGAGGAAGTGACACTGCTGATGAACGGAGACGGAAGCGGCCGTGTCCAGCGATAATAGGACGGACCGGCTGCCAAATTGATAAGGAAGGGTGATCCAAATGAGCAAAGCAGATACATATCGGATGTATATTGACGGGAAATGGGTGGAAGCAGAGAGCGGGGCGTACAGGGAGGCAGTTGATCCGGCCACCGGAGAGGTGATCGGCTACACTCCGGACGGCACCCGCGGCGACGCCCGCAGAGCCATCCAGGCGGCAAAAAAGGCCGCTGAATGGTATCGCAGCACATCGGTGTTTGAGCGCTCAGAGCTGCTGACAAAAGTGATGCACGCTGTGCGCGAGGCGCAGGAAACTCTGGCGGAGATCTTGTCCAGGGAACAGGGAAAGCCCTACTACACGGAAGCATTGGGGGAGGCGTCCGCTGCGGCCAGCCAATTTGAGGAGTGTGCAGAGCAGTGCAAGTGGCTGCTGAACGGAGAAGCGATCCCCACCCGGGACAAAAACAAGGTGGTGTACACAAAGCTGACGCCTAAGGGCGTGCTGGGGATTATCACTCCCTGGAATTATCCGGTCAATATTCCCAGCGAATATCTGGCGGCGGCCCTGGCTACCGGAAACACCGTGGTGTGGAACCCGGCGTCGACTACCACGCTGTGCGCCATCAAGCTCATGGAGTGCCTGGACAAGGCGGGGGTGCCTGCCGGCGTGATCAATCTTGTGACAGGCCGCGGGACTGTTGTGGGAGACGAGATTGCGTCCAGCGACGACATAAACGGCATCGGTTTCACCGGCAGCACAGAGGTGGGGAAGACCATTGCCTCCAAGGCGGCGGCCAAGAGCCTGCTTCTGGAGCTGGGAGGGAACGGGCCCAGCATCCTTTTTGATGATGCCAAGCTGGATTTGGCGATTCCGCCCATTGCTTCCGCCTGCTTTGATAATGCGGGACAGATCTGCTGTGCCACAGAGCGGATCCTGGTGCAGCGGGGGATCTATCGCGAGGTCTGCGACCGGATGGTAGCGGCGGCAGAGGCCTATGTGCTGGGCGACCCCATGCAAAAGGGCGTTACTATGGGCTCTATGAACAATCGAAGTACCTTCCAGAAGAACCTGGACCATGCGGAGGACGGAAGGCGTCGGGGCGTGAAATTCCTGACCGGCGGAAAGCCTGCGGAGGGCTTTGGAAAGGGCTTTTATTTCCTGCCCACTGTAGTGTGCGACGTCCCGCTGGACAGCCTCTACAATCTGGACGAAACCTTCGGGCCCTGCGCGCCTATCATCCCCTTTGACACGGAGGAGGAGGCGCTGCGCCTGGCCAACTGTGATCAGTGGGGACTCGTCAAATCGGTGTTCACCCAGAATATCGCCCGGGCGCACACCTTTGCGGAGCGGCTGGACAGCGGCGTGGTAGTGGTCAACGACGGCAACTGTTATCTGGAGTATCACCTGCCCTTTGGCGGGAGCGGCGCTAAGCAGAGCGGCGTGGGGCGGCTGGGCGGCAAATACGCCCTGCAGTGCATGTGCGACATTAAAACCATCTGCATCGATATCCGCTGAACGATTCCGAGGCTGAAAGGCTTATGGCTGCCTTTTGGATAAATTCATTTTTAAGGAGGATACCATGAAAAAGTTAGTAGCATTGATTCTTGCAGCAGTGCTGACCGCCACACTTTTTACAGGCTGCAGCAACAGCGCCGGGCAAAATGGCGGCGGCGGTACGGACGACGAGGGCGGCAGCACAAAATTCACCGTGTGGATGTTGAAGAACTTTTCCGATGTGTCAAATCAGTATTTTGTAGACCGTTCTGAGCAGTTTGGCGCAGAGAAGGGGATCGATGTTACTGTGGAGATGATCCCCTATGCCGAATTCCTTACCAAGTGGACGGCGGCCATCGAGTCCGGGGAGACGCCGGATGTGACCTACATGGGGTACCAGGAGGCGGGTATGTTTGCCGCCCAGGGCGTTTTGATGGATCTCTCCGACGTCTATCAGCAGATCGACGAGCGGGAGGCGCTGTATCCTTCCCTCCGCAGCGCGGTCAGCTATGAGGGAGCCCAGTATGCCATCCCCTATTGGACAGAGCCCATCGTGCTGCACTACCGGAAGGATCTTCTGGAGAAGGCCGGTTACACAGAGCCTCCCAAGACCTGGGAGGAGTTCCGTGAGATCGCCAAGGCGTGCAACGACGCCGCCACCGGCGTGATCGGCGCAGGGGTCGGCTTCGGCAAGAACAACTCGGATGCGGAGTGGTTTGCCCGCGCTGTGATCTGGAGCTACGGCGGCGCGCTGTTCTCCGAGGACGGGACCAGCTCCATCGTAAATTCCAAGGAGACGGAGGAGGCCGTGCAGCTGATCTCCGACATGTTCCTGGTGGACAAGTCCGTTGCGCCCTCTGCGGTGAACTGGGACGACTCCTCCAACAACAACGCCTACCTCAGCGGGCAGGCCGCCATGGTAATCAATGCAGGCAGTATCTACAACAACCTCAAGACCAGTGATGAGGAGCTGTATGCGAAAACCGGTGTGGCCACGCTGCCCAGCGGTCCCGCCGGCCGGTATATTCCCGGTGTATGCAATAATCTGGCGGTGTTCAAGAATACAGAAAATGCGGAACTGGCCAAGGAGTATCTCCTGTACATGACCGAGCCTGAGTCCTATCGGGAGTGGCTTGCGGACGGCGCGCCGTTGACCTGCCCCATCTATGAGAGCTTCAAGAATGACGAGATCTGGCAGGATCCGGTCAACAAGGCCTTTATCGATACGGTGGACAGCTTTGTGTTCCTGGGCTACAAGACGGACTTCAATCCCGCCGCCGGTGAGGTATATACCCAGCGGATGGTCAACGACATGTTCCAGCAGGTCTTGGTGGAGCAGACGGATATCCCAACCGCACTTCAGAATCTGCAGGATCAGATTGACGCGGTGATCGGGAAGTAACCGATAATTGTGCTGTAAAACAGAGCTGCCGGCGCCCAGTCGGGCGCCGGCAGCTGCAAAACGCGGGGATTTGCTTATAACAGGAGGAATGTCTATGAGGCAGGGGGACTACATTCGCACAGGATCCCGTCGGGCAAACTTGCGCCGGCTGGGAATTGCACTCATCTCCCCTGTTGTAATTTATATGCTCATTGTCATGGTATTTCCGTTTATATGGGCGCTTTTTGTAAGCCTGACCGATAAAAAGGTCGGAAGCGAGGGGGCGTTCATCGGGCTGCAGAACTATGGGGAGATCATGAAGGATCCCTTATTCTGGCGTTCGGTGCTGAACACCGTGATCTTCACGGCGGCGGCTGTGCTGCTCAAGGTGGTGTTCGGCGTTGTGATGGCGCTGCTGCTCAATGAACGGATTGTCTTCAGAAACCTCAACCGGGCGCTGCTGATTCTGCCCTGGACCATTCCCACCATGGTTTCCGTCCTGATTTGGCAGTGGATCTTTTCGGATATCAGCGGCGTTTTGAATTACATTCTGCTCAATCTCCATCTTGTGGAAGAGCGGGTAGGCTTTCTGGCCAGCCGTTCTCTGGCAATGGGAGCGGTGGTGCTGGTCAACGCTTGGCGAGGGATCCCCTTTGTGGGCATTTCCGTACTGGCGGGGCTGCAGTGTATTGACGGAACGCTCTATGAGGCGGCCACCATTGACGGCGCCAATGTACTGCAGCGTTTCCGCTCCGTGACCCTCCCGATGATCAAGAACGTGACGATCCTGGCTACCATCGTTACAACGGTTTGGACTCTGGGGGATTTCGAGATCGTTTGGGTCCTGACAAAGGGCGGACCGTCCAACGGGACGCAGATTCTGTCCACACTGAGCTATACCTATGGATTTATGAACATGGACATCGGAAAAGCGCTGGCAGTTGCGCTGATCTCCTTCCCGCCCCTTGCGGTTTTAATCCACTTTACCACCAAGAGAATGCTGGATCAATCCTGAGAAGAGGAGGGAGGCAATTATGAAGCGAAATACATGGATCAAGTGGATCGTGGTATATTCCGTGCTGATTCTATTTCTTGTGATCGCACTGTTTCCTGTTTATTGGATGGCGAACACCTCTTTCAAGTTCCAAAAGGAGATCTATAATCCGGCGCCGACCTTTTGGCCCCATGTGTTCACCCTGTCCGGATATAAGGAGGTCCTCTTCGACAAGGGCTTTCTCAACAACATCAAAAACAGCCTGATCGTATCCTGCACGGTAACGGCGATTTCTGCGGTAGTAAGCTACCTGGCGGCATATGCCATTGTAAAGCTGGATTTTCCGGGCCGAAAATTTTCCTCCAAGGCGGTCTTGTACGCCTATCTGCTGCCCAGAACGGTCCTCTATATCCCGCTCTACCTGTTTGTATCCAAGCTGGGGCTGAGCAATACGCTCTGGGGGTTGATCCTGATCTATCCCACATTTACCATCCCCTATGCCACATGGATGCTGATTGCCTATTTGAAATCCATACCGGCGGGGCTGGAGGAATCCGCGGAGATCGACGGGTGCAGCAAGCTGCAGAGCATGGTACGCATTGCGCTGCCGCTGTCCCTGCCCGGGGTGATGAGCACGGTCATTTTTATGTTTACCATGTGCTGGAGCGAGTACCTTTACGCCCTTGTGGTCATTCAGGAATCTGCAAAGAAGACCATTACACTGGCGCTGTCCAATATGATGATCGGCGATATTTTTGCGTGGGGGCCGTTGATGGCGGGCTCCATCATCTGCACGCTGCCGGTGCTGCTGATGTATGTGCTGTCCTCTCGTTATCTGGTGACCGGAACGACAATGGGTGCTGTAAAGGGATAAAAAAGGAGAAAGATTATGACAAAATACGATACGTCCGCATTTACGGGAATTTTTGTTGCGCTCAACACGCCCTATGATGCCAAAGGAAATGTGTCGCCCCAGGCCATCCGGGAGATCGCCCGGCAGTACGCCAAGCTGGGAGTGACCGGCATGTATGCCTGCGGCTCCACGGGAGAGGGCGTCCTCCTCTCCGTGGAGGAGCGGAAGCTGGTGGCGGAGACCCTTTTGGACGAGGTGGGGGATAAGATGACGGTTATCGTCCATGTGGGCGCGCCCTCCACCCGCCATTCGGCAGAGCTGGCGGAGCATGCGTGGAAATGCGGCGCCCACGGGATCTCCGCCGTGCCCTGTATCTACTACCGTCCGGATGAGCAGACCATTGAGCAGCACTGGAAGACCATTATGGACGCGGCGGATATTCCCTTCATTATTTATAATATCCCCCAGCTGACGGGCTATGATCTCTCCATGAATCTTTTCCGGAAAATGCTGACGTATGACCGGGTGTCCGGAATTAAAAACACCTCCATGAACGCCTATCAGACGGAGCAGTTCAAGACGGTAGGGGGGAAGAACTTCATTGTTTTCAACGGTCCCGACGAGCAGTATCTGGCGGGGCGGATTATGGGCGCCGATGCCGGAATCGGCGGGACCTATGGGACCATGCCGGAGATCTTCCTGAAGATCGAGCGCTGCATCCGCGCCAAAAAGTTTGAGGAGGCCCAGCTGTGGCAGATCCGGGCCAATGAGCTGATTACGGAGCTGGTGTCCTACCCCTCTCTTTACGGCGCCTGCAAGACCATCATCCGTGAGCGCTTTACAGATATCGGCCAGCCGAGAGCCCCCTTCCTGCCCGTTCCCATGGAGTATCCCGGCATGAGGGAAACCTATGAAAAGATGATGCGGTATATCTCCATGATCGAGGACTGAGACAGGCGGTGAGAGCGGCATGAAAGGACGAATTTGGCTCAATCTTTATGACGATCTGCTGGCGGACACGCTGATCCAGGGATTGCAGAGAGAGGGCTTTGAGACGGTGCGCAAGCATGTGGACAAGGCGGACCGGAAGGGACTGCTGGCAGCGGCGTCGGAGGGATATGACTGCGTGATCGCCAGCCTGGAGCAGTGGGACCGGGAGCTGATCGACGCGGCCCGGCCCCGCCTGAAGCTGCTGATCAAATACGGGACAGGGGTGAACAACTTCGATATCCCCTACGCCACCAGCTGCGGGATCGCCATCGCGAATCTGGCAGGGGCCAACGCCCAGGCGGTGGCTCAGATCGCGCTGACCCATATCCTGTCCTGCCTGCGGGGCTATGCCAGAGCCTGCGGCTGCGCCAGGGAAAAGATCTGGAGCCCCTACACAGGGAGGGAACTGGACGGCAAGGTGGTGGGACTGATCGGCTTTGGCCAGATCGCCCAGCATTTGGCCAGGATGCTGGACGGCTTCCAGGTGCGGGTGATGGCCTATGATATCTTCAAAAACGAGGATGCGCTCCGGCGGCATCCCAATGTGGAATTCTGCGAGGACATGGACCGTGTGCTGGAGAGCAGCGATATCGTCAGCATCCACATTCCCAGTACGCCGCAGACGGAAAACATGGCGGGGGAGGCCTTCTTTTCCAAGATGAAGGACGGCGCGGTTTTTATCAACACCAGCCGCGGCGAGCTGGTAGACGAGGCGGCGCTCCTCCGGGCCCTGCGCAGCGGAAAGCTCTCCTGGGCCGGGCTGGATGTGACCCGGGCGGAGCCCTTCGACAGCAGCAACCCCCTGCTGACAATGCCGAATGTGTCGGTGACGCCCCACATCGGCGCCGCCACTCTGGAAAGCGAGGAGCGGTGCCAGCGCCTGATGGTGGAGATCGCATCCGCTTTCTGGGCGACGGGTGGTCATGCGAGAGTGATCAATCCGCAGTTTGCGGGGCAGCTCTGAGTCTGGAGAGAACAGGAGGCACATCATGCGCTATCTCAAACTAAATGGCATCGATTTTTCCAAGCTGGTGATGGGGACCGACTATTTCGGCGACCGGATCGGCGTAGAGACCGCATTTCGGATGATGGACGTCTATACGGAGATGGGCGGCAATACGCTGGATACCGCCCGCGTGTATGGCGTGTGGACGGAGGCAGGGCTGTCCTACAGTGAAATCCTTATCGGACTGTGGATGAAGGAGCGGAAAAACCGGGATCGGCTGCTGCTGTCCACAAAAGGCGGCCACTTTCCATGGGGACATCCGGAGCACCGCCGGCTGGACCGAGACAGTATTGAATCGGATATCAATGCGAGCCTGAAGACCCTCGGGACGGATTATGTCGATATCTTCTGGCTGCATCGGGACGACGAGGACAGGCCGGTGGAGGAGATCTGCCAGACCCTTGACGGTATCGTCAAGTCCGGAAAAGCCCGGCAGGTGGGGGTGTCCAACTGGCGCCGCCACCGGATCGAGGCCTTTCAGGCATACGCCGGACAGGAAGGGCTGACGTGTCTGGCGGCGTCGCAGATGCAGTGGAGTCTGGCTTATACCACGCCGAAGCTCCAGGGCGACACCACGCAATATTTCATGACGCCGGAGGAGTATCAGTGGTACTGCGGCTACGGGCTGCCGGTGTTCGGCTTCTCCTCTCAGGCAAAAGGATTTTTTGCCAAGGGAGCTCTGGGAATCGACCATTTGAGCGAGCGGGCGCGGCACCGGTATCTGAACGAAGAGAACCTGCAAAAGCTGGAGCGGGTGAAGCGTCTGGCCTGTGATAAGGGCGTTTCCGTGACGTCCATCGTTTTGGCCTATATCACCTGCAACCAACTGCCGGCGGCGGCCATCTTTTCCAGCAGCAATGTGGAACAGCTGCGGGATTCCATGCAGGCGGCGGACGTGGTGCTGTCGCCGGAAGAGGTCGCCTATCTGTACGGCGGAGAAGAGGGCAAAGCGCATGGATGAGCGCTCTTATGCATCTTATGACGCCTATGCCTATGAACTCCTCGGCAGAATGGTGGCGGAAAACACCGGAAACCCTCCCGGAAATGAGCGGCGGCTGGCGGAGATGCTGGCCGCGGAGCTGAGAAATACCGGGGCGGAGGTGTCCGTCCAGGAGGTGGCGGAGGGCAGGGCAAACCTCATTGCACGGATAAAGGGGACAGGCCGTGGCCCTGTGCTGGTTTTGACCGGCCACCTGGACACGGTGGCGCCGGGCGAGGGGTGGACCAGAGATCCCTTTCAGATGGTCCGGGCAGAGGGGCGGCTGATCGGCCGCGGCGTGACGGACATGAAAGGCGGCATTGCCGCCCAGGTGGCGGCTGTACGGCGGCTGGCGGATACGGGGGGCATTGGCTGCGGAGAGCTGATCCTGTGCTACGTTGCAGACGAGGAGTCCCGCAGCCTGGGACTGCGGAAGGCGCTGGAGACGCTGGGTCATGTGGATTTCGCGGTGATAGGGGAACCCACGGAGCTGAAGGCGGCGGTGTGCCACAAAGGGGTGACCAGGATGCGGGTGACCATCACAGGAAAGGGGGGGCATGCCGCCCGGCCCTGGAGCGCGGTGGATCCCATCGAGGACATTCCCGCTGTGTTGGAGGCGGCCGCCGCCATCAACCGCCGGCTGGAGGAGAAGAAGCATCCGCTGCTTGGATGCGGAACGCTGACAGTCACGGCGGTCCATGCCGGCAGCAAGGGAAACCAGATCCCGTCGTGCTGCGATATGAAGCTGGACCGCCGGCTCCTTCCCGGCGAGACAGCCCAGGACGCGTGGGAGGAGCTCGCCGCGCAGCTGACGCAGCGCTTTGCCGGAAGACCCTCCGCGGTCGCTCTCACGCCGTATCTGACCACGGGCAGCGGCAGCGTCTCCCAGGATTCTCCCGTTGTCCAGGCTGTTTTAGAGACATGCAGAGCTCTTTTCGGTACAGGCGAGATCACGGCGTTTGACGGCTGCTGTGAGCAGACCTTCTGGGAGGCTGCCGGTGTGGATGCGGTTGTTTTCGGACCGGGCAGCTTGGATCAGGCCCATACGGCGGACGAGTGGATGGAGGAATCTCAGCTGTACGCCGCTCTGCGGGGCTATGAGGGGCTGGTGCGCCGTCTCCTGGGCGCTTAGCCGGCGGCGGGAAGGATGTCAGAGAAATTACCGGAAAACGGCGCGGACCACAGGTCCGCGCCGTTTTCCGGTATAGGGCTGCGCTTTGGCAAAAGAGGGCTTTGGGGGGATGGCTTGCTGTCAAACAGCGTTGTAACCCGCCTGGAAAGCGGCGGTGTTTTTTTCTTCAAATTTGCTCTTCCCTTTTTTTCGGAACATGTCGTTCATGCCCGCCAGGCCCATGTCGTAGGAAAAATCACCCAGCAGCTTGACGATAGCGCCCATCATCACGATGTTGGCGCCTCTGGCGTTCTGAACGCTGTCGGCGATCTGGTTGCAGGCCACCTGGATCAGGCGTACGCCGTCCGGGGCGGTCGGTTCCTCCGTCATCATATCGGAGTTGAGGAGAAGGATGCCGCCCGGACGGACCAGGGAGGAGAACTTCTTGAAGGAGGGGGTGTTCATGGCCAGCAGCAGGTCCGGCTTCTGCTGACCGGGGTTGTATATGGGCCCCTCCCCGTAGTGCACGGTGCAGTTGGCGGTACCGCCCCGCATGGCGGCGCCGTAGGAGGGCATCCAGGTGGCGTTGTTCCCTGCGTACAGGGCGATCTGGGACAGGATCAGGCCGGCGGTGAGCACGCCTTGGCCGCCGAATCCGGCAAATAGTACCTCACGCATGGTCATTCTCCTCTCTTTTTGAACTCACCCAGCTGGTAGTAGGGGACGACGTGCTCCATCAGATGCTGGTGGGCGGCCAGGGGCTCCATTCCCCAGTTGGTGGGACAGGTGCTCAGCACCTCCACCATCGAGTACCCCTCATGGTTCAGCTGGGCCTGGAAGGCATTTTTGATATAGCCCTTCAGGCGGTTGATCTCCGCGGGGGTGGTGACGGCGCCCCGGGCCACATAGGCGGGGCGGAAGCTGTGGGCGATCATTTCCGGCACCTTGATGGGGGCGCCGGTGAGCGCGATATCCCGTCCGGCGGGGGAGGTGGCGGTCTTCTGCCCCTCCATAGTGGTCCAGCTCATCTGGCCGCCGGTCATGCCGAAGTTGTTGTTGTTCACGACGAACACGCAGAGATTTTCGTTGCGGTAGGCGGCGTTCAGCGTTTCGGCGATCCCGATGTTGTAGGCGTCGCCGTCGCCCTGGTAGGTAAAGACGCATTTGTCCGGTTCCGCCCGGCGGATCCCGGTAGCCACCGCGCCGGCCCGGCCGTGGGGGCACTGGACCAGATCCACGTTGATGCCGCTTTTGAGATGGCAGCTGCACCCCACGCCGATGGCGGCAATGGTGTTTTTCTCCTGCCCCAGTTCCTCCAGACATTCACAGATCAGCCGCAGCAGAACGCCGTGGCCGCAGCCGGCACAGAACATGGCGTAGTTGCACAGAGCCGGTACTCGTTTCTCCACAGCCATCAGAACACCTCCTTGATCTCACCGGAAAGGATCCTGTCAAAATCGGCCTTTACGACGTCGTCCTTGGGGACGCCGCAGACGTAGGGCAGGGCATAAACGGGCACCTGTCCCAGGCCGTACTTCTTGGCGTACAGGGCCACATCCTCCACCATCTGTCCCTCGCCGTTGGTCTCCACAGTAATGAGCCCCTTGAGGCCGGGGGCCTTCTCCCGCATCTGGGCAAAGGCCTTTTCGGGGAAAGGCCAGGCCGTGATGGGGCGCAGCAGCCCTACGCGCTGTCCGGCCGCCCGCATCTCAGATACGAGACCTGTCATCACCCGGCCGCACATGCCGTAGGCCACGAAAACATACTCTGCGTCTTCCAGCCCCACAGCCTCCCAGCGCTGCTCGTTTTCCCGCATCTCCCGTACCTTCCGGATGTAGGCGTCCGACTCGCCGGGGATGTTGCGGCCCAGGAAGTCGGGCCGCTTGACCTGGTAGGTGCCGTCCAGCCCCCAGCTGCATTTCCGGATCTCCCGGAAGGGGGGCATTTCGCAGGGCTCCATCATCTGGCCCAATCCGCTGTCGGTCATGACCACCACGATGCAGCGGTATTTTTCCGCGATGTCGAAGGCCTCGTACATCAGGTCCACCGTCTCCTGGACCGTGGAGGGACAGAGCACGATGTTGCGGTAGTCTCCGTTCCCGCCGCCGCGGGTCTCCCGCAGGTAGTCGGTCTGGGCGCCGTCCAGGGAGCCCAGGCCGTTGCCCCAGCGCACCACATTGAGGATGACGGCGGGGAAGTTCATCTGGGCCATGTAGGAGATCCCCTCCTGCTTCAGGGAGATGCCCGGACCGGAGGAGGCGGTCAGGCTCCGCCGGCCGCAGGCGGAGACGCCGAGGACCATGTTGATGGCGGCCAGCTCGCTCTCCGCCTGAATAAAGGTGCGGCCCAGCTCCGGCAGGCGGGCGGAGAGATACTCCATCACCTCTGTGGAGGGAGTAATGGGATACCCCGCGTAGACCTCGATGCCTGCCCGCACGGCAGCCTCGGCAACGGCAATGTTGCCCTTGATCATATCGCCCATGTTGTTCCTCCTTACTCCGCAGCGATGGTGAATACGCCATCCGGGCACACGGTGTAGCAGATTCCGCAGCCAATGCAGTTGTCCGGCAGGACGCGGATGGATTTGTAGCCTCTGGAGTTGATGTGGCTGCTCATCTCCAGGGCGTTTTTCTTGCAGTAGGCGATGCACAGGCCGCAGCCCTTGCACCGCTCCTGATCGGCAGTCGCTTTGCTCATATCGGATCCTCCCCTTCAGTTGTTTTGACAGGCCAGCAGGGCCCAGGCCACAGAGGTCAGCTTCCCGCGCACAGAGGCGGCGCGGGAGGACATGACCACGGGCTTTCTGGCGCCGATGACGATACCGGCGGTCTGCGCGCCTCCGAAATAGGCCATGGATTTCCCCAGACAGTTCCCGGTCTCGATGTTCGGCACCAACAGCAGGTCAACGTCCCCGCTGACCTGGCTGACGATCCCCTTTTCCGCCGCCGCGTCGGGCCGCATCGCCACGTCGAAAGCGATAGGACCCTCATAAATCGCCTCGGGCAGCTCCCCCCGGGCGGCCATGGCGCACAGCTCCGCCGCGTCTACGGTGGAGGGCATGCCGGGGGAGACCTTTTCGTTGGCGGACAGCAGCGCCACCTTGGGGCGCTGGATCCCCATGCGGTGGAGGACGCCCACGGCGTTTTTCAGCAGCACGGCCTTGTCCTCCAGCGTGGGGGCCACCACCATGCCGCCGTCCGTGAGGAAGAAGAGCTTCTTCTGGGTGGGGATGTCGTAGCAGGTCAACACGCTGAGCTTCTCGCCGGTCCGCAGGCCCACCTCCTTGTCCAGCACGGAGCGCAGGAAATCGCTGGTGTTCATTTTCCCTTTTACATACACGTCGGCTGCGCCGCCGCTGACCAGCGCCACTGCGGTGCGGCCCACGCTGGCGGCGTCGGGCTCATGGACGATGGTGACCGCGGAGAGATCCACGCCCTGCGCCGCTGCCAGAGCGGCGATGGCGTCCCGGTCTCCCACCAGGATGATACGGCACAGATCCCGGCGGAGCAGCTCCGCCGTCAGGTGCAGCATTTTCTCGCTGGCGGCGTCGGCGATGCACACGGTCTTTTTTTCCTTCATCGCCTGAGCTGCCGCCAGAATGGCGTCAAAATCCTGATACATGGCGCTTACGCCTCCTCTCCAAAGATGTGGGCCTCCTCTGTGCCGTCCAGCACCCTGGTCACGCCCCGGGCCAGCGCCAGCATTTCGATAGCCCCGGGGACCACCACCACGGGGGCGATGTACCGGATCTGTTCCTGAATGGGGTCCACCAGCCGACGGCAGCGGGCTGCGCCGCCGGTGAGGATGATGCGGTCTACCTTGCCCCGGACCACGGAGGACAGCGCGGCGATGTCCTTGGCGATCTGGTAGCTCATGGCGGATAGAATGAAGGCGGCGTAGGCGTCTCCGTTTTCGATACGCCGATCCACCTCCCGCAGATCGCTGGTGCCCAGATGCTCCATGAGGCCGCCGGCGCCTCTTGTGCGGCGCATGATTCCGGCCTGATCGGACTCACCGGAGAAGCAGAGCTCAATGAGCGCCTTGGTGTTCAGGCGGCCCGCCCGTTCCGGAGACATGGGGCCCTCGTCGTCACAGACCAGGTCCACGATTTTTCCGCCGGTGTGGACGTTGATGCTGATGCCGCCGCCCAGATGCGCCACCACAAAGTTCAGTTCCTCATAGGGACGGCCCATTCTGGCAGCCTCCTCCCGGGCCACGGCCCGGGTGTTCAGAACGTGGGAAAACGGGCGGCGTTTGATATCCTTCAGACCGGTGACCCGGGCCAGATCCGTCACCTCGTTGACGCAGACGGCGTCATAGATATATGCCCGGCAGCCGTACTGTCCGGCCAGATCCGCTCCCAGAATGGCCGAGAGGTTGGAGGGGTGGTTGGTGATGGGATGGCGGCAGGCCTCCAGCAGATGCTCCTCCACCAGGTAAGCGCCGCCCTTGGCATAGCCGAAGGTCCCTCCCCGGGCCGCCACAGCGGAGAGACCGGCAAGATCGATCCCGTCCTCTGCCAGAGCGGCCGCAATGGCTTTTTGCCGGTAGGGCAGCTGGCTGTCCAGGGTATGGAAGGCCTTGAGCTCCTGGGGAGAATGGGAAATCTCCCGGGTATACAGAGCCTCTTCCCCCTGGTAGAGGGCGATCTTGGTGGAGGTGGAGCCGGTGTTGACAACAAAAATCTTATAGGACATGGGACGCTCCCTTCTTGCTTATTTACCGGCGCGGAGATCCTGTACAAAGCGCCGCAGCCGCTCCATGCCTTCCCTGCACTGCTCCAGAGAGGTGGCGTAGGAGATGCGGACATTGTTTTTGGCGTGGGGGCCGAACTCGCTGCCGGCCACACAGGCGACGCCGTACTCCTCCAGAAAACGGCTGCAGAAGGCGTCGCCGTCCAGACCCAGGCAGCTGACGTTGGGGAAGACGTAGAAGGCGGCCTGGGGCTTGTTGCAGGGAATGCCCAGATCCACAAAGGTGTTGTAGATCAGCATCCGCCGCTTGTCAAACTCCCGCAGCATCAGGTCGATCTCGTCGGACTTGCCCTGAAGGGCCGCCAGGGCTGCGTCCTGGGCAAAGCTGGTGGCGCACAGCACCAGCTTTTGATGGCAGCGGATGAGGATCTGCATCAGCGATCTGCATGCGGCGATATAGCCGATGCGGAAGCCGCACATGGAGTAGCTCTTGGAGAAGGACTGGATGGTCACGGTCCGCTCCCACATACCGGGCAGGCTGGCGATGGACACATGGCGGTTGCCGTCGTACAGCACCCGCTCGTAGGCCTCGTCGGCCACGACCACCAGATCGTGGCGGATGCAGATCTCGCTGAGCTTCAAAAGACTCTCCCGATCCATCATGGTGCCGGTGGGATTGGCGGGGGTGCAGAGCATCAGGAGCTTGCTGCGGGGGGTGATCCGCTTTTCCAACTCGTCCAGGTTGAAATTGAAGTTGTTCTCCTCGTCCAGGGGAACATAGACCGGGACGGCGTTTGCGATCTTGATCACGCTGTCGTAGGGGGAGTAGCCGGGATCGGACATGAGAACCTCGTCTCCGGCGTCTGCCAGGGCCAGAATGGCCACCGACATGGCCTCCTCACCGCCTACGGTGACCATGATCTCGCCGTCTGGGTTTGCATGGATGTCATTTTCCCGGGCCAGCTTTTCGGAGATGGCCTTGCGCAGCGGCAGGGTGCCGTAGTTGGAGGTGTAGCGGGTGTTTCCTTTCTGCAGGGAGGCACAGGCGGCGTCGCGGATGTACTGGGGGGTGACAAAATCCGGCTGGCCGATCTCGAAATGGACTACCGAACGGCCCTCGGCCTCCAACTGGCTGGCCCGCTCCAGCATTTTGCGGATGCCGGTGAAGGTGATGGCTTTCATCTTGTTGGGTTCAAAATCTCGCATGGTGCGCTCCTTCCTTTCTTGTCAGGTCTGGTGATGCAGTTAAAGATACCGGCGCCTATCGGGCGGCAGCCCGCCCCTTTTTCCAGTAGGGGGTGCCGTCCTTCCGCCAGGTGCCAAAGCCGGTGAAGGCGCAGATCAGCGTGAAGATGGGGACGGTGAAGCAGAGGAAGGCGTAGGGGATGTAATCGGCGGTCACGCCCAGCACGCCCATGGTGTAGGCGCAGGCGGTGCTCCAGGGGACGATGGGCGCCGCCACGGTGGTGGTGTCCGCCATGGCGCGGGAGAGGACCTTGCGGTGGAGATCCATGTCGTCGTAGGCGGGCTGCATGGTGGGGCCCACCATCACGAGCCCCAGCACCTGGTTGCCGGAGACCAGCAGGATGAAGTAACTGTAGAGCATGGTGATGACCACCAGGGCGCTGGGGCGCTTGATCAGCTTCATCAGCCCCTGCTCCACGAACACCGCCAGCACGCCGCTGGCCTGGAGAGCGCCGCCCATAAGGCTGGCGATGATGACCAGGGCCACCGTGCCCATCATGGCGCTGATGCCGCCCCGGGTGAGGATGGTATCTACCATGGCCACGCCGGTGTCGGAGACATAGCCGGAGAAGCCGGCGGTCATGACTTCCACGAAGTCGGCGTCCTGAAGGATCATGGCGAAGATCAGGCTGAAGATGGCGCAGCCGGAGAGACCCAGAATGGCGGGCACCTTCAGCACGGAGACCACCAGCATCAAAATAGCGGGGATCACGGCGATCAGACTGATGTGGAACGTGCTGTCCAGCGTGGTCATCATCAAGTCGATGTTGCTGCTGTCCATGGCACCGGAGGTGTATTTGAGCCCCAGGAGGACATAGAGGATCAGCGTGATCAGCGTGGCGGGCACCGTGGTATACATCATGGAGCCGATGTGCTCATAGAGCGAGCAGCCACTCATGGCGGAGCCCATATTGGTGTTGTCGGACATGGGGGAGAGCTTGTCGCCGAAGTAAGCACCGGAGATCACCGCGCCCACCACCATAGGCACCGGGATGCCCATCCCCATGGCCACGCCGGTCAGCGCCAGCCCCATGGTGGCAATGGACCCGAAGCTGGTGCCGGTGAATACGGACATCACGGAGCAGAGAACGAAGGTCAGGGGCAGAATCAGGGAGGGGGTGCAGAGCTTCAGGCCAAAGTACATCAGAGAGGGGACCGTGCCGCCGATGATCCATGCGCCGATCATGATGCCGACGATGATGAGAATCAAAATGGCGACCATGCTGTTGTTGATTACCTTGATCATGGAGGCCTGGATCTCCTCCCAGGGATTTCCGAGGAACAGGCCAATCAGCATGGCGACCACAGCGCCGAAAAACAGGGACATCTGGGTGCCGATCCCGATCCGGATCCCCGCCACCACCACGGCAATGACTAACAGGAGAGAAATGCCAGCTTCCGGGACAGTAGGGGCACGTTTTGTACGCTTTTTCATACAGGAACTCCTTTCTGTGTGAAGCATCTACAGGTGTTGTAAAATAATTATATTACTATAATAATTTTACAACACCATACTATCACGCAGTACCACCGCTGTCCAGTTGGGATTTATAATAATTTTCTAAGTTAGAATTTATGGATAAACTACAAAGAAAAATCCGCCGCAGAAGATTTCTTCTGCGGCGGGTGCTGGAAAAAACGGAGGGGCCTGTGCTATAGCTGCAGGGTCCCTGGCTGTGCGGAGAGGCTGCCCTGGCTGCGGATTTCCCGGAGATAGTTATAGAGGGTGGCCTGGGAAATGGAGAGCAGCTTGCAGACAGTGGGGACCGCGTCCTTCACGGCAAAGACGCCCTTGATCTCCAGCTGACGCAAAATCTCCAGCTTCCCCTCTCTGGTGTCCACGGAGGTGGGCTTCGTTTTCTCGATGGAGTCAATGATGACGCGTCGCGTCATTTTCTGAATGAAGTTCTCGTCTTCAAAGGCGGGTTCTGGCGTATCGGCCAGAGGATGCAGCCGGATCATCCCGTCCAGCAGGTCGCGGGCTGCCTGCAATCTGGCGGTATCCTGATTGATGCAGATCATGGCGCGGGGCACATCGTCTTCATCGCGGATGATAAAGTGGGAAGAGCGCAGACTTTTCCCTTTGGCAGTATTGCTGCCGTAGCCAATGACGTGTCCGTCCGCATCCGCTAAGTTGATAACGACGTCATAGACGGAAGGGTCGATCCTGTAGCCGACACTCCGGTTGGTAATATGTCCGTTGACGATGTAGACAAGTTCCTGCTTGTTCAAATCGTGGAGAACGATCTCCGCGTCCTCGCCCAGCAGCTTGGACAGCCCCAGGACGATGCTTTTCAGTACGCGCAATAGTTCCTCTTGTTTCATGGTACACTCCTGCCCTGTTTTTTCCAGTATACCATAAATTTATCGTTTTGCAATTATGAGATCGGAAAAACAGGGGCGGCGTGCGTGTATTCCCCTACAGAGAGAGCCGCTTTCGGTTGACCCATACTACCACTGCGGCGGCCAGCAGGGACAAAATGGCGAAGGTTGTCAGCAAAAAGGTGAACTGTCCTCCGGGTTCGGTACTGGGAGAGAGTTCCATTAAAATGCCGCTGATCTGGGTAAAAAGTGCGCTGCCCATAAAAACACAGCAGTTATTGACCCCGGTGACGATTCCGGTATTCTCCTTGCCGGAAAAGATGCGGATACAGCTGAAGCCTACGGTAAATCCGCCGGCCCCTGTGGCCCCCAGCAGCAGGCACAGGAGGAAGAGGACTGCGGACGGCGTCTCCTCCGGCAGCAGAGCAAAGCTCAGCCAGAGGGCCGCAAATACCAGCGTGCTGCCCACCATGGTGCGGATATTGCCGATCCAGTCGGCTACGCGGCCCAGGACCAGAGAGCCGACGATACACCCCACGGAGATCATCATGAGGTAGACGCTGGAACGTCCGGCGTCAAGGCCAAGCCCCTGGGTGAAATACCGGCCGCCCCACAGGCTCTGAAAAGCCAGGCGGGTCCCGCCGGTGAGCAGGAACCAGAAGGCGACGCTGAGGCATCCGGCGGACAGCGCGGCCCGCCAGCTTCCCGACGGCTTCCCACCCTGGGCTGCCTTGGGTTCCGCCGGCGGATCGCTGACCAAAAACCAGGCCCCGGCTGCCAGCGCTACCGACACGCCGCCGATGGCCATAAAGGTGACGCGCCAGTTGAACAGATCCGTCATCAGCTTGAGGGGTGCAGAGGCGCAGACGGCGCCCAGCTGGCCCATGGCTACCATGATTCCCGTCATGGTCCCGTAGACCCTGTCGCCAAACCGTTTGCGCAGCACGGTCAGGGTGGGGACGTAGACCAGAGCAGTGGCGGCACCGGTGAGAATCCGGGCCAGTACCAGCCCTGTAAAGCTGCCTGCGTAGGAGAACCACAGGGTGGCGGCTGCTGCAAAAATGCAGGACCAGGTAATCAGCTTTCTGGCGGAAACCCGGTCGGCGATGAAACCGCAGGGAATCTGCATTACTGCATAGGAGTAAAAAATAGCAGAGCCCAGAGTGGCCAGCTGCAGAGAGGTCAGGCCGAAATCCGCGGCGATCACATCGCCGATCACGCTGAGGGACAGCCGGTGGAAATTGCTGAAAAAGTAGGCCATTCCCAACACCAGCATCATGCACACCGCCCGCCAGTCCAGAGAGACTTTTTCTTTGCTGTTCATTTGCAACAACTCCCTTCTTGTGCCATTGTACCACTCGATTTAGAAAATGTCTATAACATTATAATAATTTTATAATAAAATTAAAAGGGAGAATTCTCATGGGAGCGCAAAAAAGCCCGCCTCCCGGAGGCGGACCTTTTTTGGTTGGGATCGGCGGGCAACTGCCGCTACAGATCGGGGGGTACCGGTGGGGCGGACTCTGCCGCTTTCCACTCGTCGCCAAGGGTTTCCAGCAGCGCCAGGCTCAGCAGGTAGTACAGGCGGGTACCATTTCCGCTGAAGTCCAGCTGCAGACGGCTCTCCACCTTTTTCAGCCGGTAGACCAGGGTGTTGCGGTGGAGGTACAGCTGCTGGGCGGTCAGGGCGATAGACTCGTTGTTCAGGAGATAGGCTCGAATGGTCCGCAGGATTTCCATAGCGCCCTCGTCGCTCTGCTGCCAGCATTTGCGGAAGGGGGGGTAGACGGCCATCAGCTTGTCCTGAGTTTCCGTACACCGGAGGATGTACTGCACGGCGTAGTCCTCAAAGCGATAAAAGCACTGGGCGGTACTGGTAGTCACCAGCCGGTCCATCGCTCGCAGGTGGTCATAGGAGTAGCACAGCTGAAAGAGCGACTCCATCTCCAGGGACAGGAAGGCCACAGCCTCATTTTGCTGCAGAAAATCCGCCAGCTTTTCCTGAAGACGCTCCACCTCCAAAAGCCGGGTGTTGACGACGACAAAGATGCTGGTGCCGCAGATCTCCACCACGCAGGTGGGCAGATTTTGCAGGAGGGCGCTGCGCAGCAGCCGGAGCAGCAGTGCCTCGGCCTCCCGGTCCCGATAGCGGAACATCAGCAGGCGATAGGGGTCATCCGTCTTCCAGTCGTAGTAGACCATCTGCATCTGCAGCACCGCCTCATCCACGGCTTGGCCGTTCATCAGGCGATAGAATACGCTGGTGCCATATGTATAGCTGCTGCTGAAGGTGATCTTGTTCAGATAGGAGGACAGCAGCCGGCACAGGTGGCCGGCGAAAAGCACATCTCCCTTGTTCACCAGACGTTCTTTCTCTATGATGACCAGCGATCCGCAGGGGATCCGGTCGAACTGGATGCTGCAGGACACATTGACGTAACCGGACCAGTCAGGACGCAGGCGCAAAATGGCGTCGGGGTTTCGTTCTCTGGCCCGCAGGTTGTCCTCCCGCTGGCTCCGCAGGCCCTTGACCGCTTTGATGGAGCTGAAGCCGTTCCGGGAGAGATAGGCCCACTCCCGGTCCACCTCCTCCTCGCCGTAGCGGCTGCTCATGGCCATCACCTTGTAGTTGGCGTCCAGCAGTACCAGAGGGTTGCTCAGAATGGGAGAGCAGGAGTCGATAACGCTCTGAAAGTCCATGCGCCCCAGGGCGGCCAGCGTCTGCTCCTCCCAGGTGTTGTAGAACTCAAAGACGTCCTGTACCAGCCCCAGCGCCACGTCCCGGGAGAGGGAGGGCAGCACGAAGTATTCCTCCCCGTAGCTGCACCAGGCGTCTCCGTTTTTTTCGGACACATAGGCGTAATGGTCCGCCTGATAGGGCCGTACTCCCCGGATTTCCGCCGGAGAATCGGCCAGAAGGTGCAGCTGCGGCTCCAGCACCTGCAGGCGGTTGACGATCATCCACATGTTCAGTCTCATAGCGATAGGGCCTCCGTTTGCTCCCGTTGCATCCACAGATTGTCGGCGACGCATTCCATTATAGCACAGATCCGGCCGCCGTGCATCCCGATTTCTCCAGTACATGCGCGTTCGCCTGCCGAGCTTCCGGCAGGCGAACGCAGGCAGACTGTCACCGGATTTTGGTGGAACCCGTCCGCTTAGACAGGTCGTACAGATCCTTCCCGCTGGCGGTGTGGCGGGTGGGGGCCACGCCCATCCGCTCTTTCAGGGGGCGGTTATAGGCGTCGAGCACATCCAGCCACAGCTGGTCTCTGGATTTATCCAGAAAACTGACCCGGGCGATCCATTTGCCGCCGGGAGCCATGGCCTCCAGGGTGGCCCGCAGGGAATCCTTCAGCTCCTCCTCCGTGGCGTCCACCCGGTCCAGGCAGCCCTGGTTGTCAAAGCCGCCGGCGATGGTCAGCCGGTCGCCGTAGGTCTGCTTCAGGCGCAGGGGGTCATTTTGCAGCTGGACGGGGTTGAGGGCGTCCACGCCCAACTCGGTCAGCTCCCCCACAAGGTCCCGTATCATGCCGCAGGAGTGGTGCTCGTAATACATCCCGCACTCATGGGTGGCGTCGATGACGCGCTTGAGATGGGGGCGGATCAGCCGGCGCCACCTGGGAATGTCCATGAAAAGGCTGCTGTTGTTGGCGTAGTCGTCGTGGAACTGGATCTTGTCCGCATTGTAATATTTTTTGACGCGGCGGATCACCTCGATCTTATAGTCCGCCATGGCGCCCATAAAGTCGGCGCTGGCGTCCTCGTCGGTGATGATGTTGCAAAGGGCGTTTTCAAAGCCGCAGAACATGTGGAGGCTCTCAAACATCCCATTGATCAGGATCACATTGGACAGCTTGTTCTTCCGGTCCCACTGGGCCGTATCTCTGGCGGCGCAGCCCTCCCAGTCGTAATCGTCCAGATTGGGGAAGGTGACGACGTCCCGCCATGTGGTGATGTCCTCGATCCTGGGCTCCGATTCCACCGGCATGGGACCCGGCTGGTCCGGGCGGAGCAGGTATTTGACGCCGAACCAGTCCTCTGTGATCCCGTATCCCCGGGCGCCCTCCTCCAGGACGGTGGGGATGCAGCTGTCCTGGCAGGTATCCGCCGCCGGGACCCAGGGAGTGTCCTGGTGCCGCAGCGCCAGCGTGATGCACTCACGCTCTGTCATCTTCATAGGCTACCTCCTTATCTCGCCCGTTTTCCGCTGGGGCGGGGCTACATTCTGGCGTTGATCTCCGCCGTCATCTCCTCCACCCGCTTGTCGGTGAGCCGGTAGAACAGCAGATTGATGAGTCCGGAGATCACCACGCTGCCGCCGGCAATGAGGCACATGATGACAGCGATGCCCTGAGCCACCTCCGGCGTGGCGTCCACACCGGCCTGATAGCCGATGAGCCCCAGTCCCACGGGGAGAATGACGCTTTTGATCATGGAGCCGAACTTGATGGGGATGTTGGTCATGCTCATGATGAAGCCGCGGGCGTTGATGCCGCTTTTCCACATGGAGTACATCACCGTATCGGCGGTCATGGCCGTCACCGTGGCGCGGATGCAGTTGTTGAAGAAGGAGCCGATGGACATGACGACGATAAAGATCATCGTGGCGCCCTCGCCGCCCAGGAAGAACATGAGGACGGCGGTTCCGCCGTACATGAGGCAGGAGAGCACATAGGTGGCCTTCTTGCCGATGGCCTTGATGATGAAGTTCACCGCCAGGGCCGCCAGAACGCCCATGCAGGTCTGGGCGGTCAGATACACCGACATGGCGCCGGAATCCTTCAGCACTGCGGCGAAGTAGTAGGCCGCGGTGGAGGAGATCAGGAAATAGGCGGTATACCGCAGCAGATCGCCGAAGGAGAGGATCAGCAGGGGGGGATTGTCCAAAAAGACCTTGAACATCTCACCCACAGACAGCTTTTCCTTTTTGGCCTCCGACTGTGCCACCGGCACATCCTTGGTGATGTAGTAGAGGGCAATAGCACACGCCGTTCACCACGGTGAACAGCAGGGCGGCCGCGGTGTAGCCCATGGCGGTGACGTGGAAGAGATTGCCGAAGAAGGTGATGGTGGCCACGCCGACGAAGGAAAAGAGCAGCTGGCCCACCACGCTGCCGATGTTCCGGGTGACGGAGAGGGCGGTCCGCTCCTCCTGGGAGTCGCTGAGCTGGGAGAGCTGGGCAGTAAGAGCGGCGGACTGGATATCCTGGAACAGGGTCTTGATGCAGAAGGCGATGATGATAATGGCGGCGGCCATACCGGAATTGCCCACATCGGTAAACATCAGGGTAAAGAATACCAGGATGATGGGGGAGCCGATCACATACCAAGCCCGATATTTGCCCCATTTCTTAAATTCGCACTTCTCCAGCAGGATCCCCGTGACGAAGACCCACACCAGGTCCACCACCGCGGTGCTGGTAAGGATAAAGGTGACGGTGGACATGTCGAACTGACAGATATCCGTCAGGAAGTAGGACATGTAGTAGAGCTCCAGGTAAATGAAGAGGTTCTGGCCCAGAGTGGGCAGGGCAAAGGACCACTTCAGAGCGCCGCTCAGGCGGCGGGTGGTTTTTTCCATTGCAAGGACTCCTTTCGTTCTCATTCATCCCCAGATGCCGTAGCCCCCGGCCAGCGCGTAGAGCACGCTGACAAGCAGCAGGACCACGGACCACAGGATCATGCGGTAAAAGAGATAGGCTTTGGTCTCCTCGTCGGCGGAGGCCAGCATCAGCGCGCCGTTCTGGGAGAAGGGACACATGCCGGTGTAGCAGGCGGTCAGGATCAGCGACGTGACGCAGGCCAGCGGGCTGACGGTGCTGCCGTTGGCGATCATGCCGAAGATCATGGGCAGCATCAGCGGGTAGACCACGGACATGGCGCTGCAGAAGAAGCTCAGCAGCCCGCCGAAGAAGGCGAAGGCGGCGGGGACCATCCAGGTCGGGATGCTGCTGTTGATCCAGCTGCCGATGACGTCGGACAGGCCGTGCTGTACCGCCACCTGGATCAGCATGGACACGCCGCAGATCAGGATCACGGCGTTCCAGGGGATCTTTTGCGCGATGATCTCCTGCTCATCCCCCAGCTTCAGCAGCATGCAGGCGATGGCGCCCACGATGGACCAGAACTGGATGTTGCAGTGGTCCTTGAGATAGGCGGTAACGTCGTTGGGGCAGAGGAAATACAGCACCAGGGGCAGGGTGTTGGCCAGCAGCACCGCCAGCAGCACCACCAGGGTCTTGCGCTGCACCGGGGTGAAGGGCCGGGGCTTTTCCATCTCGATTCGCTGGGCCCGGTAGCCCCCCAGCAGCACATAGCAGATCAGGAAAGCCACGGTGCAGGGGAGGATGGACGCATAGCCGAACGCCACCGCCAGCGTTGACGCCGCCTCTGTTTCCCAGCCCGCGGCCATCAGAAGGCCGGCGTTGGTGGGGCCGCCGGCGGCCCACTGCAGCCCCCCGGTGGCCAGGGCGCCCACGTTGGTGGCGATCACCACCAGGAGGGGATTGAAGTTCCCGCGCCTGGCGATGACGAAGCCGATGGGCGCCACAAAGACGATGCCCCACACCCCTACGCCCAGTCCGGAGATGACGAAGGCCGTCAAAAATACGGAGATGGGGGAAAACCAGGGGATGCGCCGGGTGGCGTAGACCAGCCGGTCGGCGATGCCGGAGAGGGTGCCGTTGGTGGAGGCGTAGCCGAAAAACCAGCTGGTGACGATCAGGATGAACATGATGCTCACCGGCCAATAACCGATGATATCATATGTGCCGGCGCCGCCGACCCAGGAGCCGATCAGAAAGGCAAATGCCATACCGATCAGGCCGATGTTGCAGTTTTTCCAGAGAACGCCGATGCCGATGGTCACAGCCAGCGCCGCCAGCACCAGGAGCATGATCGTTCCGTCGGACATGTCCCTCCTCCTCTCACATGCTACGACTCGTGGCCCGTGGTGTAGACGGAGACGCCGGCTGCCGCAGGCTTGGCGGGGGGAACATAGCCCACCTTGTCCCAAAGCGGCTGGTTATACTCATAGAGCACATCCGCCAGCGCCAGGCCGATGGTTTGATCCAGCATCACCGGGTGCGCCACCCAGCTGCCGCCGGGGGCCATGAGCTGGACCCGCTTGCGGATCTCCTCCACCCGCTCCTCATAGGTCACGCCGGGGCGGTCCAGAACGCCCTGGTTGTCAAAGCCGCCCACGAAGCAGAGATCCTTGCGGTATTTGCACTTGAGGGCGTAGGGGTCGTTCTGCAGCTGCAGGGGGTTCAGCGCGTCGAATTTCAGGTCGATGAAGTCCTCGATCAGAGGGGCGATGTAGCCGCAGGAGTGGTGCTCATAGAGCATCCCCTCCCCGTGAACGGCGTCCACGATCCGCTTGAGCCGGGGCTTGAAGAGCTGGCGCCACAGATCGATGCTCATAAAGAGGTTCCGCGCCTCGCCGTAGTCGTCGTGGAACTGGATCTTGTCGGGATTGTAGTATTTTTTAATCAGCTGGATCTGGCGGATCCGCAGGTCGGTGAGGGCGTCCAGGAAATCCTCCAGAGCCTCCTGCTCCGTCAGCAGGTAGCACAGGGCGTCCTCGAAGCCGGTCAGAGTGTGCAGCTGCTCGAAAAGACCGTTGATGATGATGACGGAGCTGATTTTGTTCTTACGGTCCCAGTGGGCGGTGTCGCGGGCGGCGCCGCCCTCCCAGTCCCACTTCTCCACGTCCGGCATGGTGAGGACGTCCCGCCACTCGCTGAGATCCTCGATGCGCTTGGTTCCCTTTGTGACCATCTGCCCCTCCATCCCCGGGAGGAAATCCCAGGAGACGCCGAAGCAGTCGATCTGATTCACGCCGTATCCGTGGGCGCCCTCCTGAGACGCCGTGTAGACGCAGGTGTTCTGGTCCAGATACTGAGAGGGGACCCAGTAGGGCTCCTCGTGGTGGTAGGCCATCAGAATGTTTTCTCGTGCAGTGATCATATCCACACCTCCTGGGCCCTATTATAGGGGACCGACCGGAGGCCCGCCATATCTCCCCAGTACGAAAAACAGCGGAGGGAGAGCGCGATTCTTCGGTGCTGGCAACGAAAGAAGCGGTGCTGCGGATAAAAAATCCCCGCGGCCCTTCCAGAAGGGGAGGGCCACGGGGACGTGGGGGCGCCGCTCTTATGCCGGCTGGCGCAATCTGGCATCACCCCAGGCGGCGTCGAAGGAGATGGAGACCATCTTCTGGTCCCGCTCCACGCAGTAAATGGGCAGCTGCCGGGTTGCGGCGGAGGTCATCACCGCGCTGGGGAGATTGACCACTGCCGCCATGGCTGCCACCACCGCCACCGCCGCAGCGGCGGCCAGAAACCGGCGCTTGATGAAAAACAGCTTCATGGGGTACCCTCCTTTTTGCTTTTTTTCAGTCTATGCCCGGGACGTGTCCCATTATGTCGCCGCCGCCGTCAGGACCCACTGGACAACCACAGGGAAATCTGCTACACTTCAGGTACCATACAGCGTTCCCGTCGCCGGGAGAAAGGAATACGACACATGAAACGGACCCGCAGATTGTCGGCCGCCCTTCTGGCGGCCCTGATGATGACGACCTCGGTCTTTGCTGCCGTGCAGTCCGCCAAGGACGTGCCCGCCTCCAGCTGGGCCTACAAGCCTGTGTCCTATGTGCTGGAGAAGGACATCATGGACACGGATGGCCAGGGCAACTTCCGCATCCAGGAGGAGATGACCCGGGCGGAATTCGTCTACAGCCTCTGGCGCGCCGCCGGGCGGCCCGCCCCGGCGGCGGCCTCTCCCTTCCGGGACGTGAGCGCCTCCAGCAGATATTACAAGGCTGTCAGCTGGGCGGCGGCGGAGCAGGTGGCCTCCGGCACCTCCGCCACCACCTTCTCCCCGGGCAGCACCCTCACCCGGGAGCAGGCCTTCACCTTCCTCTGGAAGGCTCTGCCGGCGCTGGGGCTCAGACAGGACACCGGCGGCGCCCTGACCGTTTTTCGGGACGGGGATACCGTCAGCAGCTGGGCCCGGACGGCGGTGGAGGCCCTGTATGTTCGGGGGATCGTCACCGGTACCAACGAGAATAAGCTGGAGCCCCGGCGGACGGTGAAGCGGGGGGAGGCGGCCTCCCTCCTCTACGAGACCATCGGGCAAAAGCAGTCCCAGGCGGCCTGGAGCTGGTTTGACGACGCGGTGTTCATCGGGGACTCCGTCTCCCTGAAGCTGAACTACTATGTGACCAAGCAGCGCCGGAGCGACAGCGGCTACATGGGGACGGCCCAGTTCCTCACCTCCGGCAGCCTGGGCAGCGGCAACGCCCTGTGGGAGGTGAGCAGCCAGTCAGTCCATCCCACTTACCAGGGGAAGAAGATGAAGCTGGAGGAGTCCGTTCCCCTCACTGGAGCGAAAAAGGTGTACATCATGCTGGGGATGAACGATGTGGGGATGTACGGGCCGGAGAAGTCGGCGGCCAATCTGGAGACCCTGCTGGACAAGATTCAGGCCAAAGCCCCCGGCGTCACCTTCTACGTCCAGTCCGCCACACCCATGTACAAGGGGGCAGAGAAGAAAGCTCTGAACAACACCACCCTGACGGAGTATAACCGGCTGGTAAAGGAGCTGTGCATCCGCCGGGGCTGGCACTATGTGGACGTGGCCTCGGTGCTCCAGGACGGGGAGGGCTATCTGCCCGCCGCCTACTGCAGCGATCCCCAGGGCATGGGGATCCACTTCACGGATACGGCCTGTCAGGTTTGGATCAACTATCTGCGGACCCACACGGACTGAGGAGGAGCGGCAATGCGGAGAGTGTTTGGAATTTTGGGACTTTTGGCCTGCCTGTGTCTGACCGCCTGCGGCGGGGAGAAGGCGGTGGAGCTGGACGTTCACGAGGCGCTGGCGGCCATGCTGGAGAAGGCGCCCATTGAGGAGGCCATGGAGCTGACGGAGGCGGACATGCTGAATTTTTACGGCATCGAGGCCGACCAGATGGCCGACTTTGCGGCGGCCCTCTGCGCCGTGGGTATCAAGGCCGATGAGCTGGTGATCGTGAAGGCGGCGGACGAGGACAGCGCGGCGGCGGTGGAGACGCAGCTGCAGCAGCGTCTGGAGAATCGGAAGAGCGAGTTTCAAAACTATCTCCCGGAGGAGTACGAGGTGCTGACCCACGGGACGGTGGAGCGGGACGGTGTCTATGTCCGGCTCATCGTCTCGCCCCAGTACGAGGAGCTGGAGACCCTCTACACCAGCCTCCTGAAGGAATAAGGGCAAAAAGAGAAGGGACCTTGGATGGGTCCCTTCTTTTTCCTTTCCGGAAGCGTTCCGGCCACCGACAAAAAAGACCCGCCCCCGGCAGTGAGGGCGGATCTTTCCCCAAAACGCCTTACGCATCCTCCCGGCAGAGAGGATACTCGTTGCACAGCAGCCGGTAGGGCGGCGCATCCTCCTCGATAGCCGGGAACCGGCCCAGAGGTTCGTAAAACCGGTTGTCCGTATTGTCGTCGTTGCACATGCTCACCTCGCCGATGAGGGCGGGGCCGCCGCCGGGCCGAACGGTAAACTGATGGTAGCACCGGGGGAAGAGGGTCAGGCTCTCACCGGGGCGGAGCACCACCTCGCTGCCCGCGGGTACCAGCAGACGGCAGCCGTCCCGGCACACCGA
>CALXDB010000010.1 GCA_944386955.1 uncultured Oscillospiraceae bacterium
GCCGCCCTCAGCGACACCTGCGACAAGGCCACCGCCCTCTACCTCAAGGAGGAGGTGTCCGACGGCGTCATCGCTCCGGACTACACCCCCGAGGCCCTGGAGATTTTGAAAACCAAGAAGAAGGGCAACTACAACGTGGTGAAGATGGACCCGAGCTACGTTCCCGCTCCCCAGGAGTACAAGGACGTGTTCGGCATCACCTTTGAGCAGGGCCGCAACAACTTCAAGATCGATGAGGAGCTGCTGGGCAACATCGTTACCAAGAACAAGGAGCTCACCGAGCAGGCCAAGATCGACCTGATCGTGGCCCTCATCACCCTCAAGTACACCCAGTCCAACTCCGTCTGCTACGTGAAGAACGGCCAGGCCATCGGCGTGGGCGCAGGCCAGCAGAGCCGCATCCACTGCACCCGTCTGGCGGGCAACAAGGCGGACAACTGGTATCTCCGCCAGTGCCCCAAGGTGCTGAACCTGCCCTTCAAGGCGGATGTCCGCCGTCCCGAGCGGGACAACGCCATCGACGTGTACATCTCCGACGAGTACGAGGATGTGCTGGCCGACGGCGCCTGGCAGAAGCTCTTCACCGAGAAGCCTGAGGTGCTGACGGCAGAGGAGAAGAAGGCCTGGATCGCCACCCAGAGCGGCGTGGCCGTGGGCAGCGACGCCTTCTTCCCCTTCGGCGACAACATTGAGCGGGCCCGGAAGAGCGGCGTCCAGTATGTGGCGGAGCCCGGCGGCTCCATCCGGGACGACCACGTCATTGAGACTGCCGACAAGTACGGTATGGTGATGGCGTTCACTGGGATGCGGCTGTTCCACCATTAAGGTAAGTAAAGAGGGAGCTCCGCTCCCCCTTTAGATTCCCCACCACCAGTCTGCGGACTGGTGACGCGCCCCCGGTTTGGGGCGCTGGGTCGGGGTGTTTTTGGGGGAAGTGAATTCCCCCAAAAACGGATTTGAATTTGTTTTGCCTTCGGCAAAATTCGGCGAAGCCGGGGCGAAGGAGGGAAATTCCTCCTCCGCCCGTTTCGCGTCTTTTTCACCTGCTTTTCTACACTCTTTTTGTGAGGTTTTTCTGATGAATGTGATGGTCATCGGCGGCGGCGGGCGGGAGCACGCCATCGTCCGGAAGCTGAAAGAAAGCCCCCGCATCGACACCCTCTACGTCCTGCCCGGCAACGGCGGCATGGACGGCGACGCCGTCTGTGTCCCGGAGATCGGTGCCAAGGATATCCCCGCCATCGTGGACTTTGCCAAGTCCCACGCCATCGGCTACGCCGTGGTGGCCCCTGACGATCCCCTGGCCCTGGGGGCTGTGGACGCCCTGAGCGCCATCGGCGTCCCCTGCTTCGGCCCCAATGCCGCAGCTGCCCGGATCGAGAGCAGCAAGGTCTTTGCCAAGGACCTGATGAAAAAGTACGGCATTCCCACCGCCGCCTATGAGGTCTTCACCGACCTGGAGGCCGCCCTCTCCTATGTGGAGACCTGCCCGCTGCCCACCGTCATCAAGGCCGACGGCCTGGCCCTGGGCAAGGGCGTCATCATCGCGGAGACCCTGGAGGAGGCCAAGGAGGCCCTGCGCTCCATGATGGCCGACAAGGTCTTCGGTGACAGCGGCAGCCGGGTGGTTATCGAGGAATTCCTCACCGGCCCGGAGGTCAGCGTCCTCTCCTTCACCGACGGGGAGACTGTTGTGCCCATGGTATCCTCCATGGACCACAAGCGGGCCCTGGACCACGACCAGGGCCTCAACACCGGCGGCATGGGCACCGTGGCCCCCAACCCCTACTACACCGCCGAAGTTGCCCAGGTCTGCATGGACACCATCTTTCTGCCCACCATCCGGGCCATGAAGGCGGAGGGCAAGCCCTTCAAGGGCTGCCTGTACTTCGGCCTCATGCTCACCCCCAAGGGGCCCAAGGTCATTGAGTACAACTGCCGCTTCGGTGATCCGGAGACCCAGGTGGTGCTGCCCCTGCTGGAGAGCGATCTTCTCACCGTCATGGAGGCCACCACCAACGGCACCCTGGCCGAGACCCCTGTCAAGTGGAAAGCCGGACACGCCTGCTGCGTGGTGCTGGCCAGTAAGGGCTACCCCAGCCACTATGACAAGGGCTTCCCCATCACCTTGCCGGAGACCGGGGAGAACGAGGAGATCTACATCGCCGGGGCCAAGCGGGCCGAGGACGGCGCTCTGGTCACCAATGGCGGCCGGGTTCTGGGGGCGGTGGCCACTGCGGACACCCTGGCCCAGGCCATCGACGCCGCCTACGCGCTGGCCCATCGCATCCATTTTGACAACGCCTACTGCCGCGCCGACATCGGGCAGCGGGCCCTGAAGGCCATGGAGGAACGCTAAAATGGTACGGAGAATTTACGCGGAGAAAAAGCCGGGCCTCAGCCCCGAGGCCAAGAGCCTCCTGGGGGATCTGAAGTCCTTCCTGGGCGTGGAGGGCCTCACCGGCCTTCGCATCCTCAACCGCTACGACGTGGAGGGCATCGACGAGGCCGTCTTTGAGAAGGCCCGTGGCGTGGTCTTCTCCGAGCCCCAGGTGGACGTGACCTGGGACGAGACCTTCCCCCTGCCGGAGACCCCCCACAGCCTTCTGGCGGTGGAGGCCCTGCCCGGCCAGTTTGACCAGCGGGCCGACTCCTGCGCCCAGTGCATCCAGCTGATGGCCGGTGTGGAGCGCCCCCTGGTGGCCTACGCCCGGGTGTACATCTTAGAGGGCACCCTCTCTGAGGAGGAGCTGGACAAGATCCGCCGCTACGTCATCAACCCGGTGGAGAGCCGGGAGGCAAGCCTGGAGAAGCCCGACACCCTGGTGCGGACCTACGACATTCCCTCCACCGTGGCCACCGTTACCGGCTTCACCGCCATGGACGAGGCCGCTTTGGAGGAGCTCCTCGGCAAGCTGGGCCTCGCCATGGACCTGGACGACCTCAAATTCCTCCAGGCCTACTTCCGGGACGAGGAGCGTCGGGACCCCACCATCACCGAGATCCGGGTGGTGGACACCTACTGGTCCGACCACTGCCGCCACACCACCTTCTCCACCCATCTGGATGAGATTGATCTGAAGGACGAGGCCGTGAAGGCCGCCTACGACCGGTATCTCGCCGCCCGGGTGGAGGTCTACGGCGAGGAGAAGGCCGCCGCCCGGCCCCGTACCCTCATGGACATCGCCACCCTGGGCACCAAGGTGCTGAAGAAGCGGGGCCTCCTGCCGGAGCTGGACGAGAGCGAGGAGATCAACGCCTGCTCCATCCACGTCCCCGCCCAGGTGGACGGCAGGGAGCAGGACTGGCTCCTCATGTTCAAGAACGAGACCCATAACCACCCCACGGAGATCGAACCCTTCGGCGGCGCGGCCACCTGCATCGGCGGCTGCATCCGGGATCCCCTCAGCGGCCGTGCCTACGTCCATCAGGCCATGCGCGTCACCGGCGGCGGCGATCCCCGGGTGTCCTTTGCCGACACCACCCCGGGCAAGCTCCCCCAGAGAAAGATCGCCCAGACTGCCGCAGCGGGCTACTCCTCCTACGGCAACCAGATCGGTCTTGCCACCGGTCATGTAGCGGAGGTCTATCACCCCGGCTACATCGCCAAGCGCCTGGAGTGCGGCGCGGTGGTGGGCGCGGCTCCTGCGGACCATGTCCGCCGTGAGGTTCCCGCCCCCGGCGACGTGGTGATCCTCCTGGGCGGCCGCACCGGCCGGGACGGCATCGGCGGCGCCACCGGCTCCTCCAAGAGCCACAACATGAAGTCCCTCACCACCATGGCCTCCGAGGTCCAGAAGGGCAACGCCCCTGAGGAGCGGAAGATCCAGCGGCTCTTCCGCCGGGGCGATGTGACCCGCCTCATCAAGCGCTGCAACGACTTCGGCGCGGGCGGCGTCAGCGTGGCCATCGGCGAGCTGGCCGACGGCCTTACCATCGACCTGGACGCGGTGCGGAAGAAGTACGAGGGCCTGGACGGCACGGAGCTTGCCATCTCCGAGAGCCAGGAGCGCATGGCCGTGGTGGTGGCCCCCGAGGATGCGGCCAAGTTCATCGCCGCCGCTGAGAGCGAGAACCTGGAGGCCTATCAGGTGGCCGTGGTCACCGAGAGCCCCCGGATGGTGATGACCTGGAAGGGCAGCACCATCGCAAACCTCAGCCGGGAATTTCTCAACACCAACGGCGCGGTGAAGCACGCCGCCGTCTCCGTGCCCGAGACCGACCGCTCCGCCTATGACGCCCCGGTTTTCCACTCCCTCCGGGAGATGGCCGGGAGCCTCCCGTGCGCCTCCCGCCGGGGGCTCACCGAGCGGTTCGACGGCTCCATCGGCGCGGGCAGCGTGCTGATGCCCTTCGGCGGCAGCACCCAGCGGACCCCCGCCCAGGCCATGGCCGCTCTCTTCCCCGTGGAGCCGGGGCAGGAGACGGACCAGGCCAGCGTCATGGCCTGGGGCTTCGACCCCGACCGCATGAGCGTGGACCCCTACGCCGGTGCTCAGGAGAGCGTCATCGTCTCCATGGCCAAGATCGTGGCCGCCGGCGCCGACTACAAAAAGGCCTATCTCACCCTCCAGGAGTTCTTTGAGCGGCTTCGTACCGAGCCGGAGCGCTGGGGCAAGCCCTTCGCCGCCCTGCTGGGGGCCCTGGACGCCCAGCTCAATCTGAACGCCGCCGCCATCGGCGGCAAGGACTCCATGTCCGGCTCCTTCATGGATCTGGACGTGCCCCCCACGCTGATTTCCTTTGCTATTGCGCCTGTGAAGGCCTCTGAGGTGCTGACCCCCGAGTTCAAGGCGGCGGGCCATCCTGTCTACGTCTTCGGCCCCGGGGAGCGGACGGACTACCAGGGCCGCAAGGCCGCCTGGGACGCTTTCCACGACCTGTGCCGCCAGGGCCGCATCAAGGCCGCCTGGGCGGTGGAGCAGGGCCTTGCCGAAGCTGTGATGAAGATGTCCTTCGGCAATCGGATCGGCTTTGCTGCCGAGAACGGCACGGCGGGGCTCTGGTATCTCCCCATGCCCGGCGTCATCGTGGCTGAGGCGGAGGGGGAGCTGGACAGCCCCTGGTGCACCAAACTGGGCGTCACCACCGCCGAGCCCACCATCACCATCGGCGGGGACAGCGCCTCCATTGCGGAGCTCCTTTCCCTCAACGACGGCGTGCTGGAGAAGGTGTACCCCACCACGGCGGGCCAGGGCGGCAGCGTCCAGGCCATCACCTGGGACAAGGGCTGCGCCGCCGTTTGCACCCACAAAATCGGCAGCCCCCGGGTGGTGATCCCCGTGTTCCCCGGTACCAACTGCGAGTACGACAGCGTCCGGGCCTGCCTCCGGGCGGGCATGACGGCGGAGACCGTGGTAGTCCGCAACCTGACCCAGGAGGGGCTGCTGCAGTCCGCCGTGGAGCTGGAGCACGCCATCCGCCACGGCCAGATCGTCTTCCTCCCCGGCGGCTTCTCCGGCGGCGACGAGCCCGAGGGCTCCGCCAAGTTCATCGCCTCCTTCCTGCGCAGTCCCCGGCTCACCGACGCCATCCACGATCTCCTCCAGAACCGGGACGGCCTGATGCTGGGCATCTGCAACGGCTTCCAGGCCCTCATCAAGCTGGGTCTGGTACCCTTCGGCGAGATCCGGGAGATGGATGATTCCTGTCCCACTCTGACCTATAACACCATCGGCCGCCACCAGTCCTCCATCGTCCGCACAAGAGTATGTACCAACAAGTCCCCCTGGCTGATGGAAGCGGAGCTGGGCGGGATCTACTCCGTGCCCATCTCCCACGGCGAGGGACGGTTCCTTGCCTCCGAGGAGATGCTCCGTCAACTGGCGGACAACGGCCAGATCGCCACCCAGTATGTGGACCTCAACGGCGTGCCCTCCCTGGACACCGCCTTCAATCCCAACGGCTCCCTCTGGGCCATTGAGGGCATCACCAGCCCCGACGGCCGGGTGCTGGGCAAGATGGGCCACAGCGAGCGGGTGGCGAAGGACCTCTACCGCAACGTCCCCGGCAACTACGACCTGGGCCTCTTCCGCAGCGCGGCAAAATATTTCAGATAATCGGCGTGCGTCCCCTGTCCGGCAGCATTTTCCCCGGGCGGGGGACGCCGGTTTTTCCGCGAAATTTTAGGTGTTGTAATTTGAGAAAGACTGTGGTATACTAATGTCCGCTATTGAGGAAGATCCTCCGCAAGCATTCCCGTCGAGGAGTCGGTCTCGCGCAATGGATGCCCGTGAACCATGTCAGGCGGGGAACCGAGCAGCATTAAGCGGAACACCATGTGCCGCGAGGAAGCCGATTCTGAGGGGATGCTTGCGGAGGGTTTTCCTGTTTTATGTGTTGAGGGGACGTGAGGAACTCATGTCCCTCTTTTTCCATACTTTTTGAAAAGGAGTGGCTGTGCATGTACCAGGCGCTGTACCGCAAGTGGCGTCCCAGGGACTTTGAGGACGTGGTGGGCCAGGAGCACATTACCCGCACCCTCCAGCGCCAGGTGGCCGAGGGGAAGCTCTCCCACGCCTACCTCTTCACCGGCACCCGGGGCACCGGCAAGACCACCTGCGCCAAGATCCTGGCCAAGGCGGTAAACTGTGAGCACCCCGTGGACGGCCGCCCCTGCAACCAGTGCCCCTCCTGCCTCGGCATCGACAACGGCAGCCTTTTGGATGTGCTGGAGATGGATGCGGCCTCCAACAACGGTGTAGACTATATTCGGGCCCTGCGGGAGGAGGCCATTTATCCCCCAGCCCATGTGAAGTACCGGGTGTATATCGTGGATGAGGTCCACATGCTGTCCGTGTCCGCCTTCAACGCCCTGCTGAAAATTTTGGAGGAGCCTCCTGCCCATTTGATTTTCATTCTGGCTACTACGGAGCTGCATAAGGTGCCCGCCACCATCCTTTCCCGGTGCCAGCGCTTCGCCTTCAAGCGGATTCTGCCCCGGGACATCGCCCAACGTCTGTTGTATGTGGCCCGGGAGGAGGGCATCGGTCTTACCCCTGGGGGAGCGGACCTGCTGGCCCGCCTTTCCGACGGGGCCCTACGGGATGCGCTGTCTCTGCTGGACCAGTGCGGCGCCGCAGGCGGCACCGTGGACGAAAACCGGGTGCTGGAGGTGCTGGGCCTGGCCGGGAACCTTCAGGTGTCGGAGATGCTGGAGGATATTCTGAAGCGGGACCAGCAGGCGGCGATCCTTCTCCTTCACCAGCTCTACAGCGGCGGCAAGGACATCGGGGCGCTTCTGGGGGAGCTGTCCACTTTGGCCAGAGATCTCCTCATCCGTATGACCGCTCCCAAGGGAGGCGACGCCCTCCTCAGCGGCGGCTATCCCGCAGAGACCCTGGATCGGCTGGCCGCCCTGGCCGCCCCCCAGCGGCTCATCCACATCACCACGCTGCTCCAGTCCACCGCTGCCGGCCTGGCTCTCAGCGCCAGCCGCCGCACCGACGCGGAGCTGTGCCTCCTCCGCCTCTGCGACGACAGCCTCTCCGGAGACCTGACGGCCCTGGCCGCCCGGGTGGAGCGGCTGGAGAGAGGAGGCGTGGTCCAGGCTGCACCGGCGGAAAAGCCTTCCGCTCCGGCGCTCCCCGTCCGGGAGGCTCCGCCTCCGGCGGACGACATCCCCTGGGATGCCCTTCTTCAGGAAGGACCCCCGGCCGTGGAGGGGGAGACGCCACCGGTCCAGGCCGCTCCGGTCGCTCCGGCGCCATCCGCTCCGGCTCCGGCGGGGGAGGGGGACCTGTGGCCCCGGCTTTTGAACAGTTACAAGAGCCGTCTCCCAGCTATGAACCGGGCCTTTCTGGACAGCGCCTGGGGTGTGATGGAGGGGGATCTGCTGACGGTGATCTGCGCCAGTGATCTTACCAAAAATCAGCTCCATAACGATAAGGTCCAAGCGGTGCTTCAGGAGGTCACCAGCGCGGCGGCAGGACGGCCCATCGCCGTTACCTTCTCTGTAGGAAAGCTGCCCTCGGCGGCAAAGTCCCCGGCGGCCCAGCCGGAGGACAAGCTGGACGCTCTCATCGGGCTTGGCAGTCAGTTTGATAATTTTAAGGTAAAGTGAGGAATTTGACATGGCAAAAGGCGGATTTCCCAAGGGTATGGGGGGCTTTGGCGGCGGCAATATGATGCGCCAGCAGGCCCAGATGCAGCAGAAGATCATGAAGATGCAGCAGGAGATGGCTCAGAAGCAGGAGGAGGTGGAGAAGACCCTCTTCACCGCCTCTGTGGGCGGCGGAGCCGTGAAGGCGGTGGCAAACGGCAAGAAAGAGCTGACGGAGCTGACCATCAGCCCCGAGGTGCTGAACCCCGAGGACGCGGAGACCGTTCAGGACATGGTCCTCAGCGCCGTCAACGAGGTGCTGCGCCAGGCGGAGGAAGCCATGAACAAGAGCATGGAGGGCCTCGCCGGCGGCCTGAATATCCCCGGACTCAAGCTGTAACAGGAGAAAGAAAAGCGTCCCGGCGGAGCTGCCGGGGCGCTTTTTGCGAAAAAAGTCTTTACAATATAGAGGGGCTGTGCTATACTAGTTCCGATTTCAAAACAGGAGCACGGACAATGATGGATCGCAGCCTTCTGACAAAGGCATACTACTTCTTTTTTAGCTTTACCGGCTTTTTTGGCGGTAAGGCTTATTTGGCGTTCACCGAGAAGAGTATGCACGCAGATCAGGCGGCATAACGAGCCAGAATGTTTTTCGGGGCTTCACGGTGGGTGCACTGTGGAGCCCTTTTTCTATTGCTGCCGCTTACATTACGCGCCTATAGGGCGAGGAGGAAACAGTTATGGTCGTGATTTTGAAGAAAAATCCCAATGAAAAGCAGTTGGAGAACCTGAAAAACTGGCTGAAGAGCCTGGGCCTGGAGCTCCACATCAGCAACGGCGCCAACCAGACCGTGATGGGCCTGGTGGGGGATACCTCCGTGGTGGACATCGATCTCATCAAGGCCCTGGACATCGTGGAGTCCGTCAAGCGGATCCAGGAGCCCTTCAAAAACGCCAACCGGAAGTTCCACCCCCAGGACACGGTGATCGAGGTGGGGGACATGAAGCTGGGGGGCGGCAACTTCCAGTTCATCGCCGGGCCCTGCTCCGTGGAGACGGAGGAGCAGATCTGCGCCGTGGCCGCCGATGTGAAGGCCGCCGGGGCGGGGATCCTCCGGGGCGGCGCCTTCAAGCCCCGCACCTCCCCCTACTCCTTCCAGGGCCTCGGGGCCGAGGGAATCCGCCTTCTGCTGGAGGCCAAGGAGAAGACGGGCCTTCCCATCATCACCGAGATCATGGACCTCCACCAGCTGGACTGCTTCGACGAGGTGGACATCATCCAGGTGGGGGCCCGGAACATGCAGAACTTCGAGCTCCTCAAGGAGCTGGGCCACCTCCGCAAGCCCATCCTCATCAAGCGGGGCATGTCCGCCACCCTCCAGGAGCTGCTCATGAGCGCCGAGTACGTCATGGCCGGGGGCAACGAACAGGTGATCCTCTGCGAGCGGGGCATCCGCACCTTCGAGACTGCCACCCGGAACACCCTGGACCTGAGCGCCGTGCCGGTCCTCAAGACTATGAGCCACCTGCCGGTGGTCATCGACCCCAGCCACGCCACCGGCAAGGCTGCCCTGGTGCGGCCCATGGCTCTGGCCGCCGCCGCTGCCGGGGCCGACGGACTGATGATCGAGGTCCACAACGATCCCCAGCACGCCTGGTGCGACGGTCCCCAGTCCATCACCCCCGCCGCCTTCGCCGCTCTGGCGGAGGATGTGCGCCACATCCTGCCCTACTGCCAGTACAATTACGAGCAGATGTAAGCAGGGGAGGGACGTACCATGACAGTAGGCATCGTAGGACTGGGGCTCATCGGCGGCTCCCTGGCCCGGGCCGTGAAGGCCAACACCGCCCACACCGTACTGGGGGCGGATCTGTCCCGACCGGTGGTCTACCGGGCCAAGCTCCTGGAGGTCATCGACGAGGAACTCACCGAGGAGCGGATTGGAGAGTGCGGCCTCCTCATCCTGGCCCTCTATCCCCGGGACACCGTAGCGTGGGTGCAGAGCCACGCCCAGGTCATCCAGAAGGGGGCCGTGGTGGTGGACTGCGCCGGGGTGAAGCAGGCGGTGTGTGAGCCCTGCTGGGCGGCGGCTGAGGAACACGGCTTCACCTTCATCGGCGGCCACCCCATGGAGGGCATGGCCAAGCTGGGCTTCGAGCACTCCCGGCGGGACCTCTTCGTCAATGCCTCCATGATCCTGGTGCCCCACCGGGACATCGACATCGAGACCATGAAGCGGCTGAAGGATGTGTTCGACGCCATCGGCTTCACCCGCTACCAGATCGCCACCCCCCAGCAGCACGACCGGATCATCGCCCTCACCAGCCAGCTGGCCCATGTGGTGTCCAGCGCCTATGTGAAAAGCCCCACCGCCCCGGAGCACCGGGGGTTCTCTGCGGGGAGCTTCCGGGATATGACGAGGGTGGCCTTTCTCAATGAGAGGATGTGGGCGGAGCTCTTCATGTTGAACCGGGAGGACCTCCACAGGGAGATCCGGGGCCTGGTGGAGCGGCTGGAGGCGTACGACAAGGCCATCGTGGAGGGCGACGAGGATGCCCTTACCGCCCTTCTCCGGGAGGGCCGGGAGCGAAAGACGGAGCTGGATCGAAAGGAGGAGACGGACTGATGGAGACGGTACAGGTACAGGCGTCCCGGGACTACCCGGTGCATATCGGCAGCGGCCTTTTGGACCGGTGCGGGGAATTGCTCCGGAACATTACCGATTCCCGCCGGTGCTGCGTGGTGACGGACACCACCGTCCGGAAGCTCTACGCCGACCGGGTGGGGAGGAGCCTTCAGGACGCGGGCTTCACCCCCCTCCTCTGCACCTTCCCCGCCGGAGAGCGGAGCAAGACCCTCTCCACATACGGGGAGATCCTGGAATTTCTGGCCGCCAACCACCTGACCCGCAGCGACTGTATCCTGGCCCTCGGCGGCGGGGTCACCGGGGACATGGCGGGCTTCGCCGCCGCCACCTACCAGCGGGGCATCGACTACATCCAGGTGCCCACCACCTTCCTGGCAGCCTCCGATTCCTCTGTGGGGGGCAAGACCGCCGTGGACCTGGAGGCGGGGAAGAACCTGGTGGGGGCCTTCTGGCCGCCCCGGATGGTGGTCTGCGACTGCGACACCTTCGCCACCCTCCCGCCGGAGACTTTTGCCGACGGGGCGGCGGAGACCTTGAAGCACGGCCTCATCGCCGACGCCTCCTTCTTCCGCCGCCTCCTCGCGGAGAACGTCCACGGCTGGCTTCCCCAGGCGGTGCGCCGGAACGTGGAGATCAAGGCCTCCGTGGTGGCGGAGGACGAGTATGAGCGGGGACGGCGAAAACTCCTCAACTTCGGCCACACCCTGGGCCACGCCGTGGAGCGGTGCAGCGGCTACCGGGTGCCCCACGGCCACGCCGTGGCCATCGGCATGGTGCTGGTGACCCGGGCGGCGGAGCGGCTGGGCCACACCCCGGCGGGGGTGCTGGAGGAGATCCTGGAGGCCAACCGCCGGTATGATCTGCCCACCGCCTGTGACTACTCCGCTGAGGAGCTGCTGGACGCCGCCGCCGGGGACAAGAAGCGCAGCGGCGACCACATCGACGTGGTGGTCCTCCGGGAGATCGGCCGGGCGGAGACCGTCCGGCTCACCATGGCAGAACTGAAGGAATTTGTGGAGGCGGCGCTGTGAATCTGACCATTGTACCAAAGAAGCTGCGGGGCACCGTCACTCCGCCCCCCAGCAAATCCCAGGCCCACCGCCTCATCATTGCCGCCGCCCTGGCGGAGGGGGAGAGCACCATTGAGAACGTGGCCTTCTCCCAGGATGTGGAGGCCACCCTCCGGTGCATGGAGGCCCTGGGGGCCTCCTGGGAGGAGACGTCCCCCGGCACCGTCCATATCATGGGCACGGGAGGACGGCGGACCCAGGGCGGGGACCTGCCCCGGCTCGACTGCGGGGAGTCCGGCTCCACTCTACGATTTCTTATCCCCATCGCCCTGGTCCTCCGGGGCGGCGGGGTGTTCACCGGCCACGGCCGCCTTCTGGAGCGGCCCCAGGGACCCTATATGGACCTCTTCTCCCAGCGGGGGATCTCCTGGGAGCAGGAGAATGGGGAAATTACCATCCGCGGAACGCTGACCCCCGGGGAGTACGCCCTGCCGGGGAACGTGTCCAGCCAGTTTTTCACCGGCCTCTTCTTCGCCCTGCCTCTTCTCGATGGGGATTCCGTGGTGGTGCCCACCACCAATCTGGAGTCGGTGAGCTATCTGGCCATCACCCGGGAGGCCCAGGAGCGCTTCGGCGTGAAGCTGCGGCGGGAGCGGGGCTGCGTCCACCGGATCTCCGGTCCCCAGCAGTACCGCCCCTGCCGCTGCCGGGTGGAGGCGGACTGGTCCCAGGCCGCCTTCTGGTACGCCGCAAAGCAGCTGGGCAGCGCTGTGACGGTGGCGGGGATGAACCCCGCCTCCCCCCAGGGGGACCGGATCATCGTGGACATGCTGGACTTTTTCCGGGACGTGCCCGGCCACCGGAGTCTGGACGTGTGCCACATCCCGGACCTGGTGCCGCCTCTGGCGGCCCTGGCGGCAGGCAGCGGCGGCTGCACAAGGCTCAAAAATGCCGGGCGGCTGCGGCTGAAGGAGAGCGACCGCATTGCCACCGTCCGGGGGACCTTAGAGGCCTTCGGTGTCCGGGCGGAGGAGGGACCTGACAGTCTCTCCATCTTCGGTCAGCAGCGGCTTCGCGGGAACGTGACCGTGGACTGCTGCAACGACCACCGCATTGCCATGATGGCGGCGGTGCTGGCCACCCGGGCCGACGGGCCGGTGACGCTGACCGGCGCGGAGTGCGTCAAAAAGTCCTACCCGGACTTCTGGGAGGAATACCAACGGTTGGGAGGGGAAGTCCATGTCCTCTGAATTTGGCGATCGCATCAAAATTTCCATCTTCGGTCAGTCCCACGCCCAGGGCATCGGCGTGGTGGTGGACGGCCTCCCCGCCGGGGAGGCTGTGGACCTGGAGGCGCTCCAGGCCTTCCTGGACCGCCGCCGCCCCGGCCAGGGCCTCCACACCACCGCCCGGAAGGAGGGGGACGTGCCCAAGATCCTCTCGGGGCTGGTCAGCGGCCGCACCTGCGGCGCGCCCCTCTGCGCCGTCATCGAGAATACCGACACCCGGTCCCAGGACTATCAGAACGTCCTCGCGGTGCCCCGGCCCGGTCACGCCGATTACCCCGCCTGGGTGAAGTGGGGGGGCCACAACGACGTCCGGGGCGGCGGCCACTTCTCCGGACGCCTCACCGCCCCCCTCTGCATCGCCGGAGGCATCCTCCTCCAGCTTTACAGCCGCCGGGGCATCACCATCGGCGCCCACATCGACGCCATCGCCGGGGTGAAGGACACTCCCTTCCACCCGGTGGAGGTGACGGCGGAGCAGCTTCACACCGTCTCCGCCCGCCGCCCCCTGGCGGTGGTGGACGAGGAGGCGGGGCGGCGGATGCTGGCCGCCATCTACGACGCCTCCGCCCAGCAGGACAGCGTGGGCGGCACGGTGGAGTGCTGCGTGCTGGGACTGCCGGTGGGCCTGGGCGGCCCCATGTTCGACGGCCTGGAAAACCGCATCGCCCGGGCGGTGTTCGGCATCCCGGCGGTGAAGGGCATCGAGTTCGGGGCGGGCTTCGCCGCGGCGAAGCTCCACGGCTCGGAGAACAACGACCCCTTCCGCATCCGGGAGGGGAAGGTGGTGACGGAGACCAACCGCCACGGCGGCATCCTGGGAGGCCTCTCCACCGGCATGCCCCTGCTGTTCCGGTGCGCCTTCAAGCCCACCCCCTCCATCTCCAGGCCCCAGCCCTCGGTGGATCTCACCACCATGGAGGAGACAGAGCTCATCATCAAGGGCCGCCACGACCCCTGCGTGGTCACCCGGGCGGTGCCCTGTGTGGAGGCCGCCGCCGCCATCGCCCTGGCGGACGCGATTTTGGGAGAATAAACCAATTTTGGATAGGAAAGGACCCGCCGGCGGCGGGAGGAAGGAAGAAATTATGGATCTCGAACAACTGCGTAAGAATCTGGACGAGGTGGACACGGAGCTGACGGACCTGTTCCTCAAGAGAATGGACCTGTGCCGCCAGGTGGCGGAATACAAGAAGGAGCACGGCCTGGCGGTGGTGAACCAGGGCCGGGAGCGGGAGATCCTGTCCCGGATCTCCGCCCAGGCGGGAGACCAGCTGGACGGCTATGCCCGGATCCTCTTTGCCACGCTCTTCGACCTCAGCCGCACCTATCAGGGGCAGCTGATGGCCCCGGAGTCTGCCGTGGCCCGGGACATCCAGCGGGCGCTGGAGACCACGCCCCAGCTCTTCCCCAAGAAGGCAGTGGTGGCCTGCCAGGGGGTGGAGGGGTCCTATGCCCAGCAGGCCTGTGACAAGGCCTTCGCCTTTGCGGATATTATGTATTTCCGCACCTGGGAGGGGGTGTTCTCCGCTGTGCAGAAGGGCATGTGCCAGTACGGTGTGCTGCCCATTGAAAACAGCTCCCACGGCAGTGTCAACGGGGTCTATGACCTGATGCGGTCCTTTGATTTCCACATCGTCCGCAGTGTGAAGCTCCATGTGAGCCACAGTCTCATGGCGAAGCCGGGCACGGACGTGAAGAAGATCACGGAGATCTTCTCTCACGAGCAGGCCATCGGTCAGTGCAGTGAGTTTTTGAAGACCATGCCCATGGTGACGGTGACGGTGTGTGAGAACACGGCCATGGCGGCCAAGATGGTGGCGGAGAGCGGCCGCAGCGATGTGGCTGCCATCTCCAGCCCAGTGTGTGCCGGGATCTACGGCCTCAGCGAGCTGAGCCACGGCATCCAGGATACGGACAACAACTACACCCGGTTCATCGTCATCTCCAAGAACACGGAGATCTACCCGGGGGCCAACCACCTGAGCCTCATGTTCAAGGTGGGCCACACCCCCGGCTCCCTGACCCGGATCCTGTCCCGGTTTTCCTCTCTGGGCCTCAACATGACCAAGCTGGAGAGCCGCCCCATCACCGGCGCGGACTTCCACTACATGTTCTACATGGACTTTGAGGGCAGCATCTACGACGAGCAGGTGGTGAAGCTCCTCAGCGAGCTGGAGCAGGAGTTGGAGTTCTTCGTCCTCCTGGGCGCTTACAGCGAGGTGTGAGGCTTTTCCGACGGGAGGGGGGAGATCCCCCCTCCCTCGGGACCTTTCCCCCTTTTTTCTTGTTCTGACGTTTGATTTTTTCTTCTGGTTCGGCCGACGGTGTACTGTCTGGTGTTTTGCCTCCGGCGGCCTACTTTTCTCGCGGAAGAAAAGTAGGCAAAAGTCCGCTTAGAACCAAGGTTCTAAGGACTCCTTTTGTTTGTTACCAAGACTTGGAAGTCAGGGAGGCTTTTTGCTGTTGGTTTGGTACAGGTGACGCCGGTTGACGTGCGTGCCTGCCCCTGTTTCCGCGCTTCGGCGCGCTCGTGCGGTGGGTAGACGATGGTCCTCTCTAAGCCTTCCCCCCTTGGGGGAAGGTGGCGCGAAGCGCCGGATGAGGGGAACCCAAGGGCAAAGACTTCCTTCTACCGATCCTCTGTACCGCGCGGTCCCTCATCCGCCCCCTTTCGGGGGCACCTTCCCCCAAGGGGGGAAGGCTTTCGATGGGTGCGATTGTAGAGACCCCAACAACCACCAGGGGAGCGCGCTGAAGCGCGGAAGGAGGGGAACTCCGACCCCCTTGCATCCGTCAGCCGGACCAAACCAACGAAACAAACGGTACAGACTTCCCATAATAGGCCAAAGGGAGTCCTTAGAACCGTAGGTTCTAAGCTGATTTTTGCCTACTTTTGTTCAGCGACAAAAGTAGGCCGCCGGAGGCATAACACCAAACGAAAAACCGTCGGCCACCGACAAAAACAGCCAATCTCCCGTCAGAGGAGCAAAACCCCGCCCCTCCGGCGAGAGGAGAAAAGAAGAGGTGAACCCCATGGAATATGGACTGATCGGCGAGCGGCTGGGCCACAGCCACTCCCCCCGCATCCACGGCCTGCTGGCCGATTACGACTACCAGCTGCGGGAGCTCTCCCCGGAGGAGCTTCCCGCCTTTCTGGAGGCACGGGACTTCCGGGGCCTCAATGTGACCATCCCCTATAAGAAAACCGTCCTGCCCTGGTGCGGCGCACTGGGGGAGGGCGCCCGGCGCATCGGCTGCGTCAACACCCTGGTCCGCCAGGCCGACGGCACCCTCTTTGGAGACAACACCGACTACTACGGCTTCTGCACCACCCTCCGCCGGGGCGGCGTGGACCCCAGGGGCCGCCGCTGCCTGGTGCTGGGCAGCGGGGGCACCTCCCTCACCGCCTCCAAGGCCCTGGAGGACCTGGGGGCCGCCTCCGTGGACCGGGTGTCCCGGTCCGGAGTTCTCAACTACGACAACGTCTACGACCGCGCCGACGCGGAGCTCATCGTCAACACCACTCCCGTAGGCATGTTTCCGAATAACGGGAACGCCGCCCTGGACCTCAGCCGCTTCCCCAACCTGAAGGGCGCGGCGGACGTGGTGTACAATCCGCTGAAAACCGCCTTCCTCCTCCAGGCGGAGGACTTGGGGGTCCCCTACGCCGGAGGCCTCCCCATGCTGGTGGCCCAGGCCAAGCGGGCCGCTGAGCTCTTCACCGGAGAGACGATCTCCGATGAGAAAATGGAGGCGGTGCTGCAGCAGGTGAAGGCGGACGTCACCAATCTGGTCCTCATCGGGATGCCCGGCAGCGGCAAGTCCACTCTGGGCCGTCTGGCGGCGGAGCTGCTGGACCGCCCCTTCCTGGACGCTGACAGCTTCATCGTCGAAAGAGCGGGGATGTCCATCCCGGAAATCTTTGAGAAAGAGGGGGAGGCGGGCTTCCGGAAGCGGGAGACCGCGGCACTGGCGGAGCTTGGCAAGCGGTCCGGCGTGGTGATCGCCACCGGCGGCGGCGCGGTGCTGCGGGCGGAAAATCTGCCCCTTCTGCGGCAAAACGGCTGGATCTGCCGCCTGCGCCGCCCGGTGGAGGAGCTGCCTCTGGCAGGGCGGCCCCTGTCCTCCTCTACCCAGCGCCTCCGGGAGATGGAAGCGGAGCGGGAGCCCTACTACGCCGCTGCGGCGGACTGGGAGTTTGCCAACGTGGGAGCGCCGGAGGAACTGGCAAAAGAACTGGCAGAGGCCTTTTTGGGAGGACGATGAAATGAAATTTTTGGTACTCAACGGCCCCAATATCAATATGCTGGGCATCCGGGAGCCGGATATCTACGGCAAAAATACCTATGAGGACCTGCTGGCCTATGTGCGGCAGGGCTGCGAGAGGCTGGGGGCGGAGGTGTCCTTCTACCAGTCCAACCACGAGGGGGATCTGGTGACTGCCATCCAGCAGGCCTATTTCGACCATGTGGACGGCATCATCATCAACCCCGCCGCCTACACCCACACCAGCGTGGCCCTGCTGGACGCGGTGAAGGCGGTGGGCATCCCCACGGTGGAGGTCCACATCTCCGACGTGTCTAAACGGGAGGATTTCCGCCAGGTGTCCTACATCCGGGCCGCTTGCGTGAAGACCATTGCCGGACACGGCTTTGAGGGGTATGTGATGGCGGCGGAGCATCTGGCGGCCCTGCTGGAGGGCGTCATCGGCTCGGCACAGTCCTGACGGTACCATAGCCTCCTTTGCAGCATAGAATGGCGTGCAAAGGAGGCTGTTGTCATGGATACATATCAGACGGCGTCCCAGATGGCGCCGCAGACCTATGATTATGAGGACTACGACCGGATCTGGCAGCGGGTGCTGCCGGAGCTGAATACCTTCCCCGAGTCCCGGAACGAGGACGGGGAGCTGCCCGGCACCCCCATTCCCGGGGACGACGAGCTGATGGAGCTGCCCGGGGCCCAGCGCAATCCTTGCTGCCTGGGCACCGCCGCCCAGAACTCCATCAATGTGATCATCGGCTTTCTGGAGGTGGAGATCGCCAACTGCCGGTTCTATCGGTGCTTCTACCCCAAGGCCCCCAACCCAGCAGCGGCCCGCGCCATCCGGCAGATGATGCTGGATGAGATGGACCATGTCCGCCGTCTGCGGGCCATTTACTACCTCATCACCGGGGAGTGCTTCCACTCTACCCGCCAGATCCCCATGCCGGAGATCGGTCCCTACTGCGATACTCTGCGCTCGGCCTACCACGAGGCTACCTGCGGCAGCTTCAACTACTTCCGGGCCGCCGCCGGAGCTCCGGACCCCTGCCTGCGGGCCCTCTTTGAGCGGCTGGGCAACTCCAGGGCCCGCCACGCGGAGACCTTCGTCAATCTCCTGGGCGCGGTGATCTGTTGACGGGAGCGCCGGGAGGGGGTATACTGTCAAAAAAGCCGCCTGAGGGGCGGCGGTACAAAGGAGAATGATCCATGCGGGAAAATCTGACGCGGCAGCAGGCCCTGGACCTGCTGAAGCAGTATAACAGCGAGCCCTTCCACATCCAGCACGCCCTGACGGTGGAGGGAGTCATGGACTGGTACGCCAGGGAGCTGGGCTGCGGCGAGGACGCCGAGTTCTGGGCCATGGTGGGCCTCCTCCACGACATCGACTTTGAGAAGTGGCCGGAGGAGCACTGCCGGAAGGCTCCGGAGCTCCTCCGCCCCGCCGGGCTCAGCGAGGCGTTCATCCACGCCGTATGCAGCCACGGCTACGGCCTGTGCTGCGATGTGGAGCCCACCCATGAGATGGAGAAGGTGCTCTTCGCCGCCGACGAGCTCACCGGCCTCATCGGCGCCGCCGCCCGGATGAGGCCCAGCAAGAGCGTCCAGGACATGGAGGTCTCCAGCCTGAAGAAGAAGTTCAAGGACAAGAAGTTTGCCGCCGGGTGCAGCCGGGACGTGATCGCTCAGGGGGCGGAGCGCCTGGGATGGACCCTGGAGGAGCTGATGGAGAAGACCATCCTGGCCATGCGCAGCTGCGAGGACCGGATCAACCAGGCCATGGAGCAGTAAGCCGTATACGGATACTATGCAAAAAACGCCGCCGCGAACTTCACTTCGCGGCGGCGTTTTTGTGTTCCGGTTTATTCGTGGGTCTCGGAGGGCTCCTCCTCCATCCGGCGTCTCGCGTCCTGCATCCGCTCGTTGGAGGCGGCGCGGTAGCGGCTGCGGGCCTCCTGCATCTCCTGGAGGGCCATCTGGATGGCCTCCTCGGTGCGGCGCAGGGCATCCTCGGTGTACTCGTTGGTCACCTGGAGCATGTTGTGGGCCCGCTCCTCCGCCCGGCGGACGATTTCATGCCCCTTCTCCCGGGCGGCCTGGGTGATGCGGCTCTCGCTGACGATGGTCTTGGCGTCCAGATCCGCCTTCCGCCGGACGTTGTCCGCCTCCCGCTTGGCCGCCTCCACATACTCGTCCCGGGCCCGGATCAGCTCCTGGGCCTTCTTCAGCTCCGCGGGCAGCTGGGCCCGCAGTTCCCCCAGCATGTCCAGCACCTCGTTGCGGGAAACGATGCACTTGTCGCTGCTGAAGGCAGCGCTCTTGGCCTCGTCCACCGTCTCATATAACATATCGATCAAATGCAGTACATCGTTGTGACTGTTATTGCTCGCCATAGTCCTCTATCCCCTTTATGATCTCCTCCGCCACCGCGGAGGGCAAATACTTCCTGAGATCCTGGCCGTAGCGGATCATCTCCCGGGCCATGGTAGAGCTGAACCAGAGATACTCCGGCGCCGCCGGCAGCAGCACCGTCTCCGGGCCGTTCCCCAGCCCCCGGTTGATCCAGGTCATCTGGTACTCCCAGTCGAAGTCTGTGGCGTTGCGGACGCCCTTCACAATGACCTGGGCCTGCCGCTGGGCGCAGAAGTCCGCCAAAAGGCCCGTCCACAGCTCCGCCTCCACGTTGGGCAGCTCCGCCACCGCCAGCCGGGCCAGCTGGAGCCGCTTCTCCGGCGGGAACATCCCCCGGTCCTTGGAGCCGTTGGACATGACGCAGACGATCACCCGGTCAAAGAGAGCCGCCGCCCTCCGGATGAGATCCAGATGGCCCAGCGTAATGGGGTCGAAGCTCCCCGGGCAGATGGCCGTTCTCACGCCTGATCCTCCCCCTCCCGGCGATACACCGTCAGCTTGATCCGGCCGTACCGGTAAGTCCGGTGGAGCCGGTAGGGCGCCGCTGTCTCGGGCAATGCCGTGTCGACATAACTCTCGCACACCATTATACCATGCGGACGAAGAATGTCAAACCTTGCAACGGTCTCCACTGCTTTTTCCAGAAGGCCTGCGCCGTAGGGCGGATCCAGGAAGATGAGGTCGAACTGCCGGCCGCACCGCTCCAGATACCCGAGGGATTCCCCGTTCACCACCTGGGCCCGATCGGCCAGGCCGGTGAGTTGGAGGTTCTCCCGCACCAGCGCCGCGGCATCCCGCCGCTGATCCACGAATACCGCCGCTGCAGCGCCCCGGCTCAGCGCCTCGATGCCCAGCTGGCCGGTACCGGCGAAGAGGTCCAGCACCTGCCGGCCCTCGATATCAAACTGGATAATATTAAAAAGGCCCTCCTTTACCCGGTCGGTGGTGGGGCGGGTCTCCATCCCGCTCAGCTCCTTCAGCCGCCGGCCCCGGGCCGTTCCTGTGATCACTCGCATGGGGTTCTCCTTCCAGTGCCGGAGAACAGAGTCCTCCGGTCCATTCTGACCTTTATTCTATGGCAAACGGCCCTTTTTTTCAATACTTTTTCAGTGTGGGGGGTAACTTTTTCTTTTCCTACTTGTTATCTATCGTGTTTTCATGTATAATGATGTATCAGTGACCACACCACAAGAATCTGATTGAACGATCCCGATGAAAGGATGTTGTAATATGATCAAGCTGAACAATGACAAGGGCACGATCAGCATCAGCAGCAGCGTTGTGGCCAACATCACCGGCAACGCCGCCACCAACTGTTTTGGCGTCAAGGGCATGGCCTATCGCTCCATGACCGACGGCCTGGTCCACCTCCTGCGGAAGGAAGCCATGAGCAAGGGCGTGCGCGTTACCTACAATGAGGACGGTACCGTGTCCATCCGGCTGCACATCATCGTGGAGCACGGGGTGAACATCACTGCCGCCTGCCGCTCCATCATGAGCGAGGTCCGCTATAAGGTCAACAAATACACCGGGGTGGAAGTCAAGAACGTGGATGTCTGCGTGGACTCCATCGTTCTGTGAGCCAAGGAGGAGAGAAGGAGCTATGAAGCATACCATTGACGGTATTCTGTTTAAGCAGATGGTCCTCCACGGCGCTGCGGCCATCGCCCTGCAGAAGCAGGCTATCAACGATCTCAACGTGTTTCCTGTGCCCGATGGGGACACGGGCACCAATATGTCCATGACCATCAATACCGCCGCCGCAGAGCTGCGGAAGATCACTCCCGACTCGGTGGGCCAGGCCAGCAAGGTCTGCGCCTCCGCCCTCCTCCGGGGGGCCCGGGGCAACTCCGGCGTGATCCTCTCCCTCCTCTTCCGGGGCATCTCCAAGGGACTGAAGAACCAGGAGGAGGCCGACGGACGGCGGTTCGCCGCCGCCATGCAGGAGGGCGTGGCCGCCGCCTACGGCGCGGTGATGAAGCCCGCCGAGGGCACCGTCCTCACCGTCTCCCGTCTCGCCTCCAAGCGGGCGGTGGAGGCGGCCGCGGAGCAAAACGACGCGGAATTTGTACTGGAGGAGGCCATCAAGACCGGCTACGAGGTCCTGGCCCAGACGACGGATATGAACCCTGTACTGAAAAAAGCCAATGTGGTGGACGCCGGCGGCAAGGGCTACCTGGTGATTTTGGAGGGCATGCTGGCCGCCATGCGGGGCGAGGCTCTGCCCGAGGTGGACGAGGGGAAGCCCGCCCAGGAGAAGGCGGACTTTGAGGCCCTCTCCGCCGACGAGATCACCTTCGCCTTCGACACCGTGTTCATCGTCCGCAAGACGGTGGAGAAGTCCCTGGAGCCCCTGCGGAAGTATTTGGACAGCATCGGTGACAGCCTGGTCATCGGCGAGGACGACGAGGCCTTCAAGGTCCACGTTCACACCAACATCCCCGGCGCCGCCCTCACCGAGGCCCAGAAGTACGGCACCCTGGAGCTGGCCAAGATTGAGAACATGCGCACCCAGGCCGACGACCTGGCCGCCGGGCGGAAGGCCCAGAGCGTGGACGACCTGGATGCCGTGGAGGCGGAGATGGAGGCAGAGCCCGCCGTGGCCGCCCCGGAGAAGCGGTACGGCTTTTTGTCCGTCTGCGCCGGCGAGGGCATCGCCGCCGTGTTCAAGGATCTGGGGGTGGACGGCATCATCTCCGGGGGCCAGACCATGAACCCCTCCACCGAGAGCATCCTCAATGAGATCAACCGCACCCCCTCCGAGGTGGTGTTTGTGCTGCCCAACAACAAGAACATTATCATGGCGGCCCAGCAGTGCGTGGGCCTCACCGAGAAGCAGGTGGTGGTGGTGCCCACCACCACTATCCCCCAGGGCATCACCGCCATGATGAACGTGGATCTGGAGGCGGAGCCGGAGGACATCCTCAATGCCATGACCGAGGCCAGCCAAAACGTGGCCACCGCCCAGATCACCTACGCCGCCCGCAACAGCGACTTCGACGGCTTCGCCATCAGCGAGGGCGACTACCTGGCCCTGTTGGGAGGCAAGCTCTTCGGCACCGACAAGGACATCTCCGTGCTGGTGCGCAAGCTGGCCCAGGAGGCCGCCGACATGAGCGCCGAGTTCGTCACCGTGTTCTACGGCGAGGATGTCAGTGAGGAGGACGCCGCCGCTGCCGAGGCCATTTTTGCCGAGGTCTGCCCCAATGCGGAGCTGTCCATGCTCCCCGGCGGCCAGCCTGTCTACTACTATATCGTCAGCATCGAGTGATCCTGCGGAGCAGATACGAAGTCCGCCGCGAAACGAACCGTTTCGCGGCGGACTTTTTCATCAGTATGCCGGTCAATAGGGCCGCTGGGCGATAAAGTCCTCGGAGAGATCCTGGGGGGTAAAGCACCGCTGGGCGGTGCTGTACTCCGTCTTTAGCGCCTCTCCGGCCTCCAGCTTCTCGATGACCTGGGCCGTCAGCGGTCCCAGCAGGGGGTCGCACTCCACCACCAGGGAGATCCGCCCATCCATGCACCAGCGAAGACCGTTGCGGGTGGCGTCGAAGCACACCACCGTCACCCCGCCCGCCCCGCAGACATAGCCGTACTCCTCCAGGGCTTGGATGGTGCCGAAGGCCTCGTTGTCGTTTTCACAGTACACCAGGTCGATAGGCGGACTGTGGTTCTCCGCCAGGAAATTCGTCATCACCTCGTAGGACTTGGCCTGGGTAAAATCCCCGTCCATCTGGGCCAGCAGCGTCCAATTCCAGTTGCGGTCAAGCGCCGCCTCCAGAGCCGCCGTCCGCCCCACCTGGGCGGTGGAGCCGGGGGTGCCCTGGATGTGGATCACCGACACCTGGGACCGGCCGGCGAACTTCTCCTCCAGCCAGGCCGTGGCCATCTCGCCCTCCGCCAGGAAGTCGGAGCCCACCCGGGTCTCGTACAGCTCCGGCGATGCGTCCACCGCCCGGTCCGCCACGATCACCGGGATCCCCGCCTCCTCCGCCTCCAGCAGAACCGACTCCCAGCCCTCCTCCACGATGGGCAGCAGCACGATGTAATCCACCCCCAGCTGAATGAACTTCCGGATGGCCAGGATCTGGTTCTCCTGCTTCTGCTGGGCGTCCTCAAAGAGGAGGCGGTAGCCGTTCTCCTCGGAGAAGGCCGCCTTCATGGACTCGGAGCAGGCTACCCGCCAGTCCGACTCCGCACCCACCTGGGAGACGCCCACCACGATCAGGTCCTCGTCCTCCGTCGGGGGATCCTGCCGCCGGCAGCCCGGAACCCACAAAAGGCCCGTCAGCAGCAATGCCAGCAGCAGCGGTAAGCCTCTTCTCATTCAGTGGTCTCCTCCCTCTCCCGAGCAGGGCACCCGGGCGCATACCGTGGTGCCCACGCCCTCTGTGCTGTGGATCTCCAGTCCGTAGGGCGGACCGAACAGCAGCCGCAGCCGCTCGTGGACCGTGGCCAGGCCGAAGCCCACCCGGTCCCCCTGGTCCATGGCCCGCCGCAGCTCCTCCAGCCGCGCCGGCGGGATGCCGGCCCCGTCGTCGGTGACCTGGAGGACCACGCAGTCCCCCTCCCGCCGGGCCAGGATGGCGATATGTCCCATGCCCCGCTTCATCTTGATGCCGTGGTAGAGGGCGTTCTCCACCAGGGGCTGCAGCGTCAGCTTGGGCAGGGAGGTGTTCCCCAGCTCCTGGGGCAGGTCCATGGTATACTGGAGGATGTCCCGGTACCGGGCCTGCTGGATCCGCAGATAGCTGAGGACCTGCTCCCCCTCCTCCGCCAGGGTGATCACATCCTTGCCCTTGCTCAGGGAAAAGCGGAAGAAGTTGGAGAGGTTGGAGATCATCTCCGTGGCCTCCCGGTTTTTCCCCGCCTCAATGAGCCAGATGATGGTGTCCATGGTGTTGTAGAGGAAGTGGGGATTGATCTGGGATTGGAGCAGGGCCAGCTCCATCTTCCGCAGGGACTCCTGCTTCTGGGTGGTCTCCTCCAGCAGATCCTGCAGCCGTCCCGCCATCTGCTCAAAGCCCTGGCTGAGGGTGAGGATCTCGTATTCGTCGGCCTTCACCGGCTCCCGGGGGGTGAGGTCGCCGCCGCCCAGCTCCTCCACCCGGGCGCACAGGTCGGTGATGGGCTGGGTGATGGACCGGCTCAGCCGCACGGCGTGGCGGGTCAGCGTGGTCAGCAGCACGGCGGTCAGCAGGAACACCAGCACCAGCTCCGTCAAAAGCCGCTGGTTCATCTGGGCTTGAAGAGTGTCCAGCTGCACCGACTCTGTGTAGAGATAGTCGTACATGAACTCCTGGATTAAGGCGGTGAGGACGTTGATGTTGTTCTCCAGCTGGTTTTGCCGCTCGTCGTAATCCTGGGTGTCCTGGATCTGATAAATTTTTTCCTCTAAATTCTGGCACAGATCCAGCACGCTGGCGATGGCCAGGCGGCTCTCCCGGTTGGTGGTGGTGTCCAGCAGGTCCCGGGCCAGGCTTTGGGCGGCCTGGACCTCTTCGATAGGCAGCCCCTCGGAGTACTGGCTGCCGGTGACGTAGTAGTACATCTTCAGGTCGATGTTGGACTTGAAGTCCTGGTTGAACTCCGACGCGGTGGTCACATTGTGGAGAAGGTCGGTGTACAGCTGGGTGTGGACCACCATCAGCGACAGCATGACCACCAGGATGATGACCAGGGGGATGCACACGGCCAGCACCAGGCGGTTCATTTTGCTGCGGATGGTGACAGGCCCGGCGGCGGGCGGAACGGGCAGCTTCACTGGACCTTCCCTCCCGCTCGATACTCCTTGGGCGTGCAGCCCTGGGTCTTCTTGAAGAGGAAGCTGAAGTAGTGGGGGTCCCGGTAGCCCACGGCGAAGGCCACCTCGCCGGAGCGCTTGTCCGTGGTCCGCAGCAGCTCCCGGGCCAGCTCCATCCGCTTGCCGGTGACATACTCGGTGAAGGTCTTTCCCAGCTCCTGGCTGAAGATGGCGGAGAGGTAGTTGGCACTGATGTTGATCTCCTGGGCCACCTGGTTGAGGGACAGCTTCTCCTCGGTGTAGTGGCGGTCGATATAGGCCGCCGCTTTTTTCAGGAGGCTGCGCCCCTGCTTGGTGGAGGCGTTGTCCCGCAGCTCCATGGCCCGGCGGAGGACCTCATAGATATAGTCCTTCAGCTCGCTCTGGCTCACCGTGCGGCCGATCATGGCAGAACAGGAGAGGCGGCTCAGCAGCTCCTGCTGGGGGATCTCCAGCTTTTGAAGGAAGCTGGCCGCGGAGAAGCGGACGCTCAGCATGAGAAACTGGCAGAAGGCGTTGGACTCCAGGGCCTCCGCTACATTGAGAACGTACTGCTCCACAAAGCTGGGCAGCTCCTCCAGCTCGCCGCTGTGCAGGACGCTGCGGAGAATACCGGGGGCCACCTTCTCCGGGTCCAGCTGATCCAGGCCCCGGTTGCCGCCGGCGCCTGCCAGCAGGTCCACTGTCCGGGCGGTAAGGATGTGCTGGTGGGGCAGGATGTGCCGGTAGGCCCACAGACGGGACACCGCCCGATAGCTCTCGGCCAGGGCGCTGAGCCGGGAGACGGGGTCGCCCATGGCGATGTGCCAGTCCTGCTCCGCCCCTATGGCCGCGAACTGCCGGCGGACGAAATCTATGCACCGCTGGCAGTCCTGATCGATGCGGAGGGCAGGCCCTTTCACCAGTACCATATAGGTGTTCAGGTTCCAGCGGGAGATCAGGTACTCCGGATATTTGAGGAAAAATTCCATGATGGCCTCCCGGGCCTCGGCGGACCGGGAGGGAGGCTGACCGGTCTCGTCCTCCTCCGGCAGGGAAAAGAGGGCGATGGCATAGCTCTCCGCCGCCAGATCCACCCCCATCTCCTCCGCCCGGTCGTAGATCTGGTGGACGGTGAGCCGTCCCTCCATCACCTGCTCCAGAAAGCGGCGGCGGGTGTACTGCTCATACTCCTGGGTCTCCTGGCGGAAGCGATCCAGATAGGACTGCTGAGCCTGTTCGGCCTCGATCTTTTCCTTGATCTCCTCCAGAGCGTCCAGCAGGGCGCTTTTGGTGATGGGCTTGAGGAGGTAGCGCTCCACGCCGATGCCGATGGCCTGGCGGGCATACTCAAAGTCATCATAGCCGGAGAGAATGATGATCTTCATCTTGGGAAATTCCCGCAGGATCTGTTTGCTCAGCTCCAGCCCATCCATAAAGGGCATGCGGATGTCGGTGATGAGCACATCGGGCTTCTGCTGGCGGAGCAGGGGCAGGGCCATCTCTCCGTCGCCGGCCTCGCCCACAAAATCGAAGCCGTGCTGCTTCCAGGGTACGGAATCCCGCAGCGTCTCCCGGATGGTGCTCTCGTCCTCTACCAAAAAAATCTTTACCATGCGATCCTCCCTGACAGTGCCTTCTCTTTCAAGAAAAGTATACCATGGCACGGCAGAAACGGCAACGCACAAAATCTCCCCCAAGGCGCGGAAAAGGGGAGGAGGCACAGCCTCCTCCCCACTTACCGGCGGACGATCAGGTCCTTCAGCTTCAGCGCCTTGTCGATGTTCCCCTCCACCTTCATCTTGCCCAAAAGCACCGCCCCCACCGGGTCCGTCTTGCCTCCGGCAATCTTGAACAGGGTCTCCGCCGAGCAGGTGAAGAGGACGTCCCGGTCGTGATAGGTATAGGGCTCCACAGACAAAACGCCGTCCCGCACCTCCAGGTAGAAGGCCCCGTGGGCCTCGCCGGTGATGTTGAACTGATAGGCCAGGTGCTCGTGGATGCTGCTGGCGTCCGCGTCTGCCAGCAGGGCTTTCGCTTTGGCGAACATCTCCTCGTATGTCATAGCCTGCTCCTTTCCGGCCCGGGGCCGCAGTCTCTACCGACAGGGTACCATGTTTTGCCGCCGCGGTCAACCGTCTGTGACGCTTCGGGCTCAGGAGGCGGCGTCGTTCTCCGGGCGGAAGGTGTAGGGCGCCGCGGAAATCTGGCCGAAACGGTCGCTCTCCTGGCCGTCTATCAGAAGGCGCAGCTCGTCCACACCGTCCATGGAGTAGATGCTGCGGGCGATGGAGTCCAGGATCAGCGCCTGGATGTCCCGATCCTGGGGCAGCCGTTCTACCGATCTGGCGGACAGACTGAGATAGCAGGTCCGGCCCTCTACCCACACGCCGTTGATGGCAAAATTCTCCGGCAGCAGAGCTGTCAGATGGTCGTCCCGGGGCCCCTCCAACAGCGTGGCCATCAGGCTCTCCGCCACGCTCTGGCCCTCATAGAGCTCCAGAATCCGGTCCTCCGGCGCCAAAGAACCGTCCTCTCCCAGAAAATAGAGGGTCACCTCCACCGTTTCAATCACATCGGTCATACCGCTAAGAAGCACATCCTGCTCCATCAGCACCTGGGTGTCCCGGTAGGGCAGTTCCCGCCCTCCGGCGGTGATGGATACCGCAGAGATTTCCTCCATCTGGGTCAGTGTCAGGGTGACGCAATAGTCCGCCAGGCTCAGGTCGATGCCGGTGAGGGCGGCGTAGCGGACACTGAAGTCCACATAGGCCCGCCGGCCCTGGATGCGCAGGCTGTTGAGGGTCACATTCTCCGGCAGGGGACTGGACACGCCGCCTGCTCCCTGGCACAGCCGCTCCACCAGCGCCTGGGCAATCTCTGTGACGGAGGCGTCCTCCGGCAGGTCGAGATCCACCGGGGCTGCCTGAATGGCGTCGCCTCCGGCGGCCTCCTTCTCCCCGGCGAGGCCGTAGAGAAGATAGTCCCCCTCCTCCCGCTCCCGCTCCGGGCGGGCGCAGGAGACCACGGACAGTGCCAGCAGCACCGTCAGAAGCAGGACGGTCCATCTCCTCACGGTTCCTCCCTCCTCTCTCTGGGCAGGCGCACGGTGAACACCGTGCCGCCTCCCGGCCGGGGACCGGCGTCAATGGTACCGCCCCGGCGGCGCACCGTGTCCCGGACAATGGAGAGCCCCAGGCCCGTGCCTCCCGCGGCCCGGGACCGGGCCTTATCCACCCGGTAGAACCGCTCGAACACATGGTCCAGGTCCTCCTCGGGGATGCCGATGCCGTTGTCCTCCACAGTGATGTAGGCCCAGGTCTCTCCCGCCGACAGCAGCACCCGGACGAAGCCGCCGTCGTGGTTGTACTTGATGGCGTTGTCTACCAGGTTGTAGATCATCTGGTGGACCTCTCCCTTGGTGGCTACCACCCAGCAGGGGTTCTCCACCAGCACCTCCAGCTTGATCCGCCGCCCGGCGGCGGGCATCTGGAGGGAGTGGCACACCCGGCGGATCACCGGTTCCACCTCTACACTCTCCGCCGCTTCCATCACGCCGCTGTCCAGGTGGGTCAGCCGGAGGAGATCTTCGGTGATGTTGGTCAGCCGCTCCGCCTCCAGTCCGATGTCCATGACGAACTCCCGCACCAGGTCCCCGTCCATGTCCTCCGCCTGGAGAATGGAGTCGGTGAGCAGGCGGATGGAGGCCAGG
>CALXDB010000011.1 GCA_944386955.1 uncultured Oscillospiraceae bacterium
CTTGGGCAATGCTGGGCTGGGGCGTGAAGGGATAGACGGCGATGATGGCGTCGGCATTGACATTTTTAATGATCGCCACATCGGTGGAGAAAACCAGGGACTTGATCCGCCGGCCAAAAATCCGAATGCCGGAGCATTCGCTGATACAGGCGGGCACCATCAGGAGATGGCTCCGCAGCGTCCCGTCATAGGTAGGAATGGTCTTGTTCATAGGTCAGCTCCCTTCCTTTCTTTTGCGGCTCTCCGCCTCCTCTTGCCATACCCCGGCGCCTTTTGCTATAATAAATAGAAGCGGTCGTCTCCGTCTTTTGAAAAAAGTATAGCACGGCCCCATTTCTGAAAACAAGGCAAATTCTGTTACAAGTGGTAAATAAATTGTGAATTCTGCTGGGGAGGACCGCCTCTTCCGGCGGGAAAGGAGCGCGTTATGACGGAAAAAGTCACCTTGGCACTGGAGCCGGGACATCCTCTTCCAAAGGAGATCTTCCCCTCGCCGGAGGCTTTGGGGCAGTGGACCGCGGAGGCCCTGGCCCGCCGCCTGGACCGGGGCGAGACGGACGTCCGGCTCCCCTGCTGGGCCGCCCTGGGGGACTTCTCCCCTGCCGTCGGCGCTCTGGCGGTGCTGCGGGCGGTGATGGACATAGTATACGAACGGCCTGCCCTGCGCACGCTCACCCTCCTTTGCGCCACCCCGCAGGAGTTGGCAGTATTTCGTTTCCAGTGGAACATGTGGTTCGCCGCCGCCAAGCCCCCTCACGATCACGACAGTCTCTGAGCTTTGTCATTTTTTGTAGATGATTTGTTACCAAAAACAGGATGATAACCGAAAGGGGAACAGTCATAATAGGGAAAAGACATGGCATTCCCAAATTCTCCCTGTTTTCCAATTTTTCGTCAAGTGAGGATATTATGAAACGATTCGCTTTGTTTCTCTCCCTGCTCCTTCTGCTGCCCGTCGGCTGCGGCGTTCAGAATCCCGCCGCGCCGCCCAATGACGGCGAGGTGGAGATCGTCGAACCTACGCTGCGGGATCCTCAGGATACGGACAGTGCAGACGAAACGCCGTGGAAGGGAGGTCCCGCTGAGGAGGAAGATCCTCCAGAGGAGGCCCCCAGTCCCGCCCAGCCCCCGGAAAGCGGCATCCAGGAGATCTCCGGCAGCCAGGACAGCCAAGAGAAGGATCCCGTTCAGCCGGAAGACCCCGTTCTTCAGACTGCCCCTCAGGAAGGGGCTATGGTTGCCCTTACCTTCGATGACGGCCCCCACGCCGAATACACCGACCAGATCCTGGATATCCTGGAGGAAAACGGCGCAAAAGCCACCTTCTTCGAGGTGGGCCGGAACCTCTGGAACGATGCCGACGCTGTGCGGCGGGCCGAGGCCCTGGGCTGTGAGGTAGGCAGCCACTCCTACCGCCACGCGGACCTGGGAAAGATGAGCGCCGAGGAGATCGCCGCAGACTTACAGCAGGCCGACGCCGTGTTCACCGAGGTGCTGGGCCACGCCCCTAACCTGCTCCGGCCTCCCTACGGCTCCATGAACAATGCCGTAAAATACACCACCGGCCGCAGCGTCGTCACCTGGTCCATCGACACCGAGGACTGGCTGAGCCGGGATGTGGACAAGATCCTGGCCAAGGTCTCGGAGGCCGGAGATCTCACCGGCCAGGTGATCCTGATGCACAGCACCTATGAGACCTCCGTGGAGGCCGCACGGGAGCTGGTGCCCTGGCTGATGGAGCACGGCTACCGGCTGGTCACTGTGACGGAACTCATCACTCAGCATTACGGCGACCAGGTACTGGCCAACGGTACATACGGCTACAGCTATTTCAAGAACGGCAAGGATGTGATCCTGCCGCCGGACCAGCCCAAGCCGGACCCCCCCGCTCAGACGGAGACGCCGGCTCAGACGGAGCCCCCTGCCCAGACGGAGGATGTTCCGTCCCAGGAGCCCCCCGACAGCAGCTCCCAGCCCCCGGCGGACGGCGAAGGGACCGCCGTACAGTCCTGAAAATCAGGAGGGCCTCCGCAGAAGCAGTGCTTCCGCGGAGGCCCTCCTCTTTTCTCCCAGACCGGGATCAGAACCTCTTGATATAGGCGTCCCGCTCGGCGCCCACGGAGACGTACTGGATGGGGCAGCCGATCTCCCGCTCAATATACGTCACATAGTCCCGGGCGGCCTTGGGCAGGTCCTCCCACCGGCGGGCGCCGGAGATGTCGCACTTCCAGCCGGGCATGGCGGTCATCACCGGCTTGGCGTCGGGCAGCACCGCCGGGAAGGGGAAGAAGTCGATCTGCTCCCCGTTCAGCTCATAGCGGGCGCAGACGGGGATCTCATCCATATAGCTGAGCACGTCCATCTTGGTCAGGGCGATGCTGGTAGCCCCCTGGCACTGGACACCGTAGCGAGTGGCCACAATGTCGATGGGACCCACCCGGCGGGGCCGTCCGGTCTTGGCGCCGTACTCGCCGCCGGCCTCCCGGAGCTTCTCCGCCTTTTCCCCGAAGAACTCACAGGTGAAGGGGCCCTCGCCCACGCAGGAGGAGTAGGCCTTCACCACACCCACCACGCTGTCCAGCTTGGCGCCGGGCAGGCCGGAGCCCACCGGGGCATAGGCGGCGATGGCGTTGGAGGAGGTGGTATAGGGGTAGATGCCGTAGTCCAGATCCCGCAGGGAGCCCAGCTGGGCCTCGAAGAGGATGCTCTTCCCCGCCGCCTGGGCCTCCCGGAGCACGGCTCCGGCGTCACAGACAAAGGGCTTGATCTTCTCGCCGTAGTCGGCCACCCAGGCCTTCAGGTCCTCCATGGTATAGGGCTTGGCGCCGTAGACCCTCTCCAAAATCAGGTTCTTCCACTCCAGAATCCCCTCCAGATGCTCCCAGAGCTTCTCGGGATAGAGCAGCTCCCCGGCCATCACCGTCTTCTTCTGGTACTTGTCGGAGTAGAAGGGAGCGATGCCCTGCTTGGTGGAGCCGTACTTCTTGTCGGCAAGACGCTCCTCCTCCAGGCTGTCCAGATCCCGGTGCCAGGGCAGCAGCAGAGAGGCCCGGTCGCTGATCTTCAGGTTCTCGGGAGTGATGGACACGCCCTTGGAGCGCACGTCCTCCATCTCCTCCCACAGGCTCTCACAGTCCAGGGCCACGCCGTTGCCCAGAATGTTCACCACGCCCTTGCGGAAGACGCCGGAGGGCAGCAGATGGAGGGCGAACTTGCCCTGCTCGTTGACCACCGTGTGGCCGGCGTTGCCGCCGCCCTGGTAGCGGACCACCACGTCGTACTCCCGGCTGAGCAGGTCCACCATCCGGCCCTTGCCCTCGTCGCCCCAGTTGATTCCTACGATCGCTGTTAACATAGAAGTTCCTCCTCGAAATTCCTCAGATGAGGGATCAGATTTACACGTTGATGGAGATCTCCGCCCCCAGGAGATCCTGGTTTTCCTCCAGCACCGGCCGGACGAACTGGTTGAGGAAATCCTCGGTCTGCACCGCGGCGCAGCCGGTGAACTTTTTCACGTCCAGAAGGCCCTCCAGTTCCGAACGGGTGACGCCGAAGCGGCTGTCGGCGGCGATGCGGTCCAAAAGATCGTTGTCTCCGCCCTCCAGCTTCATCTGCTTGGCCACCGCCACGGAGTGCTCCCGGATAGCCTCGTGGAGCTCCTGGCGGTCGCCGCCCTTCTCCACACAGTGCATCATGATATTCTCCGTAGCCATGAAGGGCAGCTCCTCATCGAGATGGCGCTCCATCACCTTGGGATAGGGGGAGCCGCCGGAGATGATGTTGGTGTAGAGCTGCAAAATGGCGTCCACTGCCAGGAAGGCCTCGGGAATGGCGATGCGCCGGTTGGCGCTGTCGTCCAGGGTCCGCTCGAACCACTGGGTAGCGGCGGTAATGGAGGGGTTCAAAAGGTCGCACATCACATACCGGCTCAAGGAGGCGATGCGCTCGGAGCGCATGGGATTTCGCTTGTAGGCCATGGCAGAGGAGCCGATCTGGCCGGACTCGAAGGGCTCGTCAAACTCCTTGAGGTGGCTGAGGAGCCGGATGTCGTTGGAAAACTTGGCGGCGCTCTGGGCGATGCCGCTGAGGACGGAGAGGATGTTGAAATCCACCTTCCGGCTGTAGGTCTGGCCGGTGACGGGATAGGCCTCCGAGAAGCCCATTTTCTCCGTCACCCGCCGGTCCAGCTCCTTCACCTTGTCGCTGTCCCCGTGGAACAGCTCCAGGAAGCTGGCCCCGGTGCCGGTGGTTCCCTTGCAGCCCCGAAGCTTCAGGTGCTCCCGCTCAAAGTCCAGCCGCTCCAGATCCAGCAGCAGGTCGTGGGCCCACAGGGAGGCCCGCTTGCCCACAGTGGTGGGCTGGGCGGCCTGAAAATGGGTGAAGGCCAGGGTGGGCTGGTCCTTCCAGCGCTCCATGAAATCCGCCAGCGCCGCCAGGGCGTTGATGAGGAGACGGCGGATCTGGCCCAGAGCCTCGTACATCTGGATGAGATCCGTGTTGTCCCCCACAAAGCAGGAGGTGGCCCCCAGGTGGATGATGCCCTTGGCCTTGGGACAGCAGGCGCCGTAGGTGCGGACATGGGCCATCACGTCGTGGCGGACCCGGGCCTCCTCCCGGGCGGCCATGTCGTAGTCGATGTCGTGGATATGGGCGCGCAGCTCCTCCACCTGCTCCGCCGTAACGGGCAGGCCCATCTCCATCTCGCTCTCCGCCAGGGCGGTCCACAGCTTTCGCCAGGTGGAAAATTTGAAGTCGTCGGAAAAGATATGCTGCATGGTCCGGCTGGCGTACCGGCTGCACAGGGGGCTTTGATAGGTGTCGTGCATGGCGTCCGCTCCTCTCCAGTCCCCCGCGGAAGGGGGCAAGAAAATTTCAATGGTATTGTATCACCGCTTTTTGTTCCCTACAAGGAAAAATCCGCAGAGATTTGCAGGCCCATGCAGGAAAAATATGCCATTTTTTACAAAATTTTTTTATTAAAAAATTTCACGCGCTCCGGGGCATTTACATTTGCTTTTCCCTGTGATAGAGTAGTACTGCTCACACTTTTTTGAACGGAGGACCACCCATGCGGATGCGGAAAAAGAAAAACCTGGTGCCCCGGATGGAGCGCTGCGGCGCCGTCCACATCAAGGACGGCCCGGCCATGCGGGGGCATTGGCGGGATCTGATGCCCGGGGCCACAGCCCTCTATCTGGAGCTGGGCTGCGGGAAGGGCCGCTTCACGGTGGAAAACGCCCGGCAAAACCCGGAAGTGCTGTTCATCGCTGTGGAAAAGGTGGCCGACGCCCAGGTGGTGGCCATGGAACGGGCCATGGAGGCGGAGCTGAAAAATGTGTTCTTCCTGGTGGGGGACGCGGCGGCCCTGCCGGAGCTGTTCGCCCCCGGGGAGGTAGACCGGATCTTCATCAACTTCTGCGACCCCTGGCCTCCCAAGCGCCAGGCCAAGCGCCGCCTGACCCACCGCAATTTCCTGGCTCTTTACCGTCAGGTGCTGGCGGAGGGCGGCGAGATCCACTTTAAAACCGACAACGACCCTCTGTTTGAATTCTCCCTGGAGGAGTTTCCCCAGGCGGGGTTCTCTCTCCACCAGGTCACCCGGGACCTCCACGCCGACGGCCCTCAGGGGGTCATGACCGACTACGAGGCCAAGTTCTATCAGGAGGGGATCACCATCAACCGCTGTGTGGCGGAAATGGAGCCCCTTCCATAAGGCTGCGGAGCCGCTCTGGGATGTATTCTCCCGGGGCGGCTCTGCCTTTTTCCCCTTTTACGGAAGATTTTGGAAAAAAGGGAGAAATTACCGCCCCTCCGTCTTGTAATCCCACTGCCGCCGTGATAGACTAAAGCAGAACCTTACTGTGTGGTGGAATGAGAAACGAGAGAGAAAGGATAACGCTATGGGGAAGATGTATCGGATCTCCGAGGTAGGCGGACTGATGGGCGTGAACCCCAAGACCCTCCGGTATTACGAGGAGGAGGGCGTGCTGGTCCCCACCTGTGTGGACGAGCGCACCGGCTATCGCTACTACGACCAGCAGGCCATTTTGTGCCTGTGGCAGACCCTCATTATGCGGGACGCCGGCATGTCCATCCGGGATCTGAAGGACGTGTGGGAGGGCCGGGATATCGAGGGGCAAATCGCCAGGCTGAAGCGGCGGATGACTGCTATCCGCACCACCGTCTCCCTGCTCAAGCAGCTGGAACAGCAGTCCCAGGGCTACCGGGTGGTGGAAAACAGCCTTCCCGGCGGTCTCTATCTGCGCCACAAGCTGGTAGCCAAGGGCCCCGACGAGATCTTCTCCGCCTTTATGACCCTCTTCGATATGGCCCTGGACCGGGGACTGGAGGTGGACCGCCGCCGTCCCCCCTTCGCCCGGTTTACCGATATCGTTTTTCAGCATGAGAATATTCACTGCGAGGTGTATATGCCAGTAGTCAGCGGCCTGCTGGGCGGCGATGTGGTCCGGGTGGAGATCCCCCGGGCCGTGTCCACCGTCCACCACGGAGATTACAGCATGGTGGAAGCTGCCTACGACGTGCTTCAGGATTATGTGGACACCCACGACCTGGATATCGTGGACTGTCCTATGGAGTTCTACGTTTTCGGCCTGCGGGATCCCCAGCGGAAAAAATTGACCACTACCGTGTTCTTTCCTGTGGCCTGAGAGATAGGAGAAAAGGCCCCGCGGACCGGTTTTTCGGTGCGCGGGGCCTCCGCTTTTCACTTTTTTCCCAAGATCTCCCGGCGCAGATAGGTAAAGGCGGCCTCCTCCCCTTCGTCCCGCAGCATCTTCAGCAGCTTTTCCAGCAGCGCAGCGGTCTTGGGATGAATAAGGTAGTGGTCCTGAGAATGGGCGTAATATTCCCAGGGAGATGCGTCGGTGTATTTCTCCTTCTGGTAGATCCGGCTGGCAGCGATGCGGTCACAGAACATCTCCGCCACATACCGCACCGGCATCTCCATCCCTCCCATGCGGTAGCCCAGGGCCGGATCGTAATCGACCCAATACTCCAGGTGGTGCTTGTTGCGCCCCTTGTGGTGCAGCCAGGCGGAGGACACCCCCGTTTCCAGCCGTTCCATCTCGTTGGGGCTGCGGTTCCCCTGAAAATATTTGGCGCCCACCCGAAACTCCGTGGGAGAGTATTTGGACAGATCATGGAGCAGGCCCTGGCGGTAGAGCCCCAGGCGAAAACAGTATTTCCGCACCAGGCGCTTATGGGCGGTGATGGTTTTCAGGTGTCCCCACCATTTCATGCTGCGCGGCCTCCCTGTATCCCGGCGGTACCGGGTGATGACGGCGCCGTCCCTCCGGCGCGGCGCTCTTTTTTCAGTATAGCACAAAATTTCGGCGGCGGCTACGGGCGAATGGACCGGAGGGCCCAAAACTTTTCCGTTTCCCTGCCGCCCTCCCGCAAGGGCGGAAAAGATAATAGACGGCAATCAATGTATGCCTGCGAATTTTATCCATTTTTTCAAAACCCCTTGCAAAAAAAAGAAAGGTAATATATGATAGCATATAGTGGTGAAATTCCCGGTAAGGGGTGGAGAAATGGAAAAAAGCATCGTTGATATTATGCTGCTGCAGTACGAAACGTTTACGGCGGCAGAGAAAAAAATCGTTGACTATGTATTGGCGCACCAGCGGGAGAGCCAGTATATCAGCATCACAGAGCTCAGCGCCGCCTGCAGCGTGGCCATCTCCACGGTGTCCGTTTTCTGCAGGAAGCTGAAGTTGGCCGGCTTCAACGACTTTAAGATCGAGCTGGCCCGAGCCAACACCATCAATACGCCCTCCCGGGTCTTCGGCGTGGGCGACACGGAAATCCAGGAGGGGGACACCACTGCTGAGGTAATGAGCAAAATCTTCACCCGCAGCCAGGAAACCCTCCACCGCACCGCCCACATGCTGGATGAGCAGGCGGTGGACAAGGCCGTGGACATGATCGGCAGGGCCCGGAAGGTAGTGGTGCTGGGACAAGGCAACCACAGCTTCGTAGCGGAGATTGCCTGCGCCCAGTTCTCTATCCTCACCTCCAAATTCCACACGGTGGCCGACGACCACCTCCAGGTGATGACCCTCTCTACCCTGTCTGCCGGAGATGTGGTCCTTTACTTCTCCTACACCGGCGCCACCCATGAGATCATGGATGCAGTGGAGGTGATTCGGGAGGTAGGCGCCAAGATGATCCTGGTGACCCGGTTCCTTCACTCCCCGGCGGCAGAGTACGCCGATGTGATCCTCCTGTGCGGAGCGGAGGAGAAGCCCTTGGAGTACGGCTCTATCGACGCGCTCTTGTCCCAGATGTATATCATTGACGTCCTCATCAGCCGGTATATGCTGCTGCACCAGGAGGACGCCGCCCGGTACCGGGACTTCATCGGGAAAGTTCTGGCCAAAAAGCACCTATAAAAAAGCGACTTTTTGTACTTGCAGCCGCACCGGCAGAGCTGGTGCGGCTGCGTTTTGCTTGTCAGACAGCGAAAATTTTTCGTAACTCAGGAGTGAAAAATCGAAATCCGGCGCAGTTTCAGTCGTTTATACGAAAAACGCCAAAAATCTTCCGGAATCTATCCAAAAAAAATGGATGGAAGGCGCAGAGTGCAAAAAAGTGCCACTGTTTGAATGAACGAAAACCGCAGGTCAAAACTGTGAATAGTTACCAACAGCTTATCTGTTTTGCACAAATTGACACGAGGAAAAATGGAGGTTCTCTCAATTGAAAAAAATTTCGACAAATGGTAGTATATACCTATGAGGTGACGCAATGAGACGAAGCCGCATATTTGATCCGGAAAATGTGGTGTTCCGGAACCTGGCCCGACTGACGGATGTGGTGGGCCTGAGCCTGGTATGGTTCCTCTTCTGTCTTCCGGTGTTCACCATCGGTCCGGCCAGCGCGGCGCTGTATCATGCAGTCCGCCGCTACGTAGCGGCCCGGGAGGACGGCGCCTACCGCTGCTTCTGGCGCAGCTTTCGGGAGAACCTGAAGGTTGGGCTGGCTGCCTCCGCGCTTGCTGTAGCCGCAGCGGGAGTCTTGGCCCTCGGCAGACAGGTAATGTACGCCGCCGCCGTAGACGTCGGCGGACAGGCTGTTGTTTTTTACTACGCCTATCTGGTATTGCTGGCGGTACCCGCCGGTGTTTTGTGCTGGATGTTTCCCCTCCTCTCCCGCTACCAGGTAACGCTGGGGCAGCTGCTGATCCGCTCGGCCTATGTGGCAGTGCGGTTCCTCCCCTCCACAGTGATCCTGGTCCTCCTCCTGCTGGAGGCCATCCAGACCTGTATTGCTGTGTTTCCATTGATCTTGTTTGTTCCCGTTCTGGAGTGCCTGCTGGCCTCCCTGTTTATTGAACGGGCTTTTTTGCGCCTTTCCCCACCCCAGGAGGACGGGAGCGGAGACGCTCCTTGAATCATAGAGACCCATGTTCCTATGGAAAAATTGTAAGGAGGATTATGAAATGAAGAAAGTTCTTGCGCTGCTTCTGACCCTTGCCATGCTGGCCACCCTGGCCGCCTGCTCGGTGCAGAAGGAAGGCAACAACGGCGCCGCCAACAGCGGCAACGACAGCGAGGGCGGCGACACCGCCACCACCGCCATCACTATGTGGACCTACCCCATCGGCAACTGGGGCAACGCCGAGACCGTGGACGGCATCCTGGCTGAGTTCAACAAGGTGCATCCCGAGATCTCCGTCAAGGTGGAGTACCTGGACTACTCCAACGGTGACGGCATGGTGAACACCGCTCTGGAGGGCGGCACCGCTCCCGACATCATCATGGAAGGTCCCGACCGTCTGGTGGCCAACTGGGGCGCCGCCGGCAAGATGGTGGACCTGAGCGACATGTGGACCGACGAGGTCAAGGCTGACATCGCCGCCACCAGCGAGGTGGTGGAGAGCGCCTGCAAGTGGACCGACGGCGCCTACTACGAGTATCCCCTGTGCATGACCACCCACTGCATGGCCATCAACTACGAGGCCTTCGAGGCGGCGGGCGCTCTGCAGTACATCGACGAGGAGACCCACACCTGGACCACTGAGAACTTCGTCAAGGCCTGCGAGGCCCTGCGTGACGCCGGCTACGCGGTGCCCGGCATCGTCTACTGCGGCGGCACCGGCGGCGACCAGGGCACCCGCGCTCTGGTGCGCAACCTCTACAGCGCCGACTTCACCAACCCCGAGCACACCCAGTACACCATGAACAGCGAGGAGGGCGTCAAGGGCCTGCAGCTGCTGATCGACATGGTGGCCGACGGCTCCATGACCTATGACGCCGGTATCGTGGCCTCCGACGAGCTGACCCTCTTCGCCAACGGCACCGCCTGCATGAGCTTCTGCTGGAACGCCTCCAACGCCTCCAACTATGCCTCTCAGGTGACCTTCACTGCCTTCCCCATGGCCTTCCCCTCTGACGACGGCGTGCCCGAGCTGGACGGCGGCATCTGGGGCTTCGGTATCTTTGACAACGGCGACCAGGCCCGTATCGACGCTGCCAAGGTCTTCATTGACTGGGTCTGCAACGGCGACCAGGCTGCCAGCAACGTGTACAACACCACCTTCTTCCCTGTCCGTTCCTCTCTGGGTGATGTGTACGCCGGCACTGAGAAGGCCTCCTTCTCCGACTTCCTGATCTTCATGCCTTACCTGGGCGACTACTACAACGTCACCACCAAGTGGGCTGAGCAGCGCACCGCGTGGTTTGAGATGCTGCAGAGCGCCTTCACCAGCGGCGACGCCGCTGCCGCTCTGGACGCGTATGTCGCTACGGCCAACGCGTAACCTTGTGCCAATGGGAGGGCGCCCGCTCATCGGGGTGGGCGCCCTTCTCCCCATCTGTGGGACTGTGTCCCGCGGAAACGGGGACTGAGTAAGATTAGAGGAGGGCGAATTATTTGGCAAAGACGAACCAAGCCGGCATGAGCCGGGCGCTGGTACGGCGGGAGACCACCGCGGCTTATCTCTTCCTGCTGCCGTGCCTCATCTTTTTCCTGGGATTCGTGGTATATCCCATGGTCACCTGCTTCATCAACAGCTTTACCATCTACAACACCTACGGCCACACCTTCTCTGTGGCCACTATGTTCGACAACTATAAGCGGATGTTCCAGGACAGTGTGTTCTGGCAGGGCTTTTGGAACACCATCCTCATCGTGGTGGTGTCCGTGCCTACCGTCACTGCCTTCTCCCTGTGGGTGGGCACCGCCATCTACCAGATGGGTCCCAAGCTCCGCTCCTTCTTCCGCTGCATCTTCTACCTCCCCGTGGTCACCGGTACTGTGGCCGTGACCGTGGTGTGGAAGTGGATGTTCAACAACTACTACGGACTGTTCAACGCCGTGGGCAAGGGTCTCGGCATTCTGGACCAGAACATCAACTGGCTGGGTGACGAGCGCTTTGCCATCTGGTGTATCATCCTGATTCTCTTCACCACCTCCATCGGCCAGCCCATCGTGCTGTATGTAGCGGCCCTGGGCAACGTGGACCAGGCCCTCATCGAGGCCAGCGAGGTGGACGGCGCCACCAAGTTCCAGGTGTTCTGGAAGATCAAGTGGCCCCAGATCATGCCCACCACCCTGTACATCCTGGTCATCACCACCATCAACAGCTTCCAGTGCTTCGCGCTGATCCAGCTGCTGACCTCCGGCGGACCCAACGGTTCCACCCAGACCATCATGTACTACATCTATTACCAGGCTATCAAGCTGGGCGAGTACGGCTACGGCAACGCCATGGGTATCATCCTGGCCATCATCATTGCCCTGTTCTCCGCCCTGCAGTTCAAAGTGGCCGGTAAGGATAACACCTGAGAGGAGGGGTGACAATGTCGACTGTGAAAGAAAAGAAGGGCGCTTACGCCATTACCTGCCTGGTGATCCTGTTCATCCTGGCGGTGCTGTTTACCTTTCCCCTCTACTGGATCCTCACCGGTTCTCTGAAGACCCAGCTGGAGATCAACTCCGCCACCCCCACCCTGTGGCCCCAGGAGTTCACGCTGGAGAACTACCAGAAGCTGCTGGCCTCCCAGATGAGCCTCTTTGAGATCAATGCCTTCGGCTACACCATCACCGGTCCCGCCATCGCCTCCGCCATCAAGTGGCTTTTGAACACGGTGATTATGGCGGTGGCCGCCATGCTGCTGACCTGCCTCACCGCCGCCATGGCCGGCTATGTGCTGGCCAAGAAGCGGTTTTACGGCCGGGACTTCATCTTCGGCCTGATGGTCTGCGCCATGGCCCTGCCCAAGCAGGTGATCCTGATCCCCCTGGTCCAGCAGATGGCCGCCCTGGGGATCCACAACACCCTCCTGGCCGTCATCTTCCCCATCGTCGGCTGGCCCTTCGGCGTGTTCCTCATGAAGCAGTTCTCCGAGAACGTGCCCGGTGAGGTGCTGGAGTCCGCCCGTATCGACGGCGCGGGCCAGTGGCGGACCTTCTACCAGATCGTCTACCCCCTCATCAAGCCCGGCGTGGGCGCTCTGGCCATCTTCACCTTCATCAGCTCCTGGAACGACTACTTCATGCAGCTGATCATGCTGAACTCCAACGAGGTGCAGACCATCTCCCTGGGTATCGCCAAGATGCAGGCCGGTCCTGAGGCCAACGATTTCGGCCTTATCATGGCCGGCGCCGCCGTGGCCGCGGTGCCCATCCTGATCGTCTTCATCGCCTTCCAGAAGTACTTCACCCAGGGCATCACCATGGGCGCGGTGAAGGGCTGATTTTCCCCCGCGTGCGGAGATCCATTCCAATCTGTAAGAGACGGGGCGGTTGTGTCCGTCATGGCCGCCCCGTTTCCACTTTTTCGTTATGAGGAGAGGTATATTGCTATGAGAGATCTGACAAAATATCAGGGCGTGTTCCCCGCGTTCTATGCCTGCTATGACGCCGACGGCGCCATCAACCCCGAAGCGGTCCGGGGTCTGACCCAGTATCTGATGGACAAGGGCGTGAAGGGCGTCTATGTGGGCGGCTCCTCCGGCGAGTGCATCTACCAGAGCGTGGCCGAGCGGAAGCTGGTGCTGGAGAATGTGATGGCTGTGGCCAAGGGCAAGCTGACCATCATCGCCCATGTGGCCTGCAACAACACCGCCGACAGCCGGGAGCTGGCCGCTCACGCCGAAAGCCTGGGCGTGGACGCCATCGCCGCCATCCCCCCCATCTACTTCCATCTGCCTGAATATGCCATTGCCCAGTATTGGAACGACATCTCCGACGCCGCCCCCAACACCGACTTCGTCATCTACAACATTCCTCAGCTGGCCGGCGTGGCTTTGACCATGTCCCTTCTGAAGGAAATGAAGAAGAATCCCCGGGTCATCGGCGTGAAGAACTCCTCCATGCCGGTTCAGGACATCCAGATGTTCACCGACGAGGGCGTCATCGCCTTCAACGGCCCCGACGAGCAGTTTGTCTCCGGCCTGGCTGCCGGCGCCATCGGCGGCATCGGCGGCACCTACGGCGCTATGCCCGAGCTGTACATCAAGGCCCGTGAGCTGTTCTACGCCGGCAAGTATGAGGAGGCCCGCCAGATTCAGAACGAGTGCTGCCGCATCATCTACAAAATGTGCTCCGCCAAGGGCAACATGTATGCCGTGATCAAGGCCATCATCCGTCTCCAGGGCGGTCCCGACTGCGGCGGCGTACGCAAGCCTCTGGCCAACCTCTTTGAGGGGGACGAGGCCATCGTGAAGGAGTCCGCCGACATGATCGCCGCGGCCAAGGCCAAGTACTGCTAAAGAACCTGACGCAGGAGGATTTCTGACATGAGAGTTTACGTTGCAGAGGACTATACCGGCATGAGCCGGAAGGCGGCCAACATCCTGTCCGCCCATGTGATCTTGAACCCCAGCTGTGTGCTGGGCCTCGCCACTGGGTCCACCCCCATCGGCACCTACAAGCAGCTGATCGACTGGTACAACAAGGGCGACCTGGACTTCACCGACGTCCGCACTGTGAATCTGGACGAGTATGTGGGCCTGTCCCCGGAGCATGACCAGAGCTATCGCTACTTCATGCAGACCAATCTCTTCGACCACATCAACATCAAGCGTGAGAACACCAACGTGCCCAACGGCCTGGCCGAGGATCTGGACGCTGAGTGTGCCCGGTACAACCAGGTGATCCGGGACATGGGCGGCATCGACATCCAGGTGCTGGGCATGGGCCACAACGGCCACATCGGCTTCAACGAGCCTGGTCATGCCTTTGAGCTGGAGACCCACGCCGTGGATCTGACTCAGACCACCATCGACGCCAACGCCCGCTTCTTCGCCTCTAAGGATGAGGTGCCCCGCCGTGCGGTGACCATGGGCATCAAGAGCATCATGCAGGCCAAGCAGATCCTGGTAGTGGTCAGCGGCGCGGACAAGGCCGACATCGTGAAGGCCGCCTTCACCGGCCCTGTGACCCCCGCTGTCCCCGCCTCCATTCTGCAGATGCACCCCAATGTCGTCCTGGTAGGCGACAAGGCTGCTCTCAGCAAGCTGTAAGAGAGTTCTATTCCACCACAAAACCGGCGCTGTCCATCTGGGCGGCGCCGGTTTTTCTCCCCTGTTGACCGGTATGCTACAATGGAAGAAAACAAGCGGGGAGGGGTCCCATGAACAATAGAAAGATGAAGAGCCGGGTGGTATTGGTGACGGGGGCCACCTCCGGCTTCGGCCGGGCCACGGTCCTGGCTCTGGCGGCGGCGGGCCACCGGGTTTACGGAGTGGGCCGCCGCTCCCTGGAGGACCCGTCCCTGGAGGCCGCCCTCGCGGACTATATTCGGGGGGATCTGTGCCTTCCGGAGACGGCGGAGCGGGCGGTGGCAGAGGTGCTGGCGGCAGAGGGCCGTCTGGACGTCCTCATCAACGACGCCGGCGGCGGCATCGGCGGGGCTCTGGAGGACACGGACGACGAGGCTCTCCACCATCTGATGGAGCTGAACTTTTTCGCCATGGCCCGGCTGTGCCGGGCAGCGCTGCCGGTGATGCGGCGGCAGGGGAGCGGGAAGATCCTGAACCTCAGCTCCCTGGGAGGACTGGCGGGCCTGCCCTTTCAGGGGGCTTACAGCGCCTCCAAGTACGCGGTGGAGGGCTACAGCGAGGCCCTGCGCTGTGAGGCGGCCCCCTTCGGCGTTCAGGTGGGGCTGGTGGAGCCGGGAGATTTCCGCACCGGCTTCACCGGCAGCCGCCAAATCGTGGGAGAGGGGTCCGACTACGACGCCCTGCGGCGGCGGGCTGTGGATCGCATCGAGAAGGACGAGGGCGGCGGCAGCGACCCGAAGGAGCTGGCGGCGCTGATGGTGTCGCTGGTGGAGCGAAAGCGGCTGCCGGTGCGCCGCTCCGCCGGAGGGCTGGGACAGCGCGTCCTGGTGAAGGGCCGCTGCCTCATGGGGGACCGGCTGTTCCTCTTCCTGCTGCGCCGGTACTACATGGGCTGCTGACAGGGCAAAATTGTGAGAAGCGGCGGGGGCTGGTCCCCGGCCCTGAGATGTAAGATGCTACGGAGAACGAGTTATGCCGAAATTTGAAGTCATTTCCGAATACAAACCAGCCGGGGACCAGCCGCAGGCCATCGAGGCCCTTGCCCGGGGCGTGGACGACGGCCTGCGGGAGCAGGTGCTCCTGGGCGTCACCGGCTCCGGCAAGACCTACACCATGGCCAAGGTCATCGAGCAGATCCAGCGCCCCACCCTGGTGCTGGCCCACAACAAGACCCTGGCCGCCCAGCTGTGCGCCGAGTTCAAGGAGTTCTTCCCCAACAACGCCGTGGAGTATTTCGTCTCCTACTACGACTACTACCAGCCGGAGGCCTATATCCCCCACACCGACACCTATATCGAGAAGGACGCCTCCACCAACGACGAGATCGACCGCCTCCGCCTCAGCGCCACCTGCGCTCTGCTGGAGCGGCGGGATGTGATCGTGGTGGCCTCCGTCAGCTGCATCTACGGCCTCGGCGAGCCGGAGGACTTCGCCAAAATGATGATCTCCCTGCGCCCAGGTCAGACCCTGGAGCGGGACGACCTTCTCAGCCGCCTGGTGGACATCCGCTACGAGCGCAACGACGTGGCCTTCGAGCGGAACATGTTCCGGGTCCGGGGGGACACGGTGGAGGTGTACCCCGCCTACTGGAAGGACGCCGCCATCCGTATCGAGTTTTTCGGCGATGAGATCGACCGCCTCAGCCAGATCAACCCCCTCACCGGGGCGGTGACCAAGGTCCTCAGCCATGTGCCCATCTGGCCCGCCACCCACTACGTCACCCCCAAGGAGAAGATGGACGCCGCCATCCAGGAGATTTATAAAGAGCTGGAGGAGCGGCTGGCGGAACTGAAAAGCCAGGAGAAGCTGGTGGAGGAGCAGCGGCTTCGGCAGCGGGTGCTGTACGACATCGAGATGATGCAGGAGCTGGGCTACTGCTCCGGCATCGAGAACTACTCCCGGATTTTGGACGGGCGGCCCGTGGGCTCCCCGCCCCACACCCTGCTGGACTATTTCCCCGAGGACTTCGTCCTCTTCATCGACGAGAGCCATGTGACCCTGCCCCAGGTCCGGGCCATGTACAACGGCGACCGGGCGAGAAAGGAGAGCCTGGTGGAGTACGGCTTCCGCCTGCCCTGCGCCTTCGACAACCGGCCCCTCAAATTCGAGGAGTTTGAGGAGCGGCTCAACCAGGTGATCTACGTCTCCGCCACCCCGGCAGAGTATGAGCGCAGCCGGGCGGACCAGGTGGTGGAGCAGCTGATCCGGCCCACGGGCCTGCTGGACCCCCTGGTGGAGGTGCGGCCGGTGGAGGGCCAGATCGACGACCTCATCGACGAGATCAACCAGCGCGCCGCCCGAAAGGAGCGGGTGCTGGTGACCACCCTCACCAAGAAGATGGCGGAGGATTTAACGGTATACCTCACCCAAGCGGGGATCAAGGTGCGGTATATGCACCACGACGTGGAGACCATCGAGCGGATGGAGCTGATCCGGGATCTGCGGCTGGGGGAGTTCGACGTGCTGGTGGGCATCAATCTGCTGCGGGAGGGCCTCGACATGCCGGAGGTCAGCCTGGTGGCCATTCTGGATGCGGACAAGGAGGGCTTCCTCCGCAGCGAGACCAGCCTCATCCAGACCATCGGCCGGGCGGCGAGAAACGCCGACGGCAAGGTGATCTTGTACGCCGACACCATCACGCCCTCCATGCGCCGGGCCATGGATGAGACAGAGCGCCGCCGGGAGAAGCAGGACGCCTTCAACAAGGCCCACGGCATCGTGCCCAAGACCATCATCAAGTCGGTGCGGGAGGTGCTGGAGATCTCCAAGAGCGCCGAGACCGCCCAGCGCAAGAGCGGGAAGAAACTCACCAAGGCCGAGACGGAAAAGGAGATCGCCCGCCTGGAGAAGGAAATGAAAGAAGCGGCAAAGATGTTGGAGTTCGAGTATGCGGCTATTTTGAGAGACCGGCTCATCGAGCTTCGCAAGAGCAAGTAAGCCGCTTCTTTCCCCGCCGCCAACGCGGCGTACAAGCGTTTTGCTGGAAGCAAAACCTTGGCGCAGGGCGAATTCACTTCGCCCGAGCATGTTAAATCATTGGGGCCCCCGCCGCCAAGGGCGGTGGGGCTGCGGCAAAGATGTTGGAGTTCGAGTATGCGGCTATTTTGAGAGACCGGCTCATCGAGCTTCGCAAGAGCAAGTAAGCCGCTTCTTTCCCCGCCGCCAACGCGGCGTACAAGCGTTTTGCTGGAAGCAAAACCTTGGCGCAGGGCGAATTCACTTCGCCCGAGCATGTTAAATCATTGGGGCCCCCGCCGCCAAGGGCGGTGGGGCTGCGGCGAAACAGCGGAAAAAGAGGTCTCCTCCATGGAGACCTCTTTTTTTGAGCAAAATCCCCCTTTGCTTTTTTATTTCTCCGCTATATAATGAATCTATCGTTCCCGCCGCGGCGCAGCCTGCGGCCCAAGTCCCTGCTGAACAAAGGAGAATCTTCATGAAACACATCCTTCGCCGGCTGCTGGCCGCCCTGTGCGTCCTCGGCCTCCTCACCGCTTCTGCCTCCGCCCTGTCCGTGGAGCAGGCCCTTGAACTGCTGGAGGAGCACTACGTCAATCCCATCCCCGCCGAGGCCTACGAGGTGGAGAGCCTGGACGAGCTGTTCGCCCTGCTGGGAGATCCCTACACCTTCTACATGTCCGCGGAGGAGTACCAGGCCTTTCTGGACTCCGTGGAATCTACCGAGACGGTGACCGGCATCGGCGCCGCCATCCAGTACACCGACGACGGCATTTTGCTGGTGAACGTCCTCTCCGGCTCCGGCGCCGAGGACGCCGGACTGGTGGACGGCGACCTCATCATCGCCGTGGAGGGCGAGAGCTGTGTTCCCGCCGGAGAGGCCCATCGCTCCATGATCGTGGGCGAGGAGGGCACCTATGTCACCGTCACCGTCCGCCATGCCGACGGCGCCGTGGCAGACTACCGCATCCAGCGCAAGACCCTGGTGGTCCACAACACCGAGACGAAGCTGCTGGAAAACGGCGTGGGCTACATCGACTGCAACAGCTTCGGCTCTGAGACCGGCAGCTACTTCGCCGACGGCATCACGGCCTATGATGACGACGCCCGGATCTGGATCGTGGACCTCCGCAGCAACCCGGGCGGCACTACCAATTCTGCCGTGGAGGCCACCGGCGCGTTCACCGGCAGCGGCTTCCTCCTGTATCTCCGGGATCAGGCGGGCAATTATTACTACTCCATTTATTTTGACGACTACCTCACCGCCGATCCGCTGATCGTACTGACTGATCCCAATTCCGCCAGTGCCTCCGAGGTCTTCACCGGAGATATCCGGGATGCTCGGGCAGGGATCTCCGTGGGCTCCCGCACTTTCGGCAAAGGTGTGGCCCAGATCGTGTTGGATCAGGAGGAGGTCCCCGACGTTTTCAGCGGAGACGCCTTGAAGGTCACTGCCTATCGCTTTTATACCCTCAACGGCAACACCACCGATAAGATCGGCGTGATCCCCACCGTACTGGTGGAGGACGCCGACGCCATGACAGTGGCCCTGGCGCTCTGTGCCGAGGAGCCGGAGCAGCCCGACGGTCAGCTGAAGATGGAGCTGGCGGGTTGGACCTTCTACATCGACCCTTCCGCCTGTGAAGGAGACACCCTGCAGAAGCTGCTGGGCGCTCTGCCTCCGGATGTGCCTTTGTGGCTGGGGAACAACGGCCTGTGGGCCCCCATCACCCCCGCCATGGCCCTGACCCTCTATGACGCCCAGGACTACTGCCGCTGGTTCGACGATGTGTCCGGCAGTGAATACGCTGACGCCATCAATACCCTGGCCACCTATGGCATCCTTCAGGGCGATGAGAACGGCGCTTTCCGCCCCCAGGACACGATTACCCGCGCAGAGATCTGTGCTCTGCTGGCCCAGGCCTTCGGCATCACCTATATCGGGGAGGGGAGCTTCTCCGATGTGGCCTCTGAGAAGTGGTTTGCCGGCAGCGTCAACGCCATGGCCGCCATGGAGCTGGTCACCGGCAAGGAGAATGGTCTGTTCGATCCCTATGCCACCATGACCAACCAGGAGTTCTTCACTATCCTGGGCCGGCTGGCCGCTTTCCTCAATTTCAACGCCTATGAATATGCAGGCCAGCAGGACCAAGCCGCTCTGGACGCCGATCCGGCACTGGCCGCCTACGCTGCCTGGGCCAGGTCCGGCATGGACATGATGACAAATATGCTGGCCAGCAGCCAGGGCGAGCCTGTCAGCCTGCTCTACGACGATATTTCCGCCATCGATCCCCAGGCCCCCATTCTGCGGGAGCAGGCGGCGGCCTCCCTCTGCAATCTTCTGGTCCATATGGGCTTTTTGGTCTACTGATCTGCCCGCTGCGCCAAGATGGCTGCCCTGTTCCGGCAGCCATCTTTTCCCTTGTCTTGCTTTCCCGAGAAAAATCCGATATAATCCACCATAAGAAGAGAAAGGAGGCGCCTATGGGTACGCTGCTGCTGAAAGGGATCGAGACTTTGGTCACCTGTGACGGCGAAGACGCCGTCCTCCGGGACGTGGATCTGCTCTGTGAAAACGGCATCATCCGGCGGATCGGCCGGGACCTCCGCTGTCAGGCGGAGGAGACCCTGGACTGCCGGTATCTGGTGGCCTATCCCGGTCTGGTGAATACGCACCATCACCTCTATCAGTGCTTTTCCCGCAATCTGCCCCAGGTGCAGAATCTGGAGCTGTTCGACTGGCTGAAGGCCCTATATGAGATCTGGAAAAATCTGGATCAGGAGGTCGTGCGTCTTTCCTCTCTCACCGCCATGGGGGAGATGATGAAGCACGGCTGCACCACCTGCTTCGACCACCACTATGTCTTCCCCCACGGCGCCGGAAATCTCATCGGCGTCCAGCTGGAGGCGGCGGCGGAGCTGGGGATGCGGATGGTGTCCTCCCGGGGCAGCATGGATCTGAGCGTGAAGGATGGGGGGCTGCCTCCCGACAGCGTGGTCCAGACGGTGGATGAGATCCTGGCCGACAGCGTCCGCCTCATCGAAGCCTACCACGACCCTGCTCCAGGCTCCATGCGGCAGATCGTCCTGGCCCCCTGCTCCCCCTTCTCTGTCAGCGGGGAACTGCTGCGGCAAAGCGCCATTCTGGCCCGGCAATACAAGGTGCGGCTTCACACACACCTGTGCGAGACCAGGGACGAGGAACAGTACACTCTGGAGCGGTTCGGCCTCCGGCCTCTGGCCTACATGGAGAGCCTGGGGTGGCTGGGGCGCGACGTGTGGTACGCCCACGGCATCCACTTCAACGACCAGGAGCTGCGGCTGCTGGCAGAGACCGGCACCGGTGTGGCGCACTGTCCCGCCTCCAATATGAAGCTGTCCTCCGGGGTCTGCCGCCTGCCGGAGATGCTGGAGCTGGGGGTGCCGGTGGGCCTGGCCCTGGACGGCAGCGCCTCCAACGACGGCAACAGCCTTCTGGAGGAGCTTCGCACCGCCTATCTCCTCCACCGCCTCCACAGCAGTGAGAAGGCGCCCTCCGGCTATGACCTGCTGAAGATCGCCACCCGGGGCGGCGCCCAGGTGCTGGGCCGGACAGACATCGGCAGTGTGGAGGAGGGAAAGTGTGCCGACCTCTTCCTGGTGGACAGCCGCCGCCTGGAGCTGGTAGGCAGCTGCTTTGACCCGAAAAATATGCTGGCCACTGTAGGACTGCGGGGGCCGGTGGACTACACAGTGGTGCACGGCCGCGTTACCGTTCGTCAGGGCCGCTTGGCCGGGGTGGACGAAGAGGCGCTGGCCGCTAAGGCCAACGCCTGCTGCCGCCGCTATCTGGAGCTCTAACTCCTATCTGAACGCTTGGGAGGTCCTTGTTTATGGATAACCTGTCCGGTATTTTTGATATTGCAGTTTTCGCCTTCGGCGTCTATTTCCTCTACCTGTTCGTCCAGACCAAATTTCGGGGCAAACCCGTCAACGTCTCCAATTTTCTGCCCTCCGATCTGACCATGAAGCGCTGCAGGCAGCCGGAGGCCTTCACAGCCTTCATCCTGCCCCGCTTTCTGATTTTCGGCGTCCTGCTGATGTGCTACAGCGCCCTGTCCTTCCTGCAGCTGATCCCCTCCGGATGGTTCTATTTTGCCTACGCCGTCCCGGTGATCCTCTTCTATATCATTACTGTCCGCCAGTCTCGGAAATACTGGTAACTCCCTGCCGGGAATCCCCTTGCCCCGCTTCAAGCTGTGTATCGTTCAGATTACACAGCCGGCATGAAAAAGGGTCTGTTCCAGGCCGGATCGGTTTTTGCGGGAGCGACGCCGCCAACGCGGCGCCGCCCCCGCTTTTCTTTATGGCTCCCAGCCATAAAAATTTGCAGCCATTTCTCCACCGCGTTTAATTTGCCGCAGCTTGGTTTCTGCCCAAACTCCGGATCGTACAACGGTTGCTTGCATGTTTTCAGCTGATTTTCCGCCGGCTCTTTCCGACATAAAAACCATCCCCCTGGTGCAGCCTTGCTCGCCTGCATCAGGGGGACGCCTTATTTATTGTCCGGTCTTACCGGACCAGCTCCTGCAACTCCCGCAGCTTCCGCATTTTTGCTTAAAATTCGATCCCCCTCCGGGCAGGGATCCCCCGGTCAAAGGGATGCTTGCGCTTGCACATCTCCGTGACATAATCCGCCGCATCAAAGAGCGCTTTTGAGGGGTCACGACCGGTGAGCACCACCTCCAGCCTCTCAGGCTTACTCCGAAGGAAGTCCAGCACCTCCTGCTCAGGCACAACTCCGGTGCGGCAGGCGCTCATAGCCTCGTCCAGCACCAGGAGGTCATAGTCCTGCCGGGCCATGGCCGCCGCGGTGCGGAAGTGGGCGGTATAGAATTCCCTGGCCTCCTCCCGCTGCTCCGGCGTTAGAGTCCGGTAAAAGCCGAATCTTTTCTCCGGCCGGAGGAAGGTCACGCCCACCTGCTCCAGAAGACGGAACTCAGAGGAGCTTCCATCCTTAAAAAACTGGACGTACAGCACCCGCAGCCCTGCCCCCGCAGCCCGGAGAGACAGACCGATGGAGGCGGTGGTCTTCCCCTTCCCGTCCCCGCAGTAAATGTGGATCAAGCCCTTTGTCATAAAACGCTCCTTACATCCAGATTGTGAAGATCCGCAGGATGGCCTCACTCATACGACGGAACACGTTCCGTTTGCGCCACTGCTCCAGCCGGATCTCTCCGCACTGCTCCATCACCGCCCGCAGATCCCGGTACACATGCTCCACCGCCGGCATGCCGTAGAGCACCACCCCACACTCATGGTGGAGCTGGAAGCTGCGGTAGTCCATGTTGATGGTACCCACCACCGCCATTTCCCCGTCCGCCACCAGCACCTTGCTGTGGAGGAAACCGGGGTTATACTCATACAGCCGCACCCCGTGGCTCAAAAGCCGGTCGTAGTAGGCTCCGGCGGCCAAATAGGTGTACCGGTGGTCCGGGGTCCCGGGCATGAGCAGCCGCACATCCACCCCGCTGTCCGCCGCCACGCAGAGGGCATCCATCATGGAATCCTCAATGGCCAGGTAGGGAGTGGTAAGATAGAGAAACTCCCGGGCGGTGGACACCGCCTGGAGATACAGCTCCTCCGCCGGATTCTCCGGATTGTTATTGGGACCGTCGCAGAAGGGCTGGCACCAGCCCTCTGCCTGCACCGGCCCGTGAGGGCGGTAGTAGTCGTACTCATTGTGCAGCGTCCCTCCCATGCTCTCCCACATGTGGAGAAACAGCCGGGTGAGACCCCAGGCCCCCTCCCCCTCCAGAAGGCAGCCGCTGTCCTTCCAATGGCCGAAGCGGTTGATGAGGTTGGCGTACTCGTCGGCAATGTTGATGCCGCCGGTATAGGCAAAGTCCCCGTCGATGCAGAAAATCTTCCGGTGGTCCCGGTAATTGAAATAGAGACGATTGACGTACTGGTGGACGGGACTGAACACCGCCACCTCCATGCCGCACTGACGCATGGCATCCACCATCCTGCCGGACATGCGGGTGATGCAGCCGAAGTCGTCGAAGATGATCTTTACCTCCACTCCCCGGCTCACCCGGTCCCGCAAAGAGGCGAAGAGCCGATCCCACAGCTTTCCCTCCGCCAGGATGAAATATTCCAGAAAGATAAAGTGCTCCGCCCGGTCCACCCGCTCCAAAAGGTCCTTAAAGAAGGCCTCGCCGCAGTCAAAATAGGTAACGGCAGTGTTCTTGTAGAGCATAAAATCGTGGTGGCAGAGGAGCTGGGCCTCCCGGGCCCAGGTAGGAAAGCCGTCGGCCAGGCGGCGGATATAGTCCTGGCTGCGCTGGCGTTCATAGTCCTTATGCTGGGGAGGCCGGACGGGCTGGAGCATCTGCTTTTTCCGCTGGGCGCTGCCGCCCCAGAGCTCGTAAAGGATCAGCCCCGCCACCGGAGCAGCCAGAATCAGCGTAGTCCAGGCCATCTTGTAGGAAGAGCTGCCCCATCGCCCCTGGAGGTGCACTGCCACAATGATGCCCAGCACCTCCAGCACCAGATAAACCCAGAAGGCGTATTTCTGCAGATAGTAGGACAGCAGGACCACCAGGGCAATGTTCAGCAAAAACAGCACGATGACCATGCCGATGCGGACTGCCGCCGCAATACGGCGCTGCCTCGTCTGTTTTTTCACCATGCGCACCCCGGGTCCCACCTTTCCTCTCAGTATGTCCGTTCCAGCAGATTATATTTGATCTCCCACAGCTTCCGGCTCAGATCCACATAGTATTTGTGGGGATTGTCAAAGCGCTTCACCTCGTCCCAGAGGGTATCCACCTGCTGCTTGCAGTAGGCCCGGATCTCCTCCAGCGAGGGCAGGTCATAGACACACTCCCCCTTTTCGAACACCGGCACCTGCATCTCCCGGGCGGTAAAGTCGCAGACTACCTTCTTCTTCCAGGTGGCGTCCGGGTCAAAGATCTCCAGGGGCTTGGTATCGTCCACTGTCTCGTCATAGACGCAGAGATAGTCGGCAATAGCCTTTCCGTTGTCGTTGCCGAAAAAGCGATAGAATTTTTTGTAGTGGGGCGTGGTGATCTTGGTCACGTTCTCGCTGATCTTGATCTTGGGTACCACCTGGCCGTCCTGCTCCACCGCCACCAGCTTGTACACCCCGCCGAACACCGGTTCGCTGCGGGCGGTGATGAGCCGCTCCCCCACACCGAAGGCGTTGATCTGAGCCCCCTGGAGCAGCAGGTCCTGGATGAGGTACTCGTCCAGGGAGTTGGAGACGGTGATGGTGCACTCGGTCCATCCGGCGGCATCCAGCATCTTCCGCGCCTCCTTGGTGAGGTAGGTGATATCGCCGCTGTCCAGGCGGATGCCGCACTTTTTGATCCCCATGGGCTTGAGGACCTCATTGAAGGCCCGGATGGCGTCAGGCACACCGCTTTTCAGAGTATTATAGGTATCCACCAGCAGCACTGCGTTCTGGGGGTAGAGCTGGCAGTAGGCCTTGAAGGCCTCCAGCTGGGTGTCGAACATCTGGACCCAGCTGTGGGCCATGGTGCCGAGGGCGGGCACGCCGAAGACCTGGTCGCTGAGGACGGTGGCGGTACCGGCAGCGCCGCCGATGTAGGCGGCCCTGGCACCATTGACCGCCCCCTCGGCCCCCTGGGCCCGCCGTGCGCCGAACTCCATCACCGCCCGGCCGTCGGCAGCCCGGACCACCCGGTTGGCCTTAGTGGCCAGGAGGCTCTGGTGGTTGATGCACAAAAGGGCGTAGGTCTCCACCATCTGGGCCTGGATGGCGGGGGCCCGGACGGTGAGGATGGGCTCGTTGGGGAAAATGGGCGTCCCCTCCGGGACGGCCCAGATGTCGCCGGTGAAGCGGAAGTGGGCCAGGTAATCCAAAAAGGCCTCGTCAAACATGTTCCGTCCCCGAAGGTACTGGATGTCCTCAGCGGAGAAGTGGAGATTTTTGATATACTCCACCAGCTGCTCCAACCCGGCAGCGATGGCAAAACCGCCCCCATCGGGAACCCTTCGGAAGAAGATATCAAAATAGGTGATCTTGTCCTGAAAGCCCTTCAGAAAGTAGCCGTTGGCCATGGTCAGTTCATAAAAATCACAGAGCATGGTCAAGTTCCAATTGTTTCTGTCCATCCCTTAAATCCTCGCTTTTCAGCCGCTTCTCCGCCCGGGCGGTACCGGCTCATTTTCTTCATTATAGTTCCATTCCCCCTTTTTCGCAACGGCTTTATTGACTTTCCGCGGATTTTATCATAAGATGGAAATGTAACATATCAACCGAGGGCCGGCCATCCGCCTGCAGATGAGCCTTTCGCCCGGGGCGGCAGCTCTCTGTACGCCCCATAGAAACAATCTGACAGGAGGCCAGACCATGGCAGTGATTCTTGGGATCGATATCGGCGGCTCCACCACTAAGATCGTGGGGCTGCAGGAGGATAAGCGTGTGATTGCCATGGACCGGGTGAAGGCAGAGGGCCCTCTCACCTCTCTGTACGGAGCGCTTGGCAGCTTCATGACACACAATAAGCTGCAGCTGGCAGACATTGATCGCATCGTCCTCACCGGAGTGGGGGCCTCCTATGTGGAGGGGGACATCTACGGTATCCCCACAGTGAAGGTGGAGGAATTTACGGCGGTGGGCACCGGCGGGCTGGCCCTGTCGGGCCGCAGCCGGGCTGTAGTAGTAAGCATGGGCACAGGCACCGCCTTTATCTGGGCAGACAACAGCGCTGGAGAGATGATTCATCTGGGTGGTTCCGGCGTAGGCGGCGGCACATTGGCGGGATTGTGCTCTCTGCTGTGCGGCGCTCGGCAATTCGAGCAGATCAAAAAGCTGAGCAACCAGGGCAACATTGCCAAGATCGACCTGAACGTAGGTGATATCACCCAGCAGGGATACAGTACGCTGCCGCTGGATATCACCGCCGCCAACTTCGGCAACGTGTCTGACGACGCCACCCACAGCGACATCGCAACAGGTATTGTAAATATGATTTTCCAGTCTATCGGCACCATTGCGGTAATGGCCTGTCGTGCCCAGAAGTGCGACACTGTGGTCCTCACCGGGTTTATGACCGTGCTGGATCTGTGCCGTCCCTGTTTTGATCTTTTCACCCGTCTTCACGGGATTCAGTTTGTGATTCCGGAGAACGCCACTTATGCTACCTGCATCGGGGCGGCACTAAGCAGCTTTGAGAAATAGTGTGCCCAAGGATGGAATTTTTCAAAAAGGGCTTGCAAGTTTGGAAAAGTTATCGTATACTGTGTAAGTACGTTTCCGGGTGTAGCGCAGTTGGTAGCGCGCATGGTTCGGGTCCATGAGGCCGTGGGTTCAAATCCCGCCAC
>CALXDB010000012.1 GCA_944386955.1 uncultured Oscillospiraceae bacterium
CTTAGAACCTTGGTTCTAAGCGGACTTTTGGTGACTTTTCTTCCGCGAGAAAAGTCACCCGCCGGAGGCAAAACACCAAACGAAACACCGTCGGGTACCGACAAAAAAGGAAAATCTTCGTCAGCGGACGGCCCGCCCGGCCCGAGGGCAGATCAGGAGAAATACGCGCTGTTGTCCCGGACGATGAGCACCACCTCCGGCTGAAGGTCCGCCAGATACTGGGAAATGTCGCCGGTAAAATGCCGGGGATCCATGCTGTGCACCTCGTCGAAGGAGGCATACAAAAGGGTCTCCAGGGCGTTGGTGAAGCTCTCGCCGATCACCACCGCCGTGGGCAGGTCCTCCCGGTGGGTGTCCACCACCGTCTCCCCGATGTCGCCCCCCATAAAGACATTATAGGTGGCCGTCTCCTCCGCCGTGGCGGGGAGGGCCAGAAGGGCCGCCTCCGACGCTTCCCCGTTGTCGCTGCGGGTAAAGGGGATGTCCGCCTTGTACTCCGCCACCGTCAGCACGTCCCCCTTGTCCTCCAGACCGAACAGCTTCCGGTTCCGGGACCCCAAGAAGGGGTTGGGCAGGGTAGTGAAGGTCAGGTCCTCCTCCTGGGGGACGTACAGCCCCAGCCCCTGGACCTCGTTCGCCGTCTCCAGCGCCGCCTGACAGGCGGACAGCGCTCCGTAGATGGTGTAGTGGTGGTCTGTGGCAAAATAGTATGCCTTGGGGCAGTCCTCCTGCCGCCAGCGGGTGTACATGGACACAAAGGGGATGCCAACCTCATCCAGAGCACCCTTCATGGCCTCCTCAATGGGCGGGTACACCCAGGATCGGTCCTCCAGGTAGTCGGGGTAATGGTCCTGAAAATAGCTGTACTGCTCGGGAAGGCCCAGGTAGTACACCTGGCCGCCCCAGGTCTCCGCCAGGGCCTGCCAGGCCCCCGGTTCCTCCGCCGCCTCCGCGGCGGAATCCTCAGCGTAGCTCATGTCCCAGCTGCCGTAGCCGTGGTAGCCCAGCAGCACGTCACTGTCGGTGACCACGTCGCTGACCACCGGCTGATGGAGAACATGGACCTGAAGGAAGGTCTGGACCTTCATCAGGTAGGACCGGAGGGCCACATGGTCGGTGAACCAGGTCTCCCAGTCGGTGAAGTATTCCCCGGAGAGAAAGCTCTCCCAGGTAAATGCCGGGACTTCCGCCAGACTGCGGTTTTCATAGTAGGAGCTGGCAGCCTTGGGCAGCAGCAGGGTCAGCAGGGCCGTCCCTGCCAGAAATACACAGAAGCAGCCCACAAACAGCTTGGGCGCAAGAGATTTTTTCATGGGCGGCTCCTTTCAGAAACGGTAGTAGATGAAGGGGTTGAAGGTGGAGCTGATGAGCTGGAGGAAGCTGAGGCCCAGCAGCAGAAGGGCCGTAACGGGGACGGCCCACTCCCGGGTCCGCTCCGGCAGCTTCGCCGCCAGCCAGTCCTTCACCGGCAGGGACGCCGCCGCCCCCGCCAAAAGCCAGAAGCCGTACTGCTTGATAAAGTAGAGGCTCTGCCCGGCGGGGCCCTCCGAGAGGCCCGCCATGGCCCCCAGATACTGGCCCACGGCAGAGAGGGAGGTGCAGCGGAAGAGCACCCAGCCCAGGACGATGAGCACCATGGCGTAGAGGTGGCGGAGAGCCCGGGGGCTGCGGTTGAGAAGGTTTTTCCACACGAACCGCTCCCCCAGGAGGAGAAGGGCGAAGTAGAGGCCCCAGAGGAAGAAATTCCAGGCGGCCCCGTGCCAGATGCCGGTGAGCATCCACACTACCAGCACATTGCGGATCTGCTTGCCCAGGCCGCAGCGGCTGCCCCCCAGGGGGATGTACACATAGTCCCGGAACCAGCCGCTGAGGGACATATGCCACCTCCGCCAGAACTCTGTGATGGAGCGGGAGAGATAGGGGTAGTTGAAGTTCTCCTCAAAATGAAAGCCGAACATCCGCCCAAGACCGATGGCCATGTCGGAATAGCCGGAGAAGTCAAAGTAAATCTGGCCGGTGTACCCAAGCGCCCCCAGCCAGGCGGCGGAGGCGGTGAGCCCGGCGGCGGAGAAGGCCTCGTCTGCCAGCATCCCCAGGTTGTTGGCCAGCAGCATCTTCTTGGCCAGACCGAAGCAAAACCGCACCGCTCCGGCGTAGAAATCCGGAAAAGTCTCCTGCCGGTGGCGCAGGTCGTGGGCCACGGTAGTGTAGCGGACGATGGGGCCCGCCACCAGCTGGGGAAAGAGAGAGATGTAGAGGGCCACGCCCAGAATGCTCCGGTCGGCCCTGGTGTCCCCGCGGTAGACGTCGATGACGTAGCTCATACCCTGGAAGGTGAAAAAGGAGATGCCCACCGGCAGGGCGATGGCGGGAACCTCCACGGGGAGTCCCAGGGCCTGAAGGTTTTCCATCAGGAACCCGGCATACTTGAAGTAGCCGAGGAGCGCCAGATTGGCCGCCATGGAGAGAACCAAGGCGGGCTTTCGCCCCCCCTCCACAAGAAGGCCGGAGAGGTAGTTGATGAGGATGGAGGCCAGCATCAAAAGAAGGTATTTGGGGCCGCCGCAGAGGTAGAAGAAGAGACTGAAGAGGAGGAGCGCCAGGTTGCGGCCGGTCCGCCACCGGGCCGGCTGGACGAAGTAGAGGACCAGCAGGGCGGTGAGGAAGAGAAACAGAAAAGAAAAACTGGAAAATACCATGAAAAATACCCGTTTCTTTCTCAGAATTTGCACATCATATTATTATACGTCACCTGCCGCCATATTACAAGGAAAATCCCGCCGAAGCGAGGCAGAAAAAGAAGTCCGCCGCAGTCTGCGGCGGACTTCTTTTTTCGGTATACCTCAGAACAATCCCTCGGAAAGCATGGCGCTGGATACCTTCATGAAGCCCGCCACATTGGCGCCCATCACCAGGTCGCCGGGGTGACCGCACTCCTTGGCGGCGGCGTCGGCCTGATGGAAGATGTTCACCATGATATGGCGCAGCTTGTCATCCACCTCGTCAAACTCCCAGCTGGAGCGCATGGAGTTCTGGCTCATCTCCAGGCCGCTGGTGGCCACGCCGCCGGCGTTGGCGGCTTTGGCGGGAGCGAAGAGAATGTGGTTATCCTGGAAATAGGTCACAGCTTTGGCGGTGGAGGGCATGTTGGCGCCCTCAGCCACAGCAATGACGCCGTTTTTCACCAGCATTCTGGCGCTGTCCAGATCCAGCTCGTTCTGGGTGGCGCAGGGCAGGGCGATCTGGCAGGGGATGCTCCAGATGCCGCGGCAGCCATCCACAAAGCGGCTGCCGGGGACCCGCTTGGCGTACTCCCGGATGCGGCCACGCTCCACCTCTTTGATTTGCTTGATAACGTCCAGCTTGATGCCGTCCTCGTCCAGAATGTAGCCCTGGGAGTCGGACATGGCGATGACCTTGCCGCCCAGCTGGGTGGCCTTCTCCACAGCGTAGATGGCCACATTGCCGGAGCCGGAGACCACGATGGTCTTGCCGGCCACGGTGTCCTTCCGCAGGCAGCGGAGCATCTCCTCCGTGAAGTACAGAAGGCCGTAGCCGGTGGCCTCCGTCCGGGCCAGGCTGCCGCCGAAGAGGACGCCCTTGCCGGTGAGCACGCCGGTGAAGCGGTTGCACAGCCGCTTGTACTGGCCGAAGAGATAGCCGATCTCCCGGCCGCCCACGCCGATGTCGCCGGCGGGCACGTCGCAGTTGGAGCCGATGTGGCGCTGCAGCTCCGTCATGAAGGACTGGCAGAAGCGCATGACCTCCCCGTCGCTCTTGCCCTTGGGGTCAAAGTTGGAGCCGCCCTTGGCGCCGCCCAGGGGAAGACCGGTGAGGCTGTTTTTAAAGATCTGCTCAAAGCCCAGGAATTTGATAATAGAAGCGTCCACAGAGGGGTGGAACCGCAGTCCCCCCTTGTAGGGGCCGATGGCGGAATTAAACTGGCAGCGGTAACCCCGGTTGACGTGGATCTTGCCGTTATCATCCTCCCAGGTGACCCGGAAGGTCAGCATCCGCTCCGGCTCCACCAGACGCTCCATGATGGCGTTCTCCTGCAGCTCGGGGTGCTTTTCCACGTAGGGCTCCAGGGACTCGAACACCTCCAAAACCGCCTGCAGGAACTCGGTCTGGTCGCTGTTGCGGGCCACCGTGTCCTGATAAACCTTCTTCAAATAGCTGTTTTGCAGCATGCTGTTTCGCTCCCTCTCTGTTCAATATCGTGCGGGCCACCCGGGCCACGCGGGGGTTTTCGGTTGAAAATTATTATATTGTAATCTTTTTGCACAAGCAATTGGTAATAGGAACTAAATTGACGGCTTGCCTTGGGTTTTTCGTGTGTAATCTGCTGTTTTTATACAAATATGCGACTTGCGCCAACTTTTGTCAAAATGTTCCCGTTTTTTAATGTACACTGGGGATACATTCAGTTTTTTCGGGATTAATGTGAATAAATTCGCGTTTTTTAAAGAATTATTCTCTTTTTTTCGGTTATATACAACCTGCCTTTTGAGGAGGACAGGTCTGCCGCCGGACGGTTCTCCGGCGGCTCTTGTGCAAATTGTCCATAACCCGGCGACGGCCACCGGAGGGACTGTGCGCGCAACGAAGACAAATGTCGTTGCCGGCCTCTGGAGGCAGCGAAACCACGGAAAAGAGGAAAATATAGGGCAAAATTTTGGACAAAACGACTATTTTCCGGGGGGCAGCAGAAAAAAGATCGCTGCTCGGATGCCGGCGGGATATATACAAACAGACGTTTCTATGCTATGATAATAACACTTGAAAGCGGAACATGCGGCGCCGCGAAAAAAGGTCCCGGCAGAGGACCGGAAGGGATAAGACCTATGGGAGAGAGGCTTTGGCACTATTTTGATTCTTTGGATGAGCCTGCGTATGCGGTGGATCTGGAGACCATGGAGCTGCTGTTCATGAATGACAGCCTGCGGCGGCTGCTGGATCTGGACCCCCAAGCCCCCCTGACGGATTTGCGCTGCCATACACTCCTCTGCGGCCTGGACCGCCCTTGTCCCAACTGTATGCGGCGGGAGGAAAGCGGCCGCCTGGAAAAGCGGGTGCTCCGGTGGCGCGGACGGTCCTACCTTCGGAAGGTGGTGCTGCTGGAGGAGAAGGGCCGCCGGCTGCGGCTGGCCTTTGCGCTGGATGTGACGGATCTGGATGAGATCCGGACAAATATGGCGGACATGCGCTTCAGCGACCGGATGGTCAACGAGTGCTTGCGAATCATTCAGGGAAACCTGGACGTGGACCAGGCCATTCAGGATGCGCTGGCCTTCCTGGGGAGCGCTTTGGGGGCGGCTCGGGTATATCTCTTTGAGACAGACCGCCATGAGATCGACAACACCTACGAGTGGTGTGCGCCTGGGACCCCTTCCCAGCAGGGACGGATGCGCCATGTGCCCGCCGCTCCGTTTCAGCCCTGGCTGGACCGGTTGGCAGCGGGGGAAAATGTGTCGGAGGAGGATCTGGAGGCCATTCGGGAGGAGCTGCCCTCCATTTACTGCCAGCTCAAGCCTCTGGGAGTTCGCTCTCTGGTGGTGACGCCGCTGCTCTATCAAGGGCAGCTGCGGGGCTTCCTGGGGGTGGACAATCCGCCGGGGGACCAGCTGAGCAGGATCTCCGCCGATATCCGTCTGCTGACCCACTTCTTTGTCTCGGTTCTGGGCCGCCGGGATCTCCACCGCCGCCTGGTTCAAACCAGCTACCACGACCAGCTGACAGGGCTTTTGAACCGGAACGCCATGAACGAGGCGGTGGAAGCCCTGAGCGGCGCCGGTCCCCTGGGCGTAGTATTCTGCGACGTCACCGGTCTCAAGCGGCTCAACGACTCCCAGGGCCACCGGGCCGGGGACCTGCTGCTGATTCGGGCTGCTCAGCTGATTTTGGAGGTCTTTCCCCGGGAACAGGTGTACCGGGTGGGCGGCGATGAATTCCTGGCCCTGTGCCCCGGGATTACCCGGCAGGAGCTGGAGACGCTGACGGAGAGGCTGCGGCAGAGCGCGGCGGCCAGCGGTCAATGCGATCTGGCGGTGGGCAGCGTGTGGAGCGGCGGCGGGGAGGACGTGGAGGCCCTCATCGAGCGGGCCGACGCCCAGATGTATTTGGACAAGTACCGGTTTTACCACACTCCCCGGCAGGCGGCGGGCCAGAGCGGGCCGCCGGCAACAGCGGTTCCCGCCTCTCAGGATATCAAGAGCTTTTTCCAGGAATATTATCTGGCCGACGAACTGTTCTCCGATACCAACACTCCCTACTATCTCTTCTTCGGGGATATCCGCCGCAACCTCTTTTATATTTCCGAAAACATGCGGCGGGACTTCGATTTTGAGGCCACCGTGGTGGAGGATCTGATCCCCCAGTGGGGGGAGCGGATCTACGAGCGGGACCGGGCGGCCTTTTTCCGGGAGCTGGAGGATGTGTTCCAGCAGCGCAAGGCGGTCCACGATGTGAAGTACCGGGTACGGACGGTGCGGGGCAGCTACACCTGGATCCACTGCCGGGGCTCCCTGAAATGGAGCGCCGACGGCAAGGAGGCCCTGTATTTCTCCGGTATTATTTCCAATCTGGAATCCTCGGTGGACGCCATCGACTCGGTGACGGGACTTTTCTATTACCCGACTGCTATGCAGGACCTGTCTCGGATGCCCCGGGGCAGCGGGCCTATTCTGGCGGTAGGCATCCGGCTCAACGACTACGAGTATGTCAACGAGTCCGTGGGCCGGATGACGGCGGACCTCATTGTCCGGGAGGCGGCCCAGAAGCTCCAGGAGGAGCTGGAGGGCAGGTTTTTTCTCTACCGGCTGGAGGGCGTTCGCTTTCTGGCCATCTCCACCCGATATCCCGAGCAGTCCCTCCAGGAGATTGCCGACAGGATCCTCCGGGCGGTGGGAGAGGTGTACCAGCGCCACGAACTGTGCCTGCGGAAAAACTGCGCCATTGGCTTCGTCCGCTGCGCCAATCTGCGGGACGGAGCGCCGGAGATCATCGAGCAGGTGCTGGCGGCGCTGATGGAGGCCCGGGAGCACCCGGAGCTGGACTACTTCCTCATGAGCCGGGAGGCCCAGCAGCAGCGCCAGGAGAAGGCGGATCTGGTGCTGGCCCTCCACAAGAGCGTCAACGAGGACTTTTCCAACTTCAGCATTGTCATCCAGCCCATTGTGGCTCTGCGTACGGGCAGGATCGTGGGGGGCGAGGCTCTGCTGCGGTGGAGCAAGGATGGGGAGCCTCTGCCCCCCGCCCAGTTCATCCCTATTCTGGAGGAGAACCGGCTGATCATTCCGGTGAGCAGGTGGGTGATGGAGCAGTCGGTAAAGGCCTGCCGGGACATCCTGCGCCTGCGGCCGGATTTCCGCATGTCCTTCAATATCAGCTATCTCCAGATGCAGGATCCCACCTTTTTCCCCTATGTTCACGAGACTCTCCGCCGCTACGGCGTGCCCGGCGACCATGTGTCCATGGAGTTGACGGAGACCTATTTTGACAGTATGCCGGAGCGGATGCTGCAGATGATTCGGGACTGCCGGGGATTGGGAATCTCTATGGCGCTGGACGATTTCGGCAACGGCTATTCGGCGCTGCAATGCCTGTTCCGATATCCCATCGACACGGTGAAGATCGACCGGAGCATGATGAAGCAGATCCAGAATTCCAAGGAGAACCGGCAGTTTCTCAAAACCGTGATCTACGCCTGCCACCAGTCCGGCAAGCGGGTATGCGTGGAGGGCGTAGAGACGGAGGAGGAGCTGCGGGTGGTCCGGGAGACGGAGTGCGACTATGTCCAGGGCTTCTACTTCTACCGTCCCCAGCCGCCCCAGACCCTGCTGCGCCAGCTGGAGGCGGAGGATCTGGCGGAGCCGCGGGGCTGAGGAGCTGGTCTTTACAGAGCGGAACATAAAAAACAGGAGCCGGTGGGAGGACACATGTCCTCCCACTGGCTCCTTCTGCATTTCCTTATGATTCCGGAGCAGCCTGATAGATCACCTCCACCAGATCGCCGTCGGTGAGCTGGTCGGAGATCTTCTCCCCGGAGACCGTATAGTCACAGCCGCCGTCCAGCAGCCGGACCTCCAGCTTGAGCCAGTCGGCCACAGGGATGATCCACACCGTGCCCTTCTCCGTCTCCGTGCCCGCCTGCTCCACGTTGGTCTCCATCCATGTCAGCAGCGCCGGGTCGGCGCAGGTGACGGTCATAGACGGCGGCGTTTGGGCAAAGGCGGTAACCTGAGGAGCCTCCATCCGGGGCTGGGTATCCTCCGTTTCATCCGGCGAGACGCCTCCTGTGCCGTACTGGGTCACATCCGACCCCACCTGGGGCTCCGGGTCTTTGGCCGCCTCAGCAGGCTCCTCTCCCTTTGCGGTCACAGAGGGTTCCTTCTCCGGCGCTCCGGCGTCCAGGCCGGCGTCGTCCTGCATCGGCGGTGTGACAGCGGCGGGGGTCAGTGTGCCGCGCACCTGATAGCCCACCACGATAAGAGCCAGACAGGCGGCCGCCGCCATCAGCGGCAGCCAGGACCGGCGGGACCGTTTCTTCTGACGGGGCTCCTTCCGCACCTGCTCCATTACCGCAGCCCGGAGTTCCGGGGGGGCTTCCTCCTCCCACTGGGAAAAGGCGTCGTGGAGCAGCAGGGACTGGGTGTAGGCCTCCCGGCAGTCCGCACACCGGGACAGATGCTCCATCAGCGCCCGGCGTTCCGCTTCCGTTGCTTCACCGTCTGTTACGGCGCTGATGAGGGCCTCATATTCTTGGCATGGTTCCATGGTCAGCCCTCCCTTCCTGTTACGTTAGACGGCAGATACTCCAAAAAGTTCCCCTGTTCCACCAAATATTTTCGCAGCTTCTCCCGAGCCCTGGCAATGCGGCTTTTCACCGTGCCGATGTCCAGGTCCAGGGCCTGGGCGATCTCCTCGTACCGCATGCCCTGGAGCTCCCGCAGCAGCAGCACCTGTCGGTGCTCCGGCGTCAGGGTGGCGAGTCCCGCCGCCAGCGCCTCCCGCAGCTCCCGCTGCTCCGCACGGCGGTGGGGTGAGGGAGCCGTGTCCGGCACCTGGGTAAAGGTCTCCTCGTCGTCCAGAGAGGGACCGGTGACGGTCCGCTTGTCCCGGCGGAGGAAGTCGATGGCGGCGTTGGTGGTCAGACGGTAGAGCCAGGTGGCGAAGCTGCTCTCCTCCCGAAAGAAGGGCAGGCCCCGCCAGGCGCTGAGAAAGGCCTCCTGGGCGATCTCCATGGCGTCCTCCCGGTTATTGCACATTCGCAGCGCCAGATGATATACCTTGTTCTCATAGGTCCGCACCAGTTCCTCAAAGGCGCGCTCATCGCCCCGCCGGGCGGCCTCGATCCATTCACGCTCTGTCGTCATCCCGCAGATCCCTCTTGATCCCCGCCGTGATCCGCCGGAGGTCCTCCAGCGTCTCCATGTGTACGATCTGTTCCTTGTAGTAGGAGGCGTGGGGCACCCCCTTGAGATACCAGGCGTAGTGCCGCCGGGCTTCCAGCAGGGCCACTCGCTCCCCACGGCGCTCCGCCGCCATCTCGATCTGGCGGCAGGCCAGGTCGCACCGCTCCGCAAGGGGCGGCCGGGGCGGAATGGGCTCCCCCGCCAGGGCGGCCTTGGCCTGCTGAAAGATCCAGGGGTTGCCGAAGACCCCCCGGCCGATCATGGCCATGTCCGCCCCGGTAAACTTCAGGATACGGACAGCGTCCTCTGCCGTGAACACGTCGCCGTTGGCAATCACCGGCACCTTCACCGCCGCCTTTACCTCCCGAATGGTGGTCCAGTCGGCCTGACCGGCGTACATCTGGGTTCGGGTGCGGCCGTGGACGGCGATGGCCGCCACCCCCACCTGCTCCAGCATGACGCTCAGTTCCACGGCGTTGATGCTGCCCTTGTCCCAGCCCCGGCGCATCTTCACCGTCACCGGCACCCCGGCGCTCTTTACCACCGCCTCGGCGATGCGCACCGCTTTCTCCGGGTCTTTCATCAGGGCGGAGCCGTCTCCGGCGGCTACCACCTTTCCCACAGGACAGCCCATATTGATGTCGACGAAGGCAGCGCCGCTGACCTCCCGGGCGATGTGGGCGGCCTCGGCCATGCACACCGGGTCGCTGCCGAAGATCTGGGCGCAGCAGGGGTCCTCGCCGGGGAACAGCCGCAGCAGCTCCCGGCTCTTTTTGTCCTGATAGCACAGGGCCTTGGAGCTTACCAGCTCCGTGTAGGTGAGACCTGCCCCCAGCTCGGCGCAGATCTGACGAAAGGCGTTGTCCGTCACCCCGGCCATGGGGGCCAGGGCCAGCTGGGAGTTCACCGTTACCGTTCCGATCTTCAAGGGATCACCTCTTTCATAACACCACAGTATACCACAAAATCTGCTGCCAGCGCAACCGGGGGATCCCGGATCCGCCGGCGGGCAGAGCCCGAGGAGGAGTCATATTTATACCGGTATTCTACATATTTTTAATATAAAAAGGACAGCGGCGCCGGGACCCATGGCCCCTGACACCGCCGTCTTGTTCTGCTCTTACAATACACGAAACTTTTTTCCCCGTCAATTTGAGATCTGCACAAATTTATATCAAAATTCTGCGGCATCTTATGATGTTTTTTATAAAAAGACATTTGTCCGCAATAGATCAATGCCGCCAGGAGCGCATGTTTATGAAAAACGCCGCGCCGGGAAGCGAAAAGAGCTCCCGGCGCGGCGTTTTTTCGTGCTTGCCTCAGCCTGCCACAGTGACGGAGGTGATGTGGGGGTTCACGCCCTCATACCAGTAGAGGAAGCCCTGGGCGTCAATGACCTGTCCGATCTCCAGGGATTCCACAGCCTTGTACACCTCGGTGTCGCTGCCGCAGAGGTAGGACTCCACAGTGAAGGTGTAGGTCTGGCCGTTATAGGAGACGTTGAAATAGAGGTCGTCTCCCTGGGTGCCGGAGCCGTCCCAATTGTAGAGGAAGGCCACGTCGTTGCCGCTGTCGTCCTGGCCGGCGGCCTCCACGGTGAGGCCGGTGAAGGACACGAACTGGTTCTGATAGTCGATGAGGCTCTCATCAGCCAGCAGATCCGTTACGTCCTTGGCCTCAGCAATGTAAGGCTCCGCCTCCACGATCTCAAAGGTGGCGTCAATGATCTCCACCTCGCCGGACCACTCGGCCTTGTAGCCGCTGACCCGGATGCAGGTGCCGGGAGTCAGAAGGGCGTAGTCCTCCTCGGTGCAGGCCATGTTGTAGAAGAAGTAGGCGCCGTCCTCGTCCTGGGCGTAGACAGTGGCCTGGTCTTCCCACCAGGACTGCTTGGCCTGGACATAGGCCTCCACGGTAACGGGGCTGTCCAGCTCAGCGGCCATATACTCCTCATAGCTCATCACAGCGGCCTCCTCGCCGCCGGTCTGGTCCTCCTGGTTCTGATTCTCACTGTTCTGGGTGTTGCTGCCGCCGTTCTGCTGGTCCTCCTGACCGTTGTTTTGGGTGTTCCCACAGGCCGCCAGGGCCAGCACCATGGCCAGAGCCAGCAGCAGGGCAAAGAGCTTTTTCATCACAAAATTCCTCCTTATATTGGCGGCCCGCTCTCAGCAAGCGGGCCGCGGACATCCCCCCGCTGGGGGATGTTCCCTGCTATTATAGCGCGATTTTTCGGAAAATCAAGGTTTCCTTCGTTTTTTCCGCTGGAAAACAGCCCAGAGGAGGAGCAAAATCCACACAGCTCCCAGCCCCGTCAGCAGGGCCGCCGAGGCGGCGGGCAGGGGCCCCAAGTCCGTTTTGCCTGCGGAGGGAGTCAGGGAGTCTAAGTGGTAGAGGGACTGGGTGTCGGCAAAGAGGGCCTCCAGATAGGCGTCGTCCACCGTCTCTTTCCGCCGCACTGATTTGGTGACGCTTTCGATGAGGTGGCCCGCCGCGTCCCGGAGGGAGGCGGAGCCGTTGAAGACGGGGGTGATAAAGGTGTCCTCCTGGTGGCTGAGGAGCAGCTCCACGGCCTGGAGCTTCACCTCGTAGTAGGTGTCCCCGTCCTCCCCCGCCCGGGAGAGGTAGTCCTGGTATTCCGCACTCTCCTGGGCTTTTAAGGTCACCGGCACATAGCCCTCGGTCTGGGCGTAGGCGATCTGCACGTCGTTGGTGAGGAGGTACTGGGCGAAGAGCCAGGAGGCCAGCACCTCCTGGGGGTCGGCCTTGTTGAAGATGCAGAGGGAGGGGCCCTGGGAGATCATTTTGGGGTTCTCCGGGTCGAACTGGGGCACCGGCAGCACCGCTGTCTCAAAGTCCACGATCTCCTCCTCCGGGATGTCCACCAGGGGCGCGCCGCTGCCCATCCAGGTGGACCCGGCAGTGGAGTCCACGGCGAAGACGCACTGGCCGGCGTTGAGGAAATTGGCGGGGTAGCCGGAGATCTTGAAGGTGGAGAAGGCCCCGGCGGCAGTGTTCTCCGCTACCGTCTCCAAAATGGTTTTGGTGTCGTCGTTGAAGAGCTGGATCACCCCGTTTTCCGAGGCATAGCCTGCCCCCAGCTGCCGCAGCATCTGGATCATCATGTTGTCGGTGGACTTATAGAGGAAGGGGATCATCACCTTCTGGCCGCTCAGAACATAGGTGCCGTCGGCGTTCTGCTCCGCCGCCGCCCGGCTCACCTCCCACACGAAGTCCCAGGTGAGGACCTCCGGCAGGGTGTAGCCCAACGCCTCCACATAGGTCTTGTTCACATAGCAGGCCTCGGTGGAGCGCATGTAGGGCAGGGCGTAGTAGGCCCCCTCCAGCCGCCCCTCGGCGAGGAACTGGGGGACGATCTCCTCCAACGCGGGCCCGTCGAAGCGCAGCGCACTGCCCCCCAGGCCGTACGCCTCGTCGGCGAAGAGCTGGTCCAAGGGCACCACCACGTTGTCCCCGGTGAGGTAGGTGGCGATGTGGTCGGGGTAGGTGATGCACACATTGGGGGTGGTCTGGGTGGCGATGTTGGTGATGACGTCGTTGTAGATGTCCCCGTAGTCGGTGTAGAGCCGGAGGGTGACGGTGATGTTGGGGTAGAGGGCCTGGAAGCCATCAATAGCCGCCTTGTAGATGTCGGTCTGCCGCTTGTTGGTGTCGTTTTTGGCCCAGAAGGTGATCTCGTAGTCCCGGCTCTCGTCAAAGGTCTCCGGCACGGCGAAGGCCGCCTGCTCCCGGCTGCCGTGGCAGGCGGTGAGGGGGAGGCAGAGGAGAAGGGCCAGGGCCAGGGAGAAAAGGCGTTTCATGGCGTTCATCCCTTCATCCCTCCTCTGGAGACCCCCTCCATGATCTTCTTCCGGAAGGCCAGGAAGAGGAGGATCAGGGGCACCGAGATCACCACCACGGCGGCCATCATGGCGGGGACGTTCTCCCGGCCGAAGCCGTTCTCCCGAATCTCCTGGATGCCGTTGGACACCAGGAAGTAGGCCTGATCGTCGGTGATGAGCCGGGGCCAGACGTAGCTGTTCCAGCACTCGATGATCTTCAAAATGGTGATGGTCACCAGCGTGGGGCGGCAGATGGGGATCAGCACCTTCCACAGGTACTTGAGGTCCGAGGTGCCGTCCACCTTGGCCGCCCGGTAGAGCTCGTCGGGTACCTGCTCGAAGTTCTCCTTCAAAAGGTAGATGTAGAACACCGAGGTGATGGAGGGCAGGATGAGGCCCGGGAAGCTGTTGCGGAGGTCCAGATCGGTGATGGTGACGAAGTTGGTGATGACCACCAGCTCGCTGGGGATCATCATCATGGAGAGGAAGAGGCCGAACACCAGGTCCTTCCCCCGGAAGGACAGCCGGGCGAAGGCGTAGGCCGCCAGGGTACTCACCGCCACCATAAGGGCGGTGGTCACCAGGGCGAAGAGGAGGGTGTTCAGGAGGTACCGCCCCAGGGGCACAGCGGTGAAGGCCTGGCGGTAGTTTTCCAGGGTGGGGGCCAGAGTGTACAGCACCGGGATGTGCTCGCCGTTGTAGGCGGCGTAGCTCTTGAAGGAGGTGAGGACCATCCAGTAGAAGGGGAAAAGCACCAGCACCGCCCAGAGGCTGAGCCCCAGGTAGGTGAAGGCCCGGAGGGTCCGCCGCCGTGCGTCCGCCCGGCGGCCTAAGGTGGAAAGGTTATCAGATCGTTCCATATCGTCCCTCCTTATCCCTGAACTTGGCGGCGGCTCACCAGGAGGTTCACGCAGGTGATGGTGAGCACGATGAGGAAGAGGAGAATGGCGGCGGCGGAGGCGTAGGAGGGGTAGCCGCCGCTGGCCCCGTAGAGCATGTCGTAGACATAGCCCACGATGGTGTTCATCCCGGCGGCGTTGAGGTCGGTGCCGAAGAGGGCCACCGCGTCGCTGTAGGCCTTGAAGGCCCCGATGAAGCCGGTGATGACCAGATAGACGATCATGGGGGAGATCATGGGCAGGGTAATGCGGGTGAAGGTCCGCAGCCGGGAGGTGCCGTCCACCCGGGCGGCCTTGTAGTAGTCCTGGTTCACCGAGGCCAGGGCGCTGGTGAGGACCAGGATCTTGAAGGGCAGCACCACCCACACGGTGTAAAAGCAGAGGACGAACAGTTTGGCCCAGTAGGGCCCGTCGATGAAGTCCACCGGCCCGCCGCCAAACCAGGACAGCATCAGATTGATGAGGCCGTCGGTGTACTCTGTCTTCTGAAAGAGGACCATGAACACCAGCCCCACCGCCAGGGTGTTGGTGACGTAGGGCAGGAAGTAGATGGTCTGGTACAGCTGCCGGAGGGGCCGGATGGAGCTGAGGCCCAGAGAGATGAGGAGGGCCAGGCCCGTGGACACCGGCACGGTGATGAGCACCAGAAGGAAGGTGTTTTTCAATGCTTGGAGAAAGTAGGGGTCCCGGAGGACGTACTGGTAGTTGTAGAGCCCCACGCCGAAGTAAGTCTGAGAGGCGAAGTTGAACCCCTCCTCAAAGGAGTAGATCAGCACATCGATGAGGGGATAGACCAGGAAGCCCCCCAGGAGGACCAGGGCCGGCAGGAGGTACAGCCAGGCCTTGCGGTTGTTTTGTTCCATATTCGTTCCTCCCTACGCCTGCTCCGTCCGGAAGGGGCGGCGGGTCTCGTCCTCCCGGTCAAAGAGGAACACCTTGTCCGGCCGCAGGGCAAAGGCCCCGCCGGAGGCCTCCGCCTCCCGCCGGGAGGGGACGATGGCCCGGAGGGAGCCGTTTTCGCAGGCGGGGTGGGTGCACACCATGCTCACGTCCCGGCCCATCACCTCCACCCGGCTGAGGGCGCAGCGGAGGGGGCCGTCGGGCCGGGGCAGGAAGCCCTCGGGGCGGATCCCCGCCCACACCGGGCCCTCCGCCGCCCCGGGCACTGCCAGAACGGCCTGGCCGTCCAGGAGGAGAGTTTCCTTCCGCACCTCTCCGGAGAGGACGTTGATGGGGGGCGTGCCCAGAAACTTGGCCACGAAGAGGTTGGCTGGGTCGTCGTAGACCTGCTGGGGAGCTCCCTCCTGCATGAGAAGGCCCTCCTTCATCACGGCGATGCGGTGGGAGATGCTCATGGCCTCCTCCTGGTCGTGGGTGACGAAGAGGGTGGTGATGCCGGTCTCCCGCTGGATGCGGCAGATCTCCTCCCGGGTCTGGAGCCGCAGCCGGGCGTCCAGATTGCTGAGGGGTTCGTCCAGCAGCAGCACCCGGGGCCGCTTCACCAGTGCCCGGGCGATGGCCACCCGCTGCTGCTGGCCGCCGGACAGCTCCCGGGGCCGCCGGTCCATCAGAGTCTCGATCTCTACCAGGGCGGCGGCCTCCTGGGCCCGGCGGCCCATCTCCTCCCGGGAGGGCCGGTGGGCTCCCTTCAGGTTCTCCAGGGGGAATAGAATGTTCTGCCGCACGGTAAGGTGGGGGTAGAGGGCGTAGTTCTGGAACACCATGCCCACCCCCCGGACCTCCGGGGGCAGGTCGGTGACGTCCTCGCTGCCGAAAAAGATGCGGCCCTCGCTGGGCTTCTCCAGGCCGCAGATCATGTTGAGAGTGGTGCTCTTCCCGCAGCCGGAGGGGCCCAGCAGGCCCATGAGGGTGCCGTCGGGCACGGTAAGGGTCAGGTCCGACACGGCGGTGGTGGTCTGACGGCGGCTGCGGTCATAGAAGTGCTTGGTGAGATGCGCTACGCGGATTTCCATATGGTTCATCTCCCTGTCTTTTTTCCGTTCTTCTCCCCGATTATAGCCCATTTCCGCCGCCGTCACAAGGGCCGGGCCCCATTTTCCTCCGGGAGTCCCGGCAGGAAAAAAAGACCCGCCGGCCAAGCCGGCGGGTCCTGGGCCCGGCATGGAAGGGCGGGCCCCTTCTCCCGGGATCTATTCAGCCGAGGGGATCACAGGATCCAGATACTCCCGCTCATGGGCCACGAAGATGGGCACCGGATCCATGGCCATCCGCCCCATCCGGTAGACGAACCGCTCCCGGTAAATGGGGGTAAAGTCCTCCCGGTCATACATCGTCAGCAGCTTCTGCAGGGTGTCCAGCCCCAGGGCCGCGGGGTCGATCTCCCCTTCCGCGTAGTTCAGGCACCGGTCCAGCACCACCTCGTGGTAGGCGACGCCGTCCTTCTGGTAGGTCTCGTAGGACTGGAGGAGATACACCGGCAGGGGATTGAACCCCTGGGGCATGGCCGTATAGGTTTCCCCGTCGAAGTCCCAGCATTTCCACATGGGCAGATGGGCGATCTCCGGCACTCCGAAGTAGGTCAGGGCCATCTCCCCCACATATTCCTTGGACATGGTGCCCTTCCGCTCCCCCCAGTTGTCCAGATTGAGTATAAAGGCGTAGTTCAGGTAGGCCGGGCTCTCCGTGGGGGCGTCGCCCTCGTCGAAGGTCGGCACATAGTCCAGCCGGTAGGTCTGGGCGAACTGGTAGTAGTAGGCCTCCAGCTGGGAGAAGGTCCGGGGCTCCCCCTCCTGCTCCTCGGCCAGGGCCTCCCTGGTTTCATCCAGCTCCTGTCCCAGCCGGGCCTCCGTCTCCAGAAGCTCCGCACGGTCCTCCGCCAGGGCGTCCCGCTCCTGCTGCGTCTCGCTCAGCTGGGTCTGGGCCTCCAGAAGAGCTGCCCGATCCTCAGCCAGGGCCGTCTGGATCACCAGCCACACCAGCGCCCCCAGGACCACCACCAGGGCCGCCCCCAGCGCCGCCGGGACCCACCGGCGTCTGGGGGGCGGAGGCGTTGTCTCCCCGTCCTCCCGCAGGAGGTAGTCGGTGGAGACCTCAAACAGCGCCGCCAGCGCCACCAGCTTGTCCATGTCCGGCCGGCTCTGGCCGCTCTCCCACTTCCCCACCGCCTGGCGGCTTACCTCGAGCTGCTCCGCCAGCTGCTCCTGACTGAGTCCCATCTCCTGCCGCAGGGATTGCAGCTTTTCTCCCAATGTCATGCCCCACGCCTCCTTTCCCGTCCACCCGCTCCGGACCTTCTGCCCGGGGCCTTTCTTCTGGCCTCAGTATAGCAGAACCCGGCGGTTGCCGCCACCAACCTGAACAATTTTTCCCGGCAACCGCTGGTTGCCTCCCCCTGCGGAGAGGAAAAAAGCCGCCCGGCGGCACATCGGATGGCTCACCACAGCTGGTGGAGGTTGAAATAGTCCTCCATGGAGCGGACGAAGGCGTTGACGATGACCCGGTTGCGCTTGCGCCGCTTCACCAGCATCAGCTGGTTGGTAACGATGGGCCGCTCCAGAGGCACATAGACCACCCCGGCCAGGGGCCGGAACTCCACGCTGGGGAATCCCACAAAGCAGTACCGGTGGTGGTTCAGGGCGATCTGGCTGCAGGTCTCGATGTTGGAGATGCGGCTGACGTTGCGCAGCTCATGGCCCCATCCCTTCAAAATCTCCTCGCTCTCGGTCCGCCGGTCCGGTGTGCCGCTGAACAGCAGCATGGGCAGGTCCTCCAGCACCGACAGGGGAACCCGGTCCAGAGCTGCCAAGGGGTCGTTCTGGGGCACCTGGAGGCACAGCTCGTCCTCAAAGAGGACATAGCAGTTGTAGCGGGCCTCCGTCCTCTCCCGAAACACCCCCATTTTGGCCGGCGTCTCGTTGTTCAGCACCAGATCCGGCAGCTTCTCCTCCCGGGCGGTGGAAAACAGCAGCTCCCGGATCTGCACGCTGCTGCGCTTGTCGATCTGGATGGGCACCTCCGGGTATTTCTCCATCAGGGTGTTCACTGTGCCGAAGGCAAACAGCTCCATCACCGCACAGCTGCACAGGGACACCGGCGTCCGATTGGGCTGCTCCTGATATTTGGGCTGCTGCACATGAAAGTGGGTGTTCAGGGCTGCCACATCCTCCAGCACCTTCCGCACCAGCACATAGGCCTGCTCCCCCTCCGCCGTCAGCTCGATGCCTGTGCGGGAGCGGAGGAACAAGGGCGCGTTCCACTCCGCCTCCAGCTGGAGCATGGACTTGCTGACGCTCTGGGCCGACAGATACAGCGCCTCCGCCGCCTTGCGCATGGACCCCGTGTCCGCTACCTTCTCGAAAATGTACAGCTGTTCCAGCCGCATGGGCCCGCCTCCTTCCCGGATGTTTTCCTCATTTTACCATCCCGCCGCAGCAGGTGTCAACCTGCGGCTGACACCCGCCCGGTTGCTATCCAAAGGGTTGCTTTACAGGCCGGATCCTGATTTTTATAATACAAGCAGGCCTGATCCTGCGGGATTCGTTCATGAACAGAGACAAGAAAAGGAGAGATACAACCATGCGAAGAAAGTACTATGTGAACAGCCTGATTGTAGTGCTGCTCATGTCCCTCTTTCGCTTTGTGCCGCCCTTCGGCGCCATGACTGCTCTGGGCATGACGGTGCTGGGGATCTTTCTGGGGGCGCTGTGGGGCTGGATCACCTGCGACATGATCTGGCCCAGCGTGCTGGCTCTGATCATGCTGGGCTTCACGGACTATACCGACAACGTATCCGCTGCCCTCACCTCCACCATCAGCAACGGCACCATCCAGCTGATTTTGTGGCTGCTGGTGTTCTCCGCCCTGCTGACCACCACGGGTATCTCCAAATGGTTCGTCACCAAGCTCATCCGCTCCAGGCTCTGCAGCGGGCACCCCTGGCGGCTGTCCTTTGTTTTGTGCCTTGCGGTGTGGCTGTGCGCCGCCTTCGGCGCAGGCTTTGCCGCTATCCTCCTCAGCTGGCAGTTCGTCTACACCATCTGCGCCCAGGTGGGCTACACCAAGGAGGACAAGTGGCCGAAAATGATGGTCTGCGCCATCATTTTCTTCAACGCCCTGGGCGCTCTGATCCTGCCCTTCCAGGGCGGCGTGGTGGCCAACTACGGCTTTTTGGCCAACGCCTCCGGCGGCGTCTGGGCCAGCTACAACTATGTGCAGTACCTCTGCTTCAGCCTTCTCTTCAGCGCAGTGACCATGGCGGTGTACCTGCTGCTCCTGCGCTTTGTCATCCGCCCGGACGTGAGCCGTCTCACCGGCAAGATCCAGGTGGAGGACGTGGAGGCCCTGAATACCCGGCAGAAAATGGCTCTGTGGGCCCTGGCCGCCCTGTTCCTTCTCACCATCCTGCCCAGCTGTCTGCCCGCCGGGGCCGCCAAGACCTTCCTCAACCGCCTGGGCACCACCGCCTGTGTGCTGGGCCTGGTGGCCTTCATCACCTTCCTGCGGGACAAGGACGGCAAGCCCTACTTCACCTTTAAGGAACTGGCCAACAACGGCATCGCCTGGCCCCTCATTTTCATGGTGGCTACGGCCACCACCATGGGCGGCGCTCTGTCCTCTGCCGACACCGGCTTCACCAGCACCGTCACCTCCCTCTTCGCTCCCATCCTGGCCAACGCCAGCTCCTACGCCTGCGCCGCTGTTATCGCCATCGCTACCCTGGCCCTCACCAATGTGATCAACAATACGGTGGCTGCCGCCATCATGATCCCGGTAATGTACCCCTTCGCCACAGAACTGGGCATCAATCCTCTGATGATGACCGCCCTCGTCTGCTTTACTGCCAACTGCGGATTGCTGCTGCCCTGCGCCAGCCCGGCGGGCGCCATGCTCCACGGCAATAAGGAGTGGGTCAGCACCAAGGAGGTGGAGATCCACTCTCTGCTGGGTATCCTGGCCCTGGCCCTTACCGCTGTAGTGGTGGGCATTCCCTTGGGCAATCTGCTCTTTCAATAAGCTGTAACGGATCCGGAAAGGAGTAGCAACTATGTCTTCCATCCTCAATCCTCCCATCACCCCCAAGGAGAACTACCGCCGGGCCGCCAAGGGCGAAAAGCCCCTGTGGCTGCCCATGAAGTCCGACTCCATCAATTTCTCTCCCCGCATCTATCCTGACAATGTGGCCCGGGCCTTCGTCCACGACGGCCTGCCCTACGACGGCCCCGTGGGCGGCAAGGACATTTTCGGCATCACCTGGAAATACATTGAAATCGCCGGCGGCTCCATGGTGGAGCCGGGCAGCCCCTTCCTCAGCGACATCGCCGAGTGGCGGGACAAAGTCCGCTTTCCCAATCTGGACAGCTGGGACTGGGAGAAGAGCGCCCAGGAGAACCGGGAGCTTCTGAACACCGACAAGCTGGTGACCATCTGGATCTTCAACGGCCTTTTTGAGCGGCTCATCTCCTTCCTGGACTTTGAGGAGGCCGCTGTGGCCCTCGTCGACGAGGACCAGCAGGACGACGTGCGGGACCTGTTCCAGGCCCTGGTGGACTTCTACAAGAAGCTCATCGATAAATTCGTCCGGTACTACGCCATTGACGCTGTGTTTTTCCACGACGACTGGGGCGCCCAGCGCTCCCCCTTCTTCTCCCTGGCCACCTGCCGGGAAATGCTGGTCCCCTATATAAAGCAGATCGTGGACCACTGCCACAGCCGGGGCCTGATCTTTGATTTCCACTGCTGCGGCAAGAACGAGCCCCTGGTGCCCGCCATGCTGGAGTGCGGCATGGACATCTGGGGCGGCCAGCCCATCAACGACAAAAAGATGCTGGTGGACACCTACGGCGACAAGATCCTCATCGGCATCCACTCCCCCTTCAACCCGGCCCACCCCGCTCCCGCCGACGACGGGGATCTGTATCGCCAGGTGGAGGCCTTCCTGGCCCCCTACGCCGAGCACCTGAAGGAGAAGCCCTTCTTCCTCATGGACATCCAGCCGGACCGGCGGGTGCGGGAGGTTTTCTACCAGATCACCAGCAAGCTGCTGCAGGACTGAGTCCTGCCCAAAAAAATACCGCGCCGCCCCGGGAGATTTCCTCCTGGGGCGGCGCGGTTTGTTATAAGAGCGGCATCAGCGGGGCAGGTCCAGAAGGACCCTGCGGAGAAGATCCAGGGCATGGCTGGCAGCCAGATGGCGCACATGGCCCCGGCTGCGGCCCCGGCTCAGGTCCACCCGGCGGCAGCTGGTCTCCGCCCCGGTGCTGAGGCCCAGGAACACGGTCCCCACCGGGTTGCCCCGATCATCGGGATCGGGCCCGGCCACGCCGGTGACCGACACCGCCAGGTCGCTGCCGCAGAGCCGCCGGCAGCCCTCGGCCATGGCCTTGGCCACCGGCTCCGACACCGCGCCGTACTCCGCCAGAAGGGCCGGGTCCACCCCGAGGGCCGCCGCCTTCACCTCGTTGGTGTAGGACACCACGCCCCCGCGAAACACCTGGGACGCCCCGGGCAGATCCGTCAGCCGCTTGGCCAGAAGGCCGCCGGTGCAGCTCTCGGCAAAGGACACGGTCTTCCCCTGGTCCTTCAAAATGGCCAGCACCGCCTCCTCCAGAGACCCGACATCCTCCCCGTAGACGATGTCCCCCAGAGTTGCCTTCACCCGCTCCACCATGGGCCGGAGCATCTCCTCCGCCTCCGCCTCCGTAGGGGCCTTGGCAGTGGCCCGGAGCAGGACCTCGCCGGTCTTGGCGTAGGGGGCCAGGGTGGGGTTGGCCCCCTTCACCATCATCTCGTGGAGCACTGCCTCCACCTGGGACTCCCCCATGCCGAAGATCCGCAGCTCATGGCTGAAGATCTTCTCGTGGGTGAGATTCTGGAGGTAGGGCACCGCCCGGTTGGCGAACATGTAGCGGCACTCGTAGGGGGGGCCGGGCAGCATCAGCACCCGGACGCCGTCCTTCTCGAAGGCGCAGCCGGGGGCGGTGCCCACCGGGTTGTCGAAGACGGTGCAGCCCACGGGCAGCATGGCCTGCTGGCGGTTGTTCTCGGTGATCTGGCCCCTCTTCATCCGCCGCTGGAAGTAGGAGACGATCTCCTGCCAGATGTCCTCGTGGAACTCCAGGGGCAATCCAAAGGTCTCGCAGATGGTCTGCTTGGTGAGGTCGTCGTAGGTGGGGCCCAGGCCCCCGGTGGTGATGATGATGTTGGCCCGCTTCCGGGCGATCTCCAGGGCCTCCCGGAGCCGCTGGGGGTTGTCCCCCACCACCGTGTGGTAGTAGACATCGATGCCGAGGGCCGAGAGACCCTCGCTGAGCATCTGGGCGTCCGTGTTGGCGATGTTGCCGAGGAGCAGCTCGGTGCCCACGGCGATCAGTTCCGCGTTGTAGTGCATGGTGTGTACCTCCGATTCCTGTCTCCCAAAAGGCGGAGGCCCTCCCCATCGGAGGGCCTCGCCGCTTTTTCGCGAGTTATTCGCAGCGGTGGGTCATGATGTCCAGAATGGTCCGGTCGGTCTGGTGCATGCCCTCCTTGGCCAGAAGGCCGATGTTGCGGATGGTGTTGTCCACCCCCTTGGTGACGATGCCGTCGCCGGACTTGAACTCCTGGCGGTGGCAGTACATCCGGTAGCCCAGAATCCCCGCGTCCACGCTGGCGGCGATCTTGGCGGCGCAGGAGGGCTTGGCCCCGTCGCAGATGGTGCCGGAGATGATGGCCAGGGCGTTGACGATGGTGTGGGCCACGGCGTCCCGGCTGCCGTCCATGAGGTAGGCGATGCCGGCCCCGGCCCCCACCCCGGCGCTCACCGCCCCGCAGTAGGCGGAGAGGCGGCCGATGCCGGTTTTCTGGTGGACCGTCACCAGGTCGCTGACCAGCAGGGCCCGGTAGAGCTTGTCCTGAGAGACCTTCAGATGCTTGGCATAGCGCACCACCGGCACCGAGGCGGTGATGCCCTGGTTGCCGGAGCCGGAGAGGATCACCACCGGCATCTCGCAGCCGCTCATCCGGGCGTCGGACCCGGCGGCGGCCCAGGCCCGAGCCTCGGTCTTGATGTCCTGGGGGTAGTCGCTGAGGAGGACCCAGCCGATGTTGGCTCCCCAGGTGCCCTTCAGCCCCTCCTGGGCGATGGCGCAGTTGCAGCGGACCTGCCGCTCCAGCAGCTCCTCCACCCGGCCGAGGTCCACGGTGTTGGCAAACTCCAGAATGTCTGCCACGTTGAGGACGCTCTTGTCGGTGAGGCTGTCCTCGGCGGAGTCAGTGATCTCCTTTTCCAGGAGCACCTGTCCGTTTTTGGCCATGTAGACGATGTTGCTGTGGTTGTTGGCGATGCGGACCACCGCCTCGTCCGCCCCGGCCCAGCCGGTGATGCGGATGTCCAGCAGATAGGGGGTGTCGGGGCAGAGGACCTCGGTGGGAGTGTCCTCCTCAAAGGCGGCGATGGCGGCGTGCCGGTCCTCCGGCACGGCGGAGATCACCTGCAGCAGCCGGTCCGGGTCACCGGCCACGATACCGGCGGCCACGGCGGCCTTGATGCCCTTGCGGCCTCCGGTGTTGGGGACGATGACGCTTTTCACATTCTTCATAATGTTGCCGGACACCTCCACCCGCAGCCGCTGGGGCAGGGCGCCCAGGACCTGCCGCATTTTGGCGGCGCAGTAGGCCAGGGCGATGGGCTCAGTGCAGCCAGTGGCCAGCAGCAGCTCCTCCTGAAGAATGGAGACATAGGCGTCGGCAACGGCGGGAGTCAGCATGGGAAAAACCTCCTCTCAGCAGCCGCCGCAGCTGTCGCAGGGCGGCAGGTCTGTGGGCAGGGAGTCGTCCTCCTCCACCCAGCTGGATACCTCCACCACCTGGTACTCGGTGGGGGAGGTGCGGATGATGACCCGGCTGAGGCCGGCGTTGATGATGAGGCGGCGGCACATGGAGCAGGACGTGGCGTCGGGGAGGATCTGGCCGGTGGCAGCGTCCTTTCCCGCCAGGTACAGCGTGCCGCCCACCATGTCCCGCCGGGCGGCGGAGATGATGGCGTTGGCCTCGGCGTGGACGCTGCGGCACAGCTCATAGCGCTGGCCCCGGGGGACCTTCATGGCCTCCCGGGCGCAGTAGCCCAGGTCCACGCAGTTTTTCCGTCCCCGGGGGGCGCCGTTGTAGCCGGTGGCGATGATCTCGTCGTTTTTCACGATGATGGCGCCGTAGCACCGGCGCAGGCAGGTGGCCCGGCCGATGACGGTTTCGGCAATGTCCAGATAGTAGTTTTCCTTGCTGATACGCTCCATAGGCACCTCCTGGGGGTAGTTTTTCCATGTCATCAGTATGCCTGACTTTTGCCAAAAAATCAAGCGGGGGGCGGGGGTTTTCTGTCCCCTCGATTGCCGGGACCGGCGCTGTTTTGTCCTGCTGACGAGGGCTTTTTCTTTTTTTGTCGGTGGCCGACGATGTTTCCTACCTGCTTTGCCTCCGGCGGGTGACTTTTCTCGCGGAAGAAAAGTCACCAAAAGTCCGCTTAGAACCAAGGTTCTAAGGACT
>CALXDB010000013.1 GCA_944386955.1 uncultured Oscillospiraceae bacterium
TCCGTCTACTTCGAAAAAGAGAACATTGAAACTGGAACGCTCACCACAGAATTGATGGTGAGCGTTTCCGGTTCTCTGGCCCAGCAGGAGTCCGTCTCCATCTCCCAGAACCAGCAGATGAGCTACCAGAAGCGGATGGAGCGGGGAGAATTCATTACCTGCTCCGCCCCTTTCGGATACCGTCTGGTGGACGGAAAGGACCTGGAGATCGTCTCGGAGGAAGCCGAACAGGTACGCTGGATGTTCCAGTCCTATCTCAATGGGAGAAGCCTGGAGTGGATCGCGGCGGAGATGACAAAAAAGGAGTTCCCCACGACAGACAAAACGCCCTACTGGCAGCACAGTACGGTTCTCTATGTATTAACCAATGAGAAATACATGGGCGATACCCTCACTCAGAAAACCTTCACCTCCGGCTTCCCTTTTGTAAGGCAGCGAAACCACGGAGAACGGGACCAATACTACACTGAGGACACGCACCCCGCCATTATTACAAGAGAGGTATTTGAAAAAACACAGGAACTGCTCCGGCGCAAATCCAGCCATAGGGGACTGTCATGCCAGCCCTATCTGCTGTCACGGAAAATTATATGTGGAGTGTGCGGCACCCCCTTCGCCCGCCGGGAGGGACGGAGTGGCCGTGTAGTATGGACCTGCAGGAAACACGACAAAGGTGCGTCAAACTGCCCAATGGGTAGAATTCCAGAACATGAGATCTATGCGGCCTTTGTGCGGATGTACAACAGGCTGAAGCAAAATGAAGGGATTGTCCTGCGGCCCATGCTGGAGCAGTTGGACGACCTGCGGACCGCCCTTCTGCGGGAGAACCCCGCCATGCTGGCGGTCAATCAGGCCATCGCCCAGGCCGCCGAGCAGAGCCATAACATCAGCAAGCTCCAGAGCGCCGGACTGCTGGACGCGGAAGCCGGTGCGGCCAAGCAGAGCGCCATCAACGCCAAATTGACGCAGCTTCGGGCGGAACGCCGCAGGCTGCTCAAGAGCGATGACATCGAGGAAGCGGTGGAGACCCTGCGCCAGATGGCAGAGGCCGTACAGCAGGGCCCAGAACGACTGGAGGGCTTCGATGAGGAGCTGTTCAGCATGCTGGTGGATCGGATCATTGTGGAGTCCCGGACCCGTATCCGCTTCCGGCTGTGGGGCGGTCTGGAGTTGACTGAATTGCTGGAGGAAGTCAGATGAGAAACCGGACCTTGTTATATGGCTATCAGATCCAGAATGGAGACCTGACTGTGGTCCCGGAAGATGCTGCTGTGGTGGTGAGGATGTTCTCCCTCTACACTGCCGGCCTGTCCTATCAGAAGATCTCAGACACCTTGAACGAAGAACATATTCCATATAGCCAAGCAAGGCCCGAATGGAACAAGCACAAGGTCAAGCGCCTGCTGGAAAATCCCCGCTACATTGGCAGGGACGATTATCCGGCCATCGTTGACAGCGAGGTGTTCAAGACCGTCCAGACGATGATCCAAGAGAAAACAGCCGGATACGACCCCAGGCCGGACCGTCCAGCCCTTCGGCTGAAGGACTGTATGCGCTGTGCCCAATGCGGCGGGGAGTTGCACCGGCTGGCCGGGAAGGGACGCAGGGTGGATACGCTGTATCTCAAATGCGCTCACTGCGCTGCTGTGGTCACCATTGCGGATGCCGAGCTGCTGGATGAGGTAGCCCGGCAGTGGGCAGAGCACAAAGCGCCCGGCCAGGAGCCGTACCAGCCCTCCGGGGAGGTCATTCGCCTGACCAATGCCATCAACCGTGCTCTGGAGCGCCCGGAATCACCGGAGGAGATCGTCTCCCTGATTCTGCAAGGCGCCTCGGCCCGGTACGACTGCTGCCCCGCGGCAATTTCATGTGAGAATGCAGACTGCCCACTGGACGTGGATCTCAACCGCATCCGACAGGCGATCTCTTCTATCACCATATCGGCAGACAATACGGTGGCGGTCACCTTCCAATAGACCACCACCGGGAAAGGACAGGAAATGGAACAGGGATTGGAACGACGGGTGAGGGTCATCCCCGCCACAAAAAGCCCCCCAACAGGAGGGCACAGAGGACCCAGGCAGGGCCGCCAGCGGGTGGCCGCCTACTGCCGGGTCAGCACCGACAGCGAGGAGCAGCTCACCAGCTATGAGGCCCAGAAGGAATACTACACCCAGAAGATCCAGGACAATCCTGACTGGGAGCTGGCCGGAATCTTTGCGGACAAGGGGCTCTCCGGCACCAGCATGAAGAAACGGGCAGAGTTCAACAAGATGATCGCCGCCTGCAAGCGAGGCAGGATTGACCTAATCCTGGCCAAATCCCTCTCCCGGTTCGCCCGGAATACCGTTGATTGTCTGGACACCGTGCGGATGCTGAAGGGGCGCGGGATCGGCGTCATCTTCGAGAAGGAGAACATCAATACCCTTACCGAGTCCAGCGAGTTCCTCATCACCCTGTTCAGCGGCTTCGCCCAGGCAGAGAGTGAATCCCTCAGCAAAAACGTGAGTTGGGGAAAAGAGAAAAGCATAAAAGCGGGCAAGGTCACCTTCCAGTACAAAAAGCTGCTGGGTTACCGCAAGGGAGAGGACAGCAGGCCGGAGATCGTGCCGGAGGAAGCGGAGACGGTGCGGCGAATTTACCGCAGGTACCTGGACGGGTGCAGCCTGTCTCAGATCCAGCAGGAGCTGGAGGCGGACCATGTTCCGACTGCCCAAGCCATTCAGCGGTGGTCCTATCAGGTGATCCACAATATTCTTACCAATGAGCGGTACATTGGTGACGCTCTGCTGGGCAAAACCTACATTACTGACTGTATCAGCAAACAGGTGAAGAAGAACAATGGGGAGCGGCTGCAGAGCTATGTGGAGAATAATCACCCTGCGATCATCCCCAAGGATATGTTTTATCGAGTACAGGAGGAGATGACCCGAAGGTCCAGCAAGCGGAAGGTATTACAGAAGTCAGGTAAGACGGAACTGGGCAAATATTCCGCCAAGTACGCCCTGACGGAACTGTTGGTATGCGGCGAGTGCGGTTCCCCCTACAAACGGGTGACCTGGGCGCGGAACGGGAAAAAGCGTATCGTGTGGCGGTGCGTCTCCCGGCTGGAGTTTGGGACGAAATACTGCCACAGTTCCCCCACGCTGGCTGAGGAGAAGCTCCATCAGGCCATTTTGGAGGCCATCAACGAATTTGCCCAGGCCGGAACGGAAGTCAAGTCCGACATGCTGGAGTTCGCTGCCATGGCCTGGAGCGGCGGGGAGTCTGATGGGACCAGCCTCATCACCCTGCGGCAGAGGCTGAAGGACGTCAACGCTCAGCAAGCCCTGTTGTTGGATCAGGTACTGGAACACATGGATGACACTGCTCTGACTTCCCAGCTCAAGGCCCTTGTAGACGAGAAGCAGACCATTCAGGAGCAAATCAGCGCCCTGGAGCAGGATGCCGTCCGCAGCGCCAACCAGGCGTCCCGCATGGCGGAGCTGAGAGCGTGGATGGCCCGGCTGGAGGTTAACACCGAGTATCAGGATGAGCAGGTCCGCATGGCGATTGAGAAGATCACGGTGCTGGATGCCGAGACCATCCGCATCAAGTTCAGGTATCCAGGGCTGGAGATCGATAAAAAGCTGCGTTGAACAAAGCAGGAAAAGGAGCTTACTATTATGGCGATATATTTGACAGGCGACACGCACGGAGATTTCAGACGGTTTCTCCCGGAATCCTTCTATGAGCAGGAGACGATGACCAAGAAGGACATTGTCCTGGTGTGCGGAGACTTTGGAGGAGTGTGGTACGGAGACAAGCGGGATAACGATGGTTTGGACTTCCTGGAACAGCGGCCCTTTACCACGGCCTTCGTCCCCGGCAACCATGAGAACTACGATGCCCTGCGTACTTATCCGTTGGAGAAATGGCATGGCGGAAAGGTGCGGCCCATCCGCCCATCGGTGCTCATGCTGGAACGGGGCCAGGTGTTTGAGCTGGGTGGGAAGCGCATCTTCACCATGGGCGGAGCCAGCAGCCACGATATCCAGGACGGTATCCTGGAACCGGACGATCCGCTGTTCCTAAAGAAATTCCAGAGACTGAACACCCAAGGGGCGCTGTTCCGGGTGAACCACCGCTCCTGGTGGAAGGAGGAGCTCCCCGACAAGGAGGAGTACGAGGAGGCCAGAAGCAATTTGGACCGGGGTGGTTGGAAGGTGGACTACATCATCACCCACTGCGCCCCCACCAGCATTCAGAATGAGCTGCTCCGAGAGCGTTCTACACCGGATGCCCTGACAGATTTCCTGGAAGAAGTCTGCCAGCGGTGCCAGTTTAAATATCACTTCTTCGGGCACTACCATAGCAATCTGGTGCTTCGTCAGAAACACGTCCTGTTATATCAACAGATTCTACGGCTGAAATGAGGCAGGCAAACTTGACAGATATAAGACAAAACAGGAGGCCGGGGCAGCTGAAGCGCCGGCCTCCTGTTTTATCTTAAATTATGATAAGAGAGGTATTTGACAATGAGAAAAGAGACTTACAAGATTCCATGCCCCAAACATATTGTCTTTGGGGACCCGCTCTATTTTGAACAGTTCAAAGGGAGAAAGCTGCAGAGCCTCGTGGTTGACTATCAGCCACCCGAGCATTTTGAAGCCCGTCTGGTGCTGCAGGAACGGGAAAGCAAAGAAGTGGAAGGCTTTATGGAGCGGAACATGGAACTGTTCCTGGCTCCGGCCAAAGCCATGGAAACATATCTGGATGGGATGATGTACAATTCCCAGAAGGCAAAGGAGAAAGCGATAGGTGTAGACACGGCCAGCTATCTCCTCTCCATTGATGACCGTTCGGACGAGATCCATACTGGCAGCGATGGCTACTGGGGCAGCACAATCGAATTGTACCGCAATGTCGGTGGGAAAAGGATCTCCGACGCAATGCTGATTTCGGTGATTTGCCCCGACGATACGGATTTTGATGGTATGCGCAAGATGGCCAGTTATTTTTTCCCGGATATGCAGCAGGTAGACAAAGCTGAGAAGAAAAAGAAACGCGGAGACACGGCAAGATAATGTACTCAGATTTCTTGGAACAGAAGTATCTCAACTGAAATCGCTCACTGACAGGGACGGGGGTTCGAATTGCCTACCCTCATTTTGACAAAAAAGCGGAACCGTTGATGTGACAACTTCGCAATCCATTGCGCCGCAAGGCTTTGGAGGGTGTATCTTTTTTATCAACACATTCCAGAAAAAAGGACACGACTATGTCGTGTCCTTTTTTCTGGGTTCCGCCGCCCAAAGGGCGGCTCCACCCTCCGGTGATTGAAATGCTCGGGGCAAATGAATTGCCCCTGCGCCGAGGTTTTGCCTGCGGCAAAACGCTCGTACGGCGCAAAAGCGCCGCCGGCCAGAAGGCCGGTTCGGCAGTTCTCCTGCTGCTGTCTCAATCATTGAAACTATCGATTTCGACCGTCCTTTTTTCTGTGGTTTGCCGTCGGTCTGGCGGCGCCACATTGGCTGTACTCTTTTTCGAAAGGCGGAGCGGCGCCCGCAGTCTCAAAAGGACTGCGGGCGCCGCCCGCTTCTATGGAAGGGAAGAGAGGAGAGAGCAGGATCAGTCCACATACTCCACGCCAAGCTTGGCGAGGGTCTCGTCCACGAAGGGGCGGGGGAAGCCTTTACCGCTGAGAATCCCGGCGATTTGGCCCTCCTCCTTCTTGTGGACTGCGGCGGCCTCCTTGGCCAGAGCCTCGGCCTCGTGGGGCTTGATGACCAGTACGCTGTCGCCGTCGCCCACCAGGATGTCGCCCGGGCAGATGACCTGACCGCCCACCGCTACGGGGAAGTTGATCTCCCCGGGGCCGTTCTTATAGGGTCCGTTGGGGATGACGCCCCGGGCGTAGACGGGGAAGTCGGTGAGGGCTGCCAGCTCGTCCTTATCCCTAACGCAGCCGTCGATGATGAAGCCGGCAAGGCCGCGGCTGCGGGCGTAGGTCACCATGATCTCACCACACAGGGCCCGGCTCATGCTGCCGCCGGCGGCGATGACCAGCACGTCGCCGGGCTGGGCCAGATCCAGGGCCTTGTGGAACATCAGGTTGTCCCCGGCGGGGCAGCGGACAGTGAAAGCGGTGCCCAGCAGGGGAGAGGAATTCAGGGGGTTGAGGCCCGCGTCCACGGCGGCCATGCGGTTCATGCAGTCGTCGATGTTGGCCACGGGGATGCCCCGGAAGGCCTCCACCAGACTGCGGTCAGGGCGGTCGATATGGGTTTTGATTCTGCAGCCGATTGCCATAATAAAGATCCTTCTTTCTTAAATGGTGGTCCGCCGATGATGGCGGCCGCAGGGAGCTTGGTTGAAAATTGTTGGATTTTCCGCTATACTATAAAAAATATCCAGAGAGAGGAGCTGCCCTATGGATCTGACCGACGTCGAGATGTTCCTCACCATCGTCCACACCAAGAGCATTTCCAAGACAGCGGACGCCCTCTTCCTCTCCCAGCCCACCGTCAGCCACCGGCTGAAGGCTTTGGAGAAGGAGCTGAGCTTTCCGCTGATCGTCCGCAGCAAGGGTTTCAAGCAGATTGAGCTGACGGCGGAGGGGAACGACTTCATCCCCATTGCCGAGCGGATGCTGACACTGTGGAAGGAGACGAAGCTGCTGCAGCACAGCCGGGACCGCCTGCGGCTGTCGGTGGGCTGCGCCGACAGTGTGAATGTCGCCCTGCTGACCCCCTTCTACCGGCAGTTGCTGCGGCAGGAGCCGGAGATGGACCTGAACATCCACACCCGGCAGTCCTCCGCTCTCTACGATCTGCTGGATGCCCGGGATCTTGACGTGGCCTTTGTGTTCTACCACCTCTATTACAAAAACATCCTCTGCCAGCTGGTCTATCAGGAGAAGCTGTATCTGGTCCAGTCTCAGCACCCGGCGGTGGCCAAGCCTATCGTCCACACCGAGGAGCTGGACGCGGGGAAGGAGCTCTTCTTCAAGTGGGACGACCGCTACCAGATCTGGCACAACCAGTGGCTCACCAACTACGGCCGTCCCGCCGCCACCACGGACACCATCACCATGCTCAGCCAGCTGTGGGACGACGACGCCTACTGGTTCATCGCCCCGGAGTCGGTGATCTGTACGCTTAGCCGGCAGCGGCCCATTTTCGTCAGCCAGCTGAAAAATCCGCCGCCCAACCGCCGCTGCTACAAGATTACCCACCGAGCCCCCCTGACTCCCAGCGCCAGGGCCCTGGAGGTCTTTGAGAAGCGGCTGGGGGAGTATTTGGAGGAGCTCCACTTTCCCATTCGGCTGGGGGAGGTGTGGCAGGAGGAGTAATCAGCCCTTCAGCTTCTCCACGGCCTTCTTCAGACGCTCCATGCCCTCCACGATGCGCTCGTAGCTGCAGGCATAGGAGATGCGGATGAAGCCCTCCCCCTGGGGGCCGAAGGCGGAGCCGGGCACCGTGGCGATGTGGGCCTCCTCCAGAAGGTAGTTGGCCACCTCGGCGGAGGACATGCCGAGAGACCGGACGTTTACAAAGATGTAGAAGGCCCCGTCGGGCTTGTTGCAGCTGAGACCGTCGATGGCGTTGATGGCATCCACCGCGTAGTCCCGGCGGCGCTGGTACTCCGCCACCATCTCCTGCACGGCGCTCTCCCCCTTCTCCAGGGCGGTGATGCCCGCTTCCTGGACAAAGGAGGAAGCGCAGGTGTTGATATACTGGTGGACCCGGACCATGGCCTTGATGCAGGCCACGGGGGCCGCCGCATAGCCCAGCCGCCAGCCGGTCATGGAGTAGCACTTGGAGAAGCCGTTGAGGGTGATGGTCCGCTCCTTCATGCCGGGCAGGGAGGCGAAGCTCACATGCTTCACGCCGCCGTAGGTCAGCTTCTCATAGATCTCGTCGGACACCACGATCAGGTCGTGCTTCTCCACCAGCCGGGCGATCTTCTCCAAAGTCTCCCGGCTCTGGACGCCGCCGGTAGGATTGCTGGGGGTATTGATGACCAGCATCCTGGTCTTGTCGGTGATGAGGCTCTCAATCTCGTCGGCATCCATCTGGTAGTTCCGCTCCTCCTTCAGGGAGTAGGACACGGGCACGGCGCCGAAGAACTCGGGCACATGGATGTAGTTGAGCCACACGGGGTCGGGGACCAGCACCTCGTCCCCGGCGCTGAGAAAGGCGGCCACGGCGGCATAGGTGCCCTCGCCTACGCCGATGGTCACCAGGATCTCCTCGGGGGCGTAGTCGACGCCGTTGTCCCGGCGGAGCTTCTCCGCAATGGCGGCGCGCAGCTCGGGGGTGCCGTAGTTGGAGGTATAAAAGACGTTGCCCTTTTTGAGGCTCTCGTAGGCGGCTTCCTTGATGACGGCCGGGGTGTCGAAGTCGGGGCGGCCGATCTCCATATGGATCACATCCACTCCCTGCTTCTGCATCTGAGTGGCCCTCTCCATCATGACGCGGATCTCCGAGAAGGGCAGGGCCTCCATTCTGCCTGCGGTTTCAAACATAGTGTGTCTCCTTTCTCACCGGTTGCGGTTGTATTTCCTATGTTCAGACGGGACAGCGTGATGATCTGGCCACAGTATAGGCAGAAAGCAGGCCGATTGTAAAATAGACGGAAGAAATATAAGATATTGAAAAACAGCATAATCCTCACCCGCTCCTCTCCTCCGACGCCGTTTGCCGGGGGATTTTTGCTGTTGGGAAGTGCGCAGTGCCCTCTTTGGCCCCCCACCGGGGGCCGGAAGGAGGGAGATATAAAAGTTATCTATAATAGATAATGGATTTTCCAATTTGCTGAAGAAAATTTGTGAATGGTATACTAAACACAACCAAGCGGCCCCGTTCCCTCTGTAAACAGCGCTGCGCTGTTCCTGCCGGCAGAGAGGGAGCGGGACGCCAGCTCCACCGCTCTGATCCGGAAGGCTGTGGAAGAGAGAGACCCGCCAGAACACATAGGTAATTTTTGAGAGAGTAGGAGTTGAAATTATGGGTGAGAAAAAACGTAAGAATTTTGTCAAACGCATGGTGACGGGCCTGGTCTGCGGCGTCGTGCTGGGCCTCATCATCTCCCTGGCCAAGCCCCACATGTCCGAGTCCCTGTGGGACATCCTCAACCGCATCTTCTTCCAGGATATCACCACAGACGAGGGCCGCAGCGCCATCGGATTGTTCTACATCGTCCAGACTGTCTTCACCAACGCATTGAAGCTGGCCATCGTGCCGATGGTGTTCTTCTCCATCATTATGTCCGTGTGCGGCATGAACGATATGCGCAAGCTGGGCCGGATCGCCGGCAAGACCATCGTCACCTTCGTGCTGTTCTACCTGGCGGCCTGCCTCTTCGCCAGCCTGGTGTCCGAGGCGGTCATCGGCATGGGCGTCTATCACGAGTTTGTGGTGGATGAGCTGGCTGCCGGCGTCACCGAGGCCACCACCAGCAACATCCTGGTGACCATCGTCAACGCCGTGCCCGACAATATGATTTCCGCTCTCAGCAGCAACAACAAGATGCTGGCGGTGATCACCTGCTCCGTCATCATCGGCGTGTGCGTGGCCGCCATGGAGAGCAGGATCCAGGTCTTCAAGACCTTCTGCGACGAGTGCAGCCAGATCACCCAGAAGTTCCTGGACTTCCTCATCATCGCCTGCAGCCCCTTCGCGGTGTTCTGCATGATCACCCGCACCTTCGCCATCTACGGCATCGACCAGGTGGGCAACATCTTCTCCTACATCCTGGTCACCATCTGCGTCCTGCTGGTCTACCTCTTCGTGGCCTACCCCGTGGCCCTGGCGGCAGTCAACAAGGTCAACCCCATGATCTTCATGAAGAAGATGGTGAAGGTGGCCATCATCGCCTTCGGCGCCGCTGCCTCCGCCCCTGCGCTGCCCCTCAACCGGGAGACCTGCGTGAAGGAGCTGGGCTGCTCCGAGGAGATCACCGACTTCGTCCTCCCCATCGGCATGACCATCAACATGAACGGCACCGCCATCATGCACATCATCGGCACCGCCTTCATCGCTACCTGCGCGGGGCTGGAGGTGACCCCCATGAACTACCTGACCATGACCCTCCTGGCCATCGCCGCTTCCATGGGCACTCCGGCCATCCCCGCCGCCGGTTCCGTGATGCTCTACGCCGTTCTCACCGGCGCGGGCTTCAACACTGAGCTGTGCACCCTCATCTACTCCCTGGTGCTGGCCATGAACAAGCCCTGCGAGATGGTGCTGACCACCCTGAACGTGGTGGGCGACGCCGCCACGGCAGTGATCGTCTCCAAGAGCGAGGGCGAGTTCAACAAAGACATCTACAACAGCTGACACACTGCGTCCAGAAACCGGGAGGTGACAGGATTGGACGGCTATACCCTGCGCTATGTGGGCGATCAGGCCCTCTCTGTGGAATTTGAGGAGGAGATCAGTATTTCCGTGAACCGGAAGGTGACCGCCCTCCGGCAGGCCCTCACGGCCTGCAGGATCCCCGGGGTTGGGGAGCTGGTGCCCACCTACCGGGCCCTGCTGATCCACTACGACGCCCTGGGGACGGACCTCAGAGCCCTGACAGCGGCGGTGGAGCGCTGCGCGGCCCATCTGGATCTCTCCAAGCTCCCCAAGGCCCTGGTGACGGAGATCCCCGTCCTCTACGAGGGGGAGTACGCCATGGATCTGGAGGAGATCGCAAAGATCGAAAACAAGACTGTGGAGGAGATCATCCGCATCCACAGCCAGAGCGACTACTATGTGTACATGCTGGGCTTTGCCCCCGGCCATCCCTACACCGCCCGGATGGAGAACCCCTTTTCCTTCAAGCGCCGGGCAGAGCCCCGGGTGAAGATCCCCGGCGGCAGCATCGTGGTGCAGCTGGCCCTCAGCGACATCATTCCCTTTGACCAGCCCTGCGGCTGGAACATCATCGGCACCACCCCGGTGCTGGCCTGCGACTACCGGAAGAAGGACCCCTTCCTCCTCCAGGCCGGCCAGTGGATCCGCCACGTCCCCATCGACAAGCCCGCCTTCCTGGAGATCAAGCGGCAGGTGGAGCTGGGGGAGTACCGGTGCCGCACCTACGAAAAGGAGGGATAACATGGGCTTTGTAGTAGAACAGCCCGGCGTTCTCACCACCGTCCAGGACGGGGGGCGCTTCGGCTATGAACGCTTCGGCATGTCCCCCTCCGGCCCTATGGACCTGACTTCCTTTGAGACCGCTAACCTCCTGGTGGGCAACCGCCGGGAGGAGAGCGCCCTGGAGATGACTATTTTAGGCCCCACTCTCCGCTTCACCGCCGCCAACGTGATGGCCATTACCGGCGCGCCCCTGAAGCCCAAGCTCAACGGCGCGGACTGCCCCATGAACCGGGCCTTCCCCGTCGCGGCGGGGGACGAGCTGGCTTTGGGCGCGGTTCAGGGGGGCTGCCGGAGCTATGTCGCCTTTGCCGGAGGGCTGGATGTGCCGGAGATCATGGGCAGCCGGTGCACTGCCCTGCAGAACAAGGTGGGGGGCTTCCAGGGCCGCCGCCTGGCCAAGGGCGACGCCATCGGCTTCCGCGCCCCGGCGGCCGCGCTGCCTCATATGGAGCGCCGCCGCACGGAGCGGCAGGTGGAGACCGCTTCCCTCCGGGAGATCCGGGTGGTACTGGGTCCCCAGGAGGACCGGTTCACCGAGGAGGGCGTTCGCACCTTCCTCAGCGGCATCTACACCGTCACCAAGGATTTCGACCGCATGGGCTGCCGCCTGGAGGGGCCGGTGATCGCCCATAAGGAGGATGGCAACATCATCTCCGACGGCATGGTCACCGGGGCCATCCAGGTGCCCACCGCCGGACAGCCCATCATCATGCTGGCGGAGCGCCAGACGGTGGGCGGCTATACCAAGATCGCCACCGTCATCACCGCGGACCTGCCCGCCGTGGGCCAGTGCAAGGCCGGGGACCAGATCCGCTTCCGGGCGGTGGAGGTGGAGGAGGCCCACCGGCTGCTGCGGCAGCGGGAGGAGGAGCTGCGGGCCCTGGAGGCGGCCATCAACGCTCCGGACCCGGAGACGAAGGCCCCCCGGAGCTACCGGGCCACGGTGAACGGCCTCACCTTTACCATTACCCTCACAGAATGCGACGACTGAGAAGAGGAGGAGCGCTATGTATACCATTGATCTCAACAGCGACATGGGGGAGAGCTTCGGCGCCTACCGTATCGGCAACGACGAGGGGATCATCCCCTACATCACCTCCGCCAATATCGCCTGCGGCTGGCACGCCGGGGACCCCATGGTCATGGACCGGGTGGTGAAGGCGGCCAAGGCGGCCGGCGTGGCCGTGGGAGCCCACCCCGGATACCCCGACCTCATGGGCTTTGGACGGCGGAAGATGGTGCTGAGCCCCGCCGAGGTGAAAAACTACATGAAGTACCAGATCGGCGCCCTGTGGGCCTTCGCCCACAGCAGCGGCATGCGCCTGCAGCATGTGGCTCCCCACGGGGCCCTGGGGAACCTCTGCCAGTACGACCGGGAGACCTCCCGGGCCATCTGCGAGGCGGTGGCGGAGATCGACCCGGAGATCATGATCTTCTATTGCGCCGGGGCGGTACTGGGGGAGGAGGCCAAGGCCATGGGCCTCAAAACCGCCTCCGAGATCTTCGCCGACCGGGCGGTGATGGACGACCTGAACCTGGTGCCCCGCAAGCAGCCCGGGGCTATGATCGAGAACGAGGAGCTGGCGGTGGAGCGGTGTATCCGCATGGTAAAGGAGCACCGGGTCACCTCCATCACCGGCAAGGAGGTGGACATCGACGGGGACACCCTCTGCGTCCACGGCGACGGCCCCAAGGCTCTGGCCTTTGTGGAGCGGATCCGCAAGGCCTTCCAGGAGGAGGGCATCCAGATCCGCAATTTCCTGTAACAGTCAGCGTGATAGAAAAGGACAGCCGCACCGGCTTCAAAGCCGGTGCGGCTGTCCTTTTGTGCGCAGAAAAGAGCAGGGAAGAGGGGGCGTCGGGGTGGGTCAGCCGAAGTGCTTGACGGTCTCCACCAGGGCGTGGATGTTCTCGCCGGGGGTGTCGGGACCCAGGGCACAGCCGGGGCCGATCATCAGTCCGCCCTGGCCCCGGAAGAGGTCCAGCAGCTCCATGGCGGCCGCCCGCACCTCGTCGGGACCGGCGCTGTTGAGCATGGCGGGGTCCAGATTGCCGGAGAGCGCGTAATGCCCCCGGCCTGCCTCCCGGGCCTTGCGGATGTCGGTGCGGGCGTCAAACTCAAACATGGGACAGCCCGTCTCTGCCAGATCCTCCAAAATGGGGTCGGCCCAGCCGCAGATGTGACACAGGGTGGGGATCCCCTCCGCCTTCAGCTGCCGGTTGAGGCGGGTCTCAAAGGGCTTGCCGAACTTGCGGAAGATGGCGGGGGACACCACGGAGCAGCCCTCGGAGCTGTTGCCGTAGCTGGTCATGTGGCCGCCTGCGGCAAAGCAGAGCCGGTGCATCTGCAGGGCGATGCGGAGGGTCTCCTCCATGAGGGCCATCAGGTTCTCCTCCTCGTCCTCGTCCAGAAGAGACACCAGAAAGTCGTTCATCCCTACCAGCAGGCACCCCAGGGAGAAGGGACCCTGGTCGGCGTTGGCCCGGAGAAAAACGTCGTTGGCGTTGCACCAGACGGACATCTTGTTGATGGCGTCCAAATAGATGTTGATCCGGTCGCTGTTTCTCAGGTCCACCTTGGCAAGGTCGTCGATGATCTGCTCGATGGAGCGGGACTGCTTGTCGTTGGTGACGGCGGCGATGTCCTCGGGGTAGGTCACGTCGGCGCCGCAGGCGCTGGCCAGCAGGGCGGTGTCCACGTCCAGAAGGATGCCGTCGGTGCCGTATTTCACGCAGGCGTCGATGAGGGTCCTGGCGATGACGTCGGCGCTGGAGCGGTACTCCGCCATGGTGACGCCCGCCTCCCGGGCGGCCATGAGGAAGTTGTGGGTCATTACGGGGATCCGGTCGGGGACGCCGCCCGCCAGCACGGTGCGGATCCGTTCAATGCGTGTCATGTGCGATCTCCTCTTTTCCAAAAAAATGGGGGGCGTTTTCTATGTATCATCCTACCGAAAAAACAGGCCCCGCTCAATGGGCTTGTTGTGCACTTTGTTGTTAAAACTGTGTAAAATTTTGCCGTCTCCATTTCCGTTCCTTGGCAATAGTACAAAATCGTTACAGAGAATCACATAAAAGTGCATAGAAAGAAGATGTCTTTTTGGAAACTTTTTGTTTATTATAGAGACAACAGATCGACCCCGAACAAATACATGGAGGTTTCGCTATGTCACCCAACAGCAAGAAAGCACCCAGCGGGAAGGCTCCGGGCAAAAAGCTCAACCCCTTCAAGTTCTTTGTGGACTGGTTCCTGCGGCGGCCGGAGAGCGGGATCGTGCTGATCCTGGTGGTCTTCACCGCCATCGTCTCCTTCGTCAATCCCACATTCCTTGACGAAAAAAATATCGTGAACATCCTCCGGGCGTCCGGCTTCACCATGATCAGCGTGGTGGGGATGGCCATGGTGCTGATCATCGGCGGACTGGATTTGTCCATCGGCTCCATCTACGCCCTGTCCGCCCTGGTGTGTGCCATGGCCATCACCGACTGGGGCCTGCCCGTCCCCGTGGGCATCCTGGTGGGACTGGGGGTGGGACTCCTGTGCGGCGTGATCAACGGCTTTTTGATCGTGAAGACCGGCATGCCCCCCATGATCGCCACGCTGGGCATGCAGTACGCCCTCCGGGGTGCCGTGTCCGTCCTCACCAAGGGCGTGCCCATCTACCCCCTGCCCGACAGCTTTGTGGAGCTGGAGCCCCACAAGATCTTCGGCGTTCCCATTATCGTCATCATCGCCATTCTCATCGCCATTGTGGGCCATGTGGCCCTGGCCCGCACCTACTTCGGCCGCTCCGTCTATGCCCTGGGCGGCAACCAGGAGGCGGCCCGGATCTCCGGCATCAACATCCGGAAAACCAAAATGCTGGTGTATATGATCATGGGCGTGCTGGTGGCCTTCGCCGGCATCATGACCGCCTCCCGCCTGGGCTCCGCCGAGCCCTCCACCGGCACCGGCCTTGAGATGAAGGTCATCTGCGGCGCCGTCATCGGCGGCATCTCCATCTCCGGCGGCATGGGCACCATGCTGGGTGCGGCTCTGGGCGCTGTCTTTATGGAGGCTCTCACCAACAGTCTGACGGTGATGAAGATCTCCGTCTACTGGCAGAATGTGGTGTTCGGCATCGTCATGATCCTCTCCGTGCTTCTGGACCAGTACAAGCGCTCCCTGATCCAGCGCCGGTCTATCAAGAGCACGGAGATGGAGAAAACCGCTCCCGCCGCCGTGCGGCAGTAAAGGAGGCCCACCATGAGCAGCGCCATTCTTACTGTCAAAAATGTTATCAAGCGCTTCAGCGGCACCGTGGCCCTGAAGGGGGTGGACATGGAGCTCTACCCCAACGAGATCCTGGCCCTGGTGGGGGAAAACGGCGCGGGCAAGTCCACCCTCATGAAGATCCTAAGCGGCATCTATCCCTACGGCTCCTATGAGGGGGAGCTGCTGCTGGGGGACCAGCTGTGCCGCTTCCAGGGCCCAGCCGACTCAGAGAATGCCGGCATTGCCATGATCTATCAGGAGCTGAACGTGGAGCTGGATTTGACGGTGGGAGAGAACATCCTCCTGGGCCGTTATCCCCGCACCGCCCTCGGCATGATCGACTGGAAAAAGGTCCATCAGGAGGCCCGGAAGGCCCTGGACATGCTGGACGTGGACATCGACACCAAGGTCACCGTCCGCAACCTGAGTCCCTCCATGCAGCAGCTGGTATCCATCGCCAGAGCTCTCTACCGCAAGCCCAAGATCCTCATTCTCGACGAGCCCACCTCCGTTTTGACGGAGAAGGAGGCGGGCAGCCTCATGGACATCCTCCGGGGCCTGAGGGACAAGGGCATCTCCTGCATCTACATCTCCCACAAGCTGGACGAGATCTTTTCCCTGTGCGACCGGACTGTGGTATTCCGGGACGGTGAGAAGATCAGCGAATACCGGAAGGCCGACGGCTACGACAGCCCCCGGGTCATTGAGGACATGATCGGCCGCCATCTGGATGCCATGTATCCTGTACGGCGGGCCAACATCGGCGAGGAGGTGCTGCGCATCGAACACTTTCGGGTCCCGCATCCCTTTGCTTACGGCAAGTCCATCATTGAGGACGTGAGCTTCTCTCTTCGCAAGGGGGAGATCCTGGGACTCTCCGGCCTGGTGGGCGCGGGCCGCTCGGAGCTGGTCAGCGCCATCTTCGGCGCCCTGCCCAAGCAGGCGGGCAAGGTCTATTTAGAGGGGAAGGAGGTCACCATCAACAACCCCATGGAGGCCATCCGCCTGGGGCTTGGATTCCTCTCCGAAGATCGGAAGAAAAACGGCTTCGTCTGGACCATGTCCATCCGGGAGAACATGACCCTGGTGTGTCTTCGGAATCTGGTCAAGGGCCTCTTTGTGGACAACAAGAAGGAGCTGGAGCTGGCCCGGCAGTATTTCGGGAAGCTCCAGGTGAAGGCTCCCTCCCTGGAGACCCAGATCACCAACCTCTCCGGCGGCAACCAGCAGAAGGTGATCCTGGCTAAGTGGCTCATGAGCAACATCAAGATCCTCATGCTGGACGAGCCAACCCGGGGCATCGACGTGGGCACCAAGTCGGAGATCTACAAGCTGATGCAGGAGCTGACGGACATGGGCATCTCCATCATCCTCATCAGCTCGGAGATGCCGGAGCTGCTGGCCATGTGCGACCGGTTCGTGGTGCTGGGCAAGGGCGTGGTCCAGTGCGAGGTCATGGGGGAGGACGCCGACGAGGTATCCCTCATCCGGGCGGCCTCCTGCACCTGAGATACAACGGCGGAATCAGATATCCGCCTTTGTATAGAATACATCAAAGAGAAATTGGAGGAATGAATTGTGAAAAAGTTATTTGCCATGCTCCTGGCCTTCTCCATGGTGTTCGCCATGGCGGCCTGCGGGAACAATGCCGCCAATAACGGCGGCGCAGACAATGGCGGAGCCAACGCCGGCGGGACCGAGGACGGCGGTTCTGCTGAGCAGCTCCACTTCGTCTACGTCTCTCCTCTGCTGAGCCACCCCATCTGGCTGATCGCCAAGGAGGGCTTTGAGACCGCCTGTGACGAGCTGGGCATCCAGGGCGACTGGGTTGGTCCTCAGGGCCTGTCCTCCGAGGAGATGGCCCAGCTGGTGGATACCGCCGTGGCCCAGGAGGCCGACGCCATCATCTCTCAGTCTATCTGCCCGGTGCAGCCTCTCCAGAACGCCATTGATGCCGGCGTGAAGGTGCTGCTGGTGGACGGCGACCACGCCGATCTGGACGGCCGCCTGGCCTATCTGGGCAAGGACCTGGAAAAGCAGGCTCAGCTGATGTATGAAGAGGTGGCTAAGGTGATCCCCGAGGACGAGAAGATCGTCATGTCCATCCAGTGCGCCGATCTGACCTCTCAGTTCTATGTGGACCAGAACAACGCCGTGGAGGAGGCCTTCTCCCAGCATCCCGGCGGCTTTGAGCTGGTGAACACCACGCTTTCCAAGTCCGACAAGGCCACCGGCACCAACGAGTGGCTGAACACCTTCAACACCTATCCTGAGGTGAACGTGTGCATCAACCTGGCCGCCGAGGCCGCCTCCGCCTGCGTCACCGCCTCCGACGAGCTGGGCATCACCGAAGACCTGGTGATCGTGGGTGTGGACGACACCGACGAGAACCTGGCCCTGCTGCGGGAGGGCAAGATCCTGTGTACCTCCGTGGTGTCCTTCTGGAACTACGGCTACCAGGCGGCCTACTGGCTGTATCAGAACATCACCGAGGACCGGGTGCCCGAGCAGGTGGTGAACGATGCCGGCACCATGATGGTGACTCAGGACAACATCGACACCTACAACGAGCTTCTGAAGGTCAAGGTGGATCTGCCCGAGGCGTAAAAGAGCGGGAACCGCCTGAAAAAGGGCGAAAGGAAGAGGCCGGCGGCCGAGCCCTGGGGGCTCCGGCCGCCGGTCTCTCTCTGGTTTGCAATTGGCCAGGGGCTGTGCTATACTGTAGAAAATTGTCATAACAGGCCGTTTTAGGGCGATAGAGCCGCTGCAGCGGCCTGCTTTCTCCCTGAAAGGATGGATGATCTTGAAGATTTGCTCCAGTATCCGCACCCAAATTCATGCGGTTTTGGTGTTGTCCGCAGCGCTGTGCATCAGTGTGGTGCTGCTCTCCAGCACATCCACCCAGGAGGCCATTCAGGGGACACGCACCTTTTTCGACTGCAACAGCGCGCTCTCCAATTTTTATGTCACCGTGGACAAGATGGACAGCTTTGCACGGGAATGGGTCTATTCCAGAGAACAGATGGACTATGAGAACTACCGGGGTCAGGCGGCTTTGGCTTGGAAAGAGCTGGAGACGATCCGCACCCTGGGAGACAGTCAGCTGACCTGGCGGCTGGGACGGCTGGAAAATATGCTCAACTACTATCAGCAGCCCATCGATCAGCTCATGGCCGGAGAGACCGCCGTCTATGAGACCTATAATATGCTGTCCTATCGCTGTATGCTGATCCGAAACACCGCCACTACATACTATGCCTATCTGGCCGACTATCTCCAGGAGAGCGCCGACGCCGTTCAGGCCCGGTGGGAGAAGAAGTGGATCGCCCAGATGGCGGCCCTCACGCTGCTGGTAGCGGCGGGCATGTTCATCAGCAGCTCCTACAGCAAGGGGATCCTCCGGCCCATCCAGACCATGACCCAGAATGCCCGGAAGGTTCAGCACGGCGACTTCCAGCTGGAGCCGGTGGAGCGGGCGCCCTCGGAATTGGCGGTGATGGCGGACGCCTTCGCTGAGATGGCGGGACAGGTGGAGCAGAACATCGACGTGCTGAAAAAGAACGCCCAGCTGGAACAGATCCTGCTGCGAAAGGAGAGCGAGCGGCTGAGCATGCAGAATCTGGTGACCCAGGCGGAGCTGCGGTCTCTCCAAGCCCAGATCAACCCCCATTTCCTCTTCAACACCCTGAGCATGATCTCCAAAAGCGCCTACCTCAGCCATGACGCCACTACCAGCGAGCTCATCGACCGCTTGGCCCAGTTCCTCCGCTACGCTCTGGACAAGAGCAGTACCACCTCCACGCTGCGGGAGGAGATCCAGTCCATCGAAAATTACCTCTTCATTCAGAAAAAGCGCTTTGCCGGCCGTTTGGATTTCGTGGTGGATGTGCCGGACCAGATCCCCAACTTGCAGATGCCGGCCATCGTGCTGCAGCCCCTGGTGGAAAATGCGATCAAGCATGGCGTGGACCCCCTGACGGAGGAGGCGGTGATCTCCCTGAAGGTGCGGGCTTCCGGCCGCCGGGTCCGGATCCAGATCGAGGACAACGGTATCGGTATGTCCGCCCAGCAGCTGGAGGAACTGCAATCCTATCTGGATCTGGGCCTGGACAGCTCCAGCGGCGGCAGGGACGGCGGAATCGGATTGTCCAATGTGTACCGGAGGCTGCGGGTGTATTTTGGGGGGAATTTTCAGTTCAGCATCGAAAGCGAGGAAAACTGCGGCACACTGATTACCATCAGCCTGCCGGTGGAGGAGGACGTATGAGCAGGACTTACCGCGTTTTAATCGTGGAGGACGAGGAGATTGAGAGCAGCGCTCTGGCTATGATGCTCAAATACAACCGCCCGGAAATGGAGGACATCCGCTGCGCCGCCAATGGGATCCAGGCCCTGGAGATCTATCGGGACATGCAGCCGGACATCGTACTCATGGACATCAACCTCCCCGGCGTCAACGGCCTGGATGTGATCCGCCAGATGCGTCTGCTGCCCGGCACCGCCTATTTCGTTATCATCTCTGCCCACAGCCAGTTCTCCTATGCCCAGGAGGCCATGCGTCTGGATGTGCAGGATTTTCTGGTCAAACCCATCCGCCTGGAGGATATCGGCAGGGTGCTGGACAGCCTGATCCAGGAGATCGAGCAGACCCGCACCCAGAAGGAGCACGCTGCCTATCAGCAGGCCAAGATGGACGCTATCCGTCCGGTGCTGGAGAGCGACTGCGTGCTGTCCATCGCCTCCCTGCGCTCCAACGCCCCTATCGCCACCATCTTCGACTTCATGCAGATCCCGGTGGTCTCCGGCTTCGTTTTCACCCTCCGGGGGGAGGGCATCGGCGGAGGGCTGCTGCGGGAGATCAAGGCGCGGATGCGGAATATGGGGCTGTGCTGCATCGGGGAGATCATCAATGAGATCTGCGTGTGCGTGGCGCTCAGCGGCGAGGAGCTCAGCGGGACTCAGATCCGGGAGCTGATGGGCTATTTCTCCCAGGCCCTGTGTACCGGAGGCCGTCCCTGTCAGATCGGCGTGGGCAGCGTAGCCGACTGCGCAGACGACCTGCGCCGCTCTTATGAGCAGGCCATGGCGGCCTCCCGCACCGCCGCCGTGGAGGGGAGACCGCTGGTGTTCCACGGCGAGCAGCATCCAGAGGAGCAGAGCTCTGTGGCTGATATGGCCGAGACTGCGGCGAAGATCGTCCAGCACATCCGCCTGGAGCGGCCGGAGGGGGTGATGGAGCAGCTGCAGTCCTTCTTTCAGTCGGTACAGCTGGCCTCCTCCTACCGGATGACGCAGGAAGCGGCCTATTGGCTGTATGTGATGGTGATCGGGAATTTTCCCCAGACCGACGCGGAGTTTCATCCCCTCGCCGCCCAGCAGATCTTTGCCACCCAGGATGCGGACGCCCTGCGGGACCTGCTGGCCAAGTCGCTCCTCCGCCTGATCGATCTGCAGACCGGTACGGGAGACGTCCGGGCCAATCAGATCGTAGCCCGGGCCATCCAGATCGTCAAGCAGCGTTTCCAGGAGGACGTCACCTTGGTGAGCGTGGCGGAGGAGCTGAATGTGTCCCTCTTCTATCTCAGCAAGCTCTTCCGCAAGCATACCGGCACCAATTTTACCGAGTATCTCACGCAGCTGCGGGTAGAGCATGCCAAGTCGCTGCTGGCTGCCGGGGAGATGAGTGTCAAGGAGGTAGCCTACGCCGCCGGCTTCAACAGCCAGAGCTATTTTTCCAAAATCTTCAAGAAGTACGCCGGTGTGGCGCCCAGTGAGTACAAGGGGTGACACACGGCGCGGAGGGCAAAAAATCAGGCGGAGAGATCTCGAAAGAGTCTCTCCGCCTTCTTCCTGATCGGATGTGCTTCACGCTGGGCGTCCCTTCCGCTGGTCAATTTCTCCGTCCTTTCTCGCCTTCGGAAGGTCATGGGGACCCCGTAGGTAGAGAAACGCACAGGCTGGCTGAGGTCAAAGCCGTCGATGGCCTTGATGAGCCCCACGCAGCCCACCTGGAACAGGTCATCCGGGTTTTCTCCCCGGCCCAGGAACTTCTGAATCACAGAGAGCACCAGACGGAGATTGCCGCGGATCAGCTTTTCTCTGGCCGCTGCATCCCCCTCCTTGCTCCGCCGCAGAAGGTCGAAGGTCTCCTCGTTGGTGAGCACCTTCAGCTTGGCGGTGTTCACGCCGCAGATCTCCACTTTCCCCTGCATCAAAACCACTCCCCGCTGTTATCATAGGCAAAGTATTTCCGGGGCTCCGGGCCTTTATACGGAGGCAAAAGCGAAGGTTTTGTCGCCGGTGGACCGTGATCCTGTAGAAAAACGTTTGACCTCTGGGTGAGGACAAAGAATGGGGGTAGTGTGTGCGAAAACTGTAGAATTTGTGCATAAGATGGAGAAAAAGCGGAAGAATACCTGTAAATTTTGTGAAAATAAGAGGTGCTTTTCTTCTGCTAATATGGTATAAGAGAGAGGATGATTTCGGGCGGCGCCCGAGGAAAACAAAGAAGGAGACAAGTCCTATGTATCCCATTGACGTGGTCCACGCGGTGGACCCTGAGGTGGCCAACGCCATCCAGGCGGAGATTGACCGCCAGGAGGACCGGCTGGAGCTGATTGCCTCTGAAAATTTTGCCAGTATCCCCGTGATGTCCGCCATGGGCACCCCGCTGACCAACAAGTATGCCGAGGGCTATCCCGGCCGGCGGTACTACGGCGGGTGCGAATATATCGACGTCATCGAGACCATCGCCATCGAACGGGCCAAGCAGATCTTCGGCTGCACCTACGCCAATGTGCAGCCTCACAGCGGCACCCAGGCCAACGTGGCGGTGGAAATGGCCCTGTGCCAGCCGGGAGATACTATTTTGGGTATGAATCTGGCTCACGGCGGTCATCTCAGTCACGGCAGCCCTGTGAATTTTTCCGGGATCTTCTTCAATATCGTCCCCTACGGCGTAGGGGAGGACGGCTTTATCGACTATGAGCAGGTGGAGCGGCTGGCCATGGAGCACAAGCCCAAGCTCATCATCTGCGGCGCCAGCGCCTATCCCCGGGCCATCGATTTCAAGCGCTTCCGGGAGATCGCCGACAAATGCGGCGCCTATCTGATGGCGGATATGGCCCACATTGCCGGTCTGGTGGCGGCGGGTCTGCACCAGAGCCCGGTGCCCTATGCCCATGTCACCACTTCCACCACCCACAAGACCCTCCGGGGCCCCCGAGGCGGCCTGATCCTCTCCAGTGCGGAGTTTGCCAAGGAGCACAAGCTGAACAAGGCGGTGTTCCCCGGCATGCAGGGCGGCCCCCTGGTCCATGCCATCGCCGCCAAGGCAGTGGCGTTCAAGGAGGTTCTGGATCCGGGATTCAAGGACTACCAGCAGCTCATTGTGGACAACGCCAAGGCCCTGGCCAAGGGCCTCATGGATCGGGGCTTCGATCTGGTGTCCGGCGGGACCGACAACCATCTGATGCTGGTGGATCTTCGCAGCAAGGGTCTCACCGGAAAGGAGATGGAGGAGGCGCTGGACAGCGCCTGGATCACCTGCAACAAGAACGCGATCCCCAACGATCCCCAGTCCCCCAATGTGACCAGCGGCGTGCGGCTGGGTACCGCTGCCGTTTCTGCCCGCGGCATGCAGCCGGCGGATATGGAGCGGGTGGCGGAGTGCATCGCCCGGATGGCGGACAATGCCAACGCCTACCGGGATGGGGTGAAGGCGGCCGTCAAGGAGCTGACGGCCAAATATCCCCTGTATCGCCATCTGACCTGAGAATACCTGACAGAAAAGAGGCCTCCCATCTGGGGAGGCCTCTTTCTTATTCCTGGGGCGGAGGGGAGCCCCAAGAGGCATCCGTCCCGCTCCGCCGGCACAGCTGAGTGAAGGCGTCGAAGGCGGCGGAGCGGAATTTGTTTTTGTGATAGACGATGCTGAACCGCCGGGCGAAGTCCACCCCCTCCACCGGTACGGCGGCCAGAGCGCCCCGGTCCGTCAGTTCCCGTACCAGGGATCTTGGCAGTACCGATACCCCCAGACCCGCCAGGACGGCCTGGAGGATGGCCTGGGTGCTGACGCTCTGCCACACCGGCTCCGCCACCAGGGACCGGGCGGCCATGGCGGTCTCAAAGGTCTCCCGCACGGCGCTGCCGCGCTCCCGAAGCAGAAGAGGCTGCCGGATCAGCGCTTCCGGCGTGGTCCGCCCCGCCTTGGCGAAGGGGTGATCCGGGCGGCACACCAGAGTGAGATGGTCCACCTGGTAGGGCTCTACCACCAGAAAGGGGCTTCGGACTTCGCCCTCCACCAGCCCTACGTCGATCTCGTTGTCCAGCAGCCGCCGGGTGACGGCATCGGTGTTCTCTGTGGTGACCCGGACGGTCATGTGGGGATACAGCGTCTGAAATTCCAGCAGCAGCCGGGGGAGATGGCAGGCGCCGATAGTGATGCTGGTACCCACCCGGAAGGTCCCCGCCGTTCCCATGCTCCGCATCATGTCCTCCGACTCCTCCATCAGGGCGGTGAGGTGCTTGGCATAGGGGTACAGCTGCCGCCCCGCCTCCGTCACCCGCAGCCGTCGGGCGTACCGCTCGAACACAGGCACCCCATAGTGGTCCTCCAGCTCCCGGAGAGCGGTACTGACAGAGGGCTGGGCGATATGAAGGGCCTGGGCGGCAGCAGTGGTGCTGCCGGTCTCATAAACGGTCAGGAAGATCTTCAGATGGCGCAGGGTCATGGAGTCCTCCTCCTTATAACTTTTTCGCTATGAACTTGATTCTATTATAGTATTTTACAAAACAGGAGGCAAGTGGTATACTCAGGGCGTTGAAAAAACGACGGAGCGTCCGGCGAAAGTGTGAGGCGAAGGAAGCGTATGAGCGGGAAACACAAATACTGGGTCCTATTTCTCTCCACCCTGACCATCAGCACCTTCACCTTCGGCGGGGGATATGTCATCATTTCCCTGCTGAAGAAGAAATTCTCCGATGAGCTGGGGTGGATCGAAGAGAAGGAGATGCTGAATCTGGCGGCCATCGCCCAGTCCTCCCCGGGGGCGGTGGCGGTGAACGCCTCCATCCTGGTGGGGTACAAGGTGGCGGGCCTTGCGGGGGCCCTCATCTCCATCCTGGGCACCATCCTGCCCCCC
>CALXDB010000014.1 GCA_944386955.1 uncultured Oscillospiraceae bacterium
TCCAGCTTCTCGCTGCCGCCCATGGTCACCCAGGCGCACTCGGGGGCAAAGCCCTCCACGTGGTCCTTCTCCTTCTGCAGGAGGCTCTCGGGGATCAGCATGGGCAGGTACACGTTCTCATGGCCGGTCTTTTTGAACTCCGCGTCCATGATGCGCTGGATATTCTCCCAGATGGCATAGCCGTAGGGCCGGTAGATGAACATGCCCTTGATGCTGGAGTAGTCGATGAGCTCCGCCTTGGTGCACACGTCGGTGAACCACTGGGCGAAATCCACGTCCCGGGAGGTGATGGCCTCCACCTGCTTCTTATCCTTCGCCATAATATCTCTCCGTTTCTTCTATAAAAAGGTAGGAAAACGCCCGGCGTGGGGCCCTGTAAGGCCGCCGGGCGCGGTTGACCGTGCTTATTGTATCGGTCTTCCTCCAAAATGTCAAGGTTTCCCCGGCCTTTTTGGCCTATTTTGAGGGAAAATCGCCGATTGGGCCATGAGAATGTCCCGGGCCACCGGCGTGTAGAACAGCCGCTCCACCTCCTGCCGCTCCCGGGTCTGGCCCAGGATCCACATGAGCTTGGCGGTGACCGCCTCGGTGGTCATGTCGTAGGCCTCCAGGATGGGGAGGTTCCGCTTGAGGTGGCTGCCCACCTGGTAGACGGAGAGGTCGCTGCCCTCGTTCTCCACCTGGGTGGTGAGGACCACGGTGCGCCCCGCCTCCAGCCCCGCCCGGACGGTCTCGTAGAAGTCCCCGGCCTTGTAGCTGGGCAGGCCCCCCACGCCGAAGGCCTCGATGATGAGGCCGTGGCTGCGCTGGAGCAGAAACTCCGCCGCAGCGCAGTCCACCCCGGGGATCAGCTTCATGAGGGACACCGCCGGGTCCACCCGGTCGTAGAACACCGCGCCGCCGGTCTCCTCCGGCGGGATATAGGGGACGATCCGCCCCTCCCGCACCAACCCCAGGAGGGGGTAATTGATGCTGGAGAAGGCCTCAAAGCTCTTGCTGCGGGTCTTCCGGGCCCGGGTGCCCAGGATGATCTTGTTGTTGAACACCACCATCACCCCCCGTAGCTCCGACGCCGCCACGGTGAGGGCGTCCCGGAGGTTCTGCTTGCTGTCGGTGGTCTCAAAGCCGATGGGCTTCTGGGCCCCGGTGAGGACGATGGGCTTGGGGCTTTTCTGGATGAGGTAGCTGAGGCCGGCGGCGGTGTAGGCCATGGTGTCGGTGCCGTGGCTGACCACAAAGCCGTCGTAGTCTTCGTACCGCTCCGCGATGGCGTTGGCGATGCGGACCCAGTGCTTGGGCTGGATGTTGGTGCTGTCCAGGCTGAACAGCTGGATGCAGTCCACCTGCCCGATCTCTGCGATATCCGGCAGATACCGGAGAAGCTGGCTGCTGGTGAGCTCCGGGGCCAGCCCGTTCTCCCCCAGCTCGGCGGCGATGGTGCCGCCTGTGCCGATGAGCAGAAGCCGCTTCATACCCGTCCTCCTTTCGCACTCACATGTCCCGTCCGTCCATGGCGGCGAGGCCGAACCGGGCGGCCATGGCGATCTTCTCCCGCTCCGCCTCATCCGTTGCTTTCTCATACCGGCTGTGGAGGTCCGCCAAAAAGAGCCCCCGGAGGCTGTCCTCCCCCGCCCGGCTCCACAGCTCCTCTCCCACCCGGGTCTCGTCCCGGACCTCAAAGTGAAAGAACCGCAGCAGGAAGGCGGTGCGGACAGCCTTCAGGTCCACCCCCTGCTCTCCCGTCTCCCCGGTGAACGCCAAGCGGACCAGATCCTCTCCGGGTACCTCCTGCAGGGCCTCCTCCGCCGCCTCCCGGGGGTCCCGCCCGGTGACGTCGGCGGTGACGATGGTATACCGGCGGCGGCAGAGAGGCACGAACTCCGCCTCTACCTTCCCCCGCTCCGCCTCGATGAGCAGCGCGCCCTTCTCCCCCAGCTCGTCAAAGCCCCGTCCCTCGGGGCAGCCGGGGTAGGCGTAGAAGGTGCTTCCCGCCCGCTGCAGGCCGCTGCACTGGTGGACATGCCCAAGGGCCAGGTAATCAAGGCCGCTCAAAGCGATCTCCTCCGGCGACACCGGTCCGTAGGGGCCCTCGCTGAGGTCCCCGTGGAGGCACATGATCTGGAGCCGATCCTCCGCCGGGGCAGTGAAGCCCTGGAGGACGTGGTCCAGCCGCCGCTGGTCGGTGAAGGCGGCGCCGTAGACCACGCAGCCCTGCTCCGGCAGCTCGAAGTAGGTGATGTGGGGGTCGGCGAAGAGGCGGACGTTGTCCGGCCAGTCCACCTGCCGGTAGGGGCTGCGGCTGTGATAGGGATCGTGGTTGCCGGGGGCGATGAACACCGGGCAGGCCATGGCCCCCAGGGTCCGGCTCAGGTGCTCCAGGGTCTCCCGGTAGACGGCGTCGCCGTCAAAGAGGTCCCCGCTGAGGAGCACCGCATCCACATCCCGCTCCCGGACCAAGGCCGCCATGGCGTCCAGCACCGCCCGGCTCTCCCGGCGGCGCTGGAGGGCCTTCTCCGCCGGGAGGCCCCGGAAGGGGCTGTCCAGATGGAGGTCCGCCGCATGGAGGAGCCTCATGCCTGCTCCTCCGGCCGCCAGGCCTTGCACACGTCCACCCAGGCCTTGGCCCCGGACAAGTCCTCCAGCTCGGCGCAGGTCAGCTCAATGGCGCTGTTGGCGCTGCCGGCGGCGGGGTAGACGGTCTCAAAGCGGCGGAGGGACTCGTCCAGATATACCTCCACCCCGTCGTTCACGGCGAAGGGGCAGACGCCCCCCACGGCGTGGCCCACCAGGGTCACAGCCTCGTCGGCGGTGAGCATCTTGGCCTTTCCGCCAAAGGCGGCCTTATACCGGCCGTTGTCCACCTTGGCGTCTCCGGCGGCCACGACCAGCAGCACCCGGTCCCCCAGCTTGAAGCTGAGGGTCTTGGCGATGCGCTTCCCCTCTACCCCCAGGGCCTGGGCCGCCAGCTCCACCGTGGCGCTGGACACGTCGAACTCCTGGATGCGATCCGCCATCCCCCTGGTCTGGAGGTAGGCGCGTACCCGTTCAATGGACATAGCAACAATTCTCCTTTGTGTGAAATCGTTTATCGGATGTCGAGGCGCTCCACGGCCAGGCACCGGCCTGTGGCGGTGTCCAGGGTAAAGAGGGCGCCCTGCATCTTGCAGGGATCCGCCGCCACCTGGTAGCGGCCGGGGCGGCCCCCCAGGAAGGTCTCGATGCTCTGCTCAGGCCGGATGCCCAGCACCGAGCGGACGGGCCCGGTCATGCCGAGATCCGTGATGTACCCGGTGCCGCCGGGGAGCACCTGCTCGTCGGCGGTGGGCACATGGGTGTGGGTGCCCCACACCGCCGAGACCCGGCCGTCCAGGTAGTAGCCCATAGCCAGCTTCTCGCTGGTGGCCTCGGCGTGGAAGTCCACCAGAAGGAAGGTGAGGTCTCCGTTGTCCGCCAGGATACGGTCGGCGGTGGTGAAGGGGTTCTCCGCGTGGAAGTCCAGCTCGCACCGTCCGATGAGGTTCATCACCCCCACCCGCACGGCCCCGGCGTCCCATACGGCAAAGCCCTTCCCCGGCACCCGGCCGGTGTAGTTGGCGGGGCGGAGGAGGTAGGGATTTTCGTCCAGCATGGGGCCGATCTGGGGGCGGTTGAAGGTGTGGTTGCCCAGGGTGATGAGGTCCGCCCCGGCGGCAAAGAGGTCCTCCGCCTGGTCCGGCGTCAGCCCAACGCCGGAGATGTTCTCCCCGTTGACCACAGTGAGGTGGACCCCCTTCTGCTGCTTCACCGACCGCAGGTGGCGGCGGAGGAACTTCAGTCCGTTCTCCCCCACCACGTCGCCCACGGCCAGGACCCGATACTCCATGATCCCGCCCTCCTTTTCATCCATAGCGCAATATGGATTATTATACCCGCTGGGCGGCGTATTTGCAAGGGCAGGGGCGGGAGAGGAACACAGCAAAGGAAGAGGCCCGGCGTACTGCCGGGCCTCACAATCTGTCGAAAAAGCGGCTGGCCACTTTTTCGACAGAGACTGGACTGGATTTGCGCCATCCGGCGCAAACTCTGCGAGGCTTTTTCGACAAGCTCAGAGGCCCGGCGTACTGCCGGGCCTCAGTCCTCGTCTTTTTCGTCTTTTTCGTCCTCGTCGTCGGCGGTCTCCATGTAGATCTCCTCCGCCTCCTGCATGGCCTGATTGAGCCGGAATCCGGCGGCGTTGTTCTCCGGGATCATGGGCAGCAGGTCCTTGGCGTCCAGGATGCCCCGGGTCAGCGCCAGATACATGGCACGGTAATCGGTCATAGTCCCCTCCTTATTTGTTGATAAATCTACTATAAAGCCTAAATTCTTCCTTGTCAAGATGATTTATCATCTTTTAATGGATTTTTTGCATTCTGGTTTCTACATAAGATAAGAGCAACGATTTCAGGAGGAGTTGCTATGGCCATCGACTATGTAAAAGCTGGAAAGCGCCTTGCCGCTATGCGGCGAAAAATGGGATATACCCAGGAAAAACTCGGCGAGCGATGCGAAATGACGGCAAAATATATCTCCAACATCGAGCGGTCCAAGTCCATCCCCAGCCTGGAGACCCTGATGCGGCTGTGCGAGGCCCTGGAGACCACGCCGGACGCGCTGCTGCTGGGGACCTCCGTGTACACCGGCGAGGAGCGCTGGCGCAGCGTGGCCCAGCAGCTGCGGGGCCTGACGCCCGGCCAGCTGCGGCTGGTGGAGCGGTTCATCGCTCTGGCGGCGGACCAGCCTCTGTGAGCTGCCGGGGCAAAAAAATCCCCCTCCCCTGACGGGGAGGGGAAAGGCGGAGAGCCCTACAGCGTCTCCTCCTGTTCCTTTTTCGGACCGTGCTCCCGGTAGCTGCGGGAATCGGTGGGCAGGCCCTTCTGCTCCAGCCGCCAGGCGGTGTAGCGCCGCACGGCGGTGTAGATGCAGGCGAAGAGGGGCACCCCCACGAACATGCCCACGATGCCCCACAGGCCGCCGCCCACCAGAATGGCCACGATGACCCAGAAGCTGCTGATACCCGTGGAGTCCCCCAGGATCTTGGGCCCCAGGATGTTGCCGTCGAACTGCTGGAGAACGATGATGAAGATGATGAAGTAGAGGCACTTCATGGGGCTGTCCAGCAAAATGAGGAAGGCGCAGGGAATAGCCCCCAGGAAGGGACCGAAAAAGGGGATCACATTGGTCACCCCTACCACCACGCTGACCAAGGGGGTGTAGGGGAACTCCAGGATGCTGGAGCCGATGAAGCAGAGGATGCCGATGATGAGGGAGTCCAGGAGCTTGCCCCGGAAAAAGCCGCTGAAGATCCGGTTGACCTCCTTCACGCCCCGGATGATCTGGGGCGCCCGGCGGGCGGGGAAAAAGCTGTAGACCATCTTGCAGCCGGTGGCGGCGAAGCTCTCCTTGGTGGCCAGCAGGTACACCGACACGATGATGCCCACCAGCAGGTTCTTAAAGAAGTTGAAGATCCCCAAAAATCCGCCGGTAACGGCGGAAATGGCCGTCTCGATCCGGGATTGCAGCGTGGTCTCCAGCCAGTCCACGCCGTCCTGATAGTACCGCTCCAGCATCTGGGTGAGGATCCGCTCCGCGTCGGGGTTATCCTCCAAAAACCGCTCGCCCCAGGCCACGATGGTCTTGTAATACTTCTCGGCGTTGTTCACCAGGGACACCAGGCTCTGGTACAGCTGAGGCAGCAGGATGCTCAGCAGCACATAGAAGAACAGGGCCACCACCGCCCAGGTGATGAGGATGCACAGGGATCTGGGCCCCAGGCCCCGCTTTTTCGGGTCTGGAAAGAGCCTGCGCTCCAACCAGTTCACCACCGGCGTCAGCACATAGGCCAGCACGAAGCCGTAGCTCACCGGCGCCAGGATCCCCACCAGCTTCCGAAAGTAGACGATCAGCACGCTGTCCTGGAAAAAGATGTCATAAAACACCAGAACGGCGCAGACCACCGCAAAGGCCGTGAGGCCCCAGCACAGATAGGGATTCTCTTTTTTCATGCCGGGAGGACCTCGCTTTCCTTTTTTCTTTTTCCAGTTTACAGGACTTGAAAAGGAATTGCAATACCTCTTCGCCTATGTTATACTCCTCTTTACCAAATTTTAATCTTCATCCCTTTTTCAAGTCTGCTTGTGCCAGCGAGGATCGTATATCATGAGCAAAACGCTTCTGCTGATCGTCAATCCCAAGGCCGGCAAGCGCCGGTCCCGGGAGTTCTTTTTCGACGTCTTTTCCCTCTTCTCTGAGGCGGGCTACCTTATCTCCCTGCGTCAGACCCAAGGCCCCGGCGACGCGGTGCGGATCGCCGCGGAGGAGGCCGCCGGGTTCGACCTGGTGGTGTGCTGCGGCGGAGACGGCACCCTCAACCAGGTGGTCAACGGACTGCTCACCCTGTCCGACCCGCCGCCCCTGGGGTATATCGCCGGCGGCAGCACCAACGACTTCGCCGCCACCCTCCAGCTGCCCGCCGACCCGGTGGAGACCGCCCGAGTCATTCTGGACAGCGGCGTGGGCGCCCTGGATGTGGGACAGTTCAACCAGAGGATGTTCATGTATGTAGCCTCCTTCGGCGCCTTCACCAAGGCGTCCTACTCCGCGCCCCAGAACGTGAAGAACGATCTGGGCCACTTCGCCTATATCATTGAGGGGATGAAGGACCTGTCCAGCCTCCGGTTCTACCCCGCCCGCATCGAGGCCGACGGAGAGGTGTTCGAGGGACGGTTTCTCTTTGGAGCCATTGCCAACGCCACCTCCATCGGGGGACTGATGAAGCTCAAACAGGAGGACGTGGTGCTGGACGACGGGAAGTTTGAGATGCTGCTGTTCCCGGAGCCGAAAAACGCCAACGACCTCAACGACATGGTCCGGGCCCTGCTGCTTCAGGACTACTCCGGCAACGGCCTCATCCTCCGCCACGTCTCCCGCATCACGGTGGAATCCCCGGAGGAGCTGTCCTGGTCTCTGGATGGGGAGTTCGAGGGGGGCGGCACCCGTGCGGAGATCGTGAATCTCCCCCGCCGTCTGGCTGTGCGGATGGGACGGCCGCCGTTGGAAAGAGTTTAGACTTTTGTAACATCTGCCCCTAACTTTTGTAAAATCTCTCCCTTATCATCATACTTGCAAGAGACAATAACTTCTTTTCATCCAATCTTCCTAAACCATAAGGACACCGGAGCGGGAATCCCGCTCCGGTGTCCTTTTCTGCCCTTTTTCTCACCGCAGCACCAGCGCCCACAGAGGGATGGTGGCAATGCACAGGAGATGGGAAATGAGTACGCTCCCCGCCGCGTCGAACTGGGCGTCCAGGCTGGGGTTGTAGCGGAGGGTGAAGGAGGCGGTGAGGGAGGCCGCCGGCAGGGCCGCACAGAGGACCACCACCTGCCGGATCTCCTGGCTCACCGGCAGGGGCAGCAGCAGGAGATAGAACAAAGCCGGCATGGCCAGGAGCCGCAAAAGACTCACCAGCAGGTACTTTTTCCGCAAAAGCCGCTTAAAGGGCCGCTTGCCCAGCACCAGCCCGCAGGTCAGCATCCCCACCGGGGTGGCCGCGGCGTGGAACCCCGCCGCCACGTCCGCCAGGACCTGGGGCAGCTGCCACTGGCAGAGATAGAAGACCAGCCCCACGAACACCGCCCCCATGGGCGGGGTGAGGAACGCCTTCAGCTTCTGGGACAGGGTGAGGTGGGTCCCCTCGGTGAGCATGGTCTTGGGCGCGGTGTAGAACACGAAGCGCAGGGGGATGAGGAACACCACCAGATAGAAGAGGGCGTGGGCGCCGAAGAGGGCCTCCACAATGGGAAAGCCCATGAGGGTGAAGTTGGTGAAGATGAGGCCGAAGCGGACGATGCGGCCGAAGTCCCCCTTCAAAAGGCGGAAGGCCAGCTGGCCTGCCAGGGCGGAGACCGCAAAGTATCCCACCGACAGCGCCAACAGCACCGCACAGTTTTTGAGATCCGCGGGGTCGAAGCTGAGCTGGAAGGAATCGAAGATCAGGCAGGGCAGGAAGACGTCCGTGTAGATCACCGACAGCTGCCGGTCGAAATCCTCCCCCACCAGGCGGCGCTTCTGGAGAAAGATCCCCACCGCCACATACAAAATCAGCTCCACCACCAACGTCAGCGCCAGCATCGTTTATCCGCCTCCCTCCCGCATTCTTTTTCTCTACTCTATCACGCCCCGCCGGAAAAAACAAGGGCCCGCCGTCCTACAGACGGCGGGCCCTCCCGCTTATGGTTCCGGGGGGATGAGGGCCGCGAACATGGCACGAGCCCTGGGCAGGAGGAAGTCGGGGAAGTCGTAGTCCGCCGCGTGGATGGGGGGATGGTCCTCCCCGTTGCCCAGGAGGAACATGGCCCCCGGGATCTCCCGGAGGTACCAGCCGAAGTCCTCGCTGGCCCGCATGGGGGAGGCCATCTCGATGACCGGGTACCCCAAGGCCCGGGCGGCCTTCTCCACCCGGGCGGCGCAGATATCGTGGTTGACGTTGGCGGGGAACACATCCTCGTAGGAGATGGCGAGGGCCAGCCCCGCCGCCTCCGCCTCCCTTCGGGCCAGGGCCTCCAGGGCCTCCACCAGCTCCGCCAGCTCCTCCTCATAGTCCGCCCGGAGGGTCAGCAGCAGGGCTCCACGGTGGGCCGCCATGCCGAAGGCGGGCTCCCCCACGTCCATCTGCACCACCGTGGCCAGCACCAGCCCCCGGTGGTCCGCCGGGCGGGTGAGGCCCGGCAGGGCCTCCACCAGCCGGGCCACCGCCAGGGCGGGGCTTCGTCCCAGCTCCGGGGTACTGGCGTGGGCGGGGATTCCCTCGAACCGGAGCACCATCCCCCGGGAGGCGCAGTTCATGGTCCCCCGGCGGAGGCAGACCGCCCCCTCCGGGTAGCCGGACATGTTGTGGAAGGCGTAGACCTCCTCCACCCCCTGTTCCTTCAGGAACCGGGCGCAGGCCTCGCCCCCCTGCCCCGTCTCCTCGGCGCACTGGAAGATGAGGTACACTGTCCGGGGCGGCGCATGGAGCGTCAGGGCCAGCAGGGCCAGGGCGGCGCTGTGGCCGTCGTGGCCGCACTTGTGGGACACCCCGGGGATCTGGGAGCGGTAGGGCAGCGGGGTGTCCTCCTCAATGGGCAGGGCGTCGAAGTCCGCCCGAAAGGCCACGCTGCCCGCCCCCCTTCCGGGGCACCGGGCACAGAACCAGGTCCCCTGGTCCAGAAGTTCCAGGTCGGTATGGCTTCTGAGGAAGTCCATCAGGGTCTGCTTGGTCCAGGTCTCCCGGCCGGACAGCTCCGGGTGGGCGTGGAGGGCGTGGCGCAGAGCCAGGGCCTCCTGTTCCTGTGGGGTCATGAGAAGTCTCTCCTTTCTCAGGGCAGCATCCGCCGGGCAAAGGCGGCGGCCCGGTCCTCCACCCCCGGCTGCCGCAGGAGGCTGCCGGCGTCGTTGGCGGTCTCCATCAGAGCGAAATAGGGGGGGAGGTAGAAGCTCTTGTTCATGTTGAGTGCGCTGATGAGCTGCTGGGCCACCAGGTCGCCTCCGGAGTAGCCGGACACCACCAGGCCGTAGAGCCGCTTGTCGTAGAAGCGGGTCTGACGGAAAAGGGAGGTGAGGCGGTTGACGCAGGCGGTGAGGTTGGCGGCCAGGGCGTCGTTGTAGTTGGCGCAGAGCATGAGAAGGCCGTCGCACCGGCGGACGGCGGGAAATACCTCGTCCACCATCACCCCGCCGTAGAAGCAGCCCCCCTGCTGGCCGAAGTGGAGGCAGGTGGTGTAGGCGCAGCCGGCGCAGTCCGCCACCGCTCCGTTGAGAAGACAGAACTCCTCCGTCTCCACCCCCTGGAGATGCCGCTTCACCAGCTCCCACAGCGCCAGGGTGTTGGAGGTCTTCCGCACCGAGGCGTGGACCACCACGAGACGCCGAAGGGGCGGCGGGCCGGTCCAGGCCGTCAGCCGGTCCACCAGGTCCCGGAGGGCCAGGGTGAAGGCGGTATCGGCGTCGGTGCCGAAGATCTGGGCCTGGGTCTGGAAGTTCCGGAGGGAGCCGGTGGCCTCCACCAGAGGCCGGCCCAGAAGGGCGCAGCCCGCCATGTTGGCGGCGAGAGCCAGGGTCCGGGCGGTGGATTTGGTGTAGAGCTCCCCCTGGCCGGTGAGGACCAGCCCGGCGGTGCGGCCCTCCAAGAGCCGGGGATCTCGCCGCAGCTGCCGGAGGAGGGTGAAGACCCCCTCGCTCATGCCGTCGTCGTCCAGGGCGGCGGCAAGGAGCACCTTCTCCCCCGGATTTTCCAGCCGGTCCGTCACCTCCGCCTCCGGCGGCAGCACCGCCGCCAGCCGGTCCATGAGGGCGTTTCGGTGGTCCCCCGGGGGGAGGATCACAGTCAGTGCCATCCTTGTTCCTTCCTTCTTTCTGGTGTTACAGGATCTCGCTGAGGTCCCGGGCGGTGTTCTGGAGGCGGCGGTACAGGGCGTCGGGCAGGGGCAGCTGCTCCACCGCCACGTCGCCCAGAAGGCGGTTTTTCACCCCCATGAACACCCCGCCGAGGTACACCGAGGAACAGTGCCACTCCCCCCGGAGGCACAGCAGCAGAGACAGGGCCCCGGAGCTGAGGGCCGGGGCCACATAGGGCTTGAATCCCATCTCCCGCATCTCCAGATTGGCGTGGACTGTTCGGGCGGTGAGCTCCCGGGAGATGGCGTCGTCGTAGTGCTCAATGGAGTTTGCGATGACGAGGCCGTTGCCGTGGGGACCGAAGGACCGGCCCTCGATGAGGAAGGAGGCGAATCGGGGGTCACGCTTGGCGTAGTAGGCCGCCCGGGCGTTCATCACCCCCAGGCCAAAGCCTTTCACCTGCCGGGTGGTGAGGCCCAGGCCGTCAAAGGCCCCCGTCTCGTCCCGGTTGCTCTCCGTGAGGGCCGCCCGGCACAGGGGGTCCACCGGGTCGCTGACCACGCAAAAGAGCCCATGGAATTTGGCCTTTCGGGCCTGACGGGCATACTGGACCACCAGCTCCCGGTTCAGCTCGTACTGGGCCATCCGCACGTCCCCGGTCTTCACCGCCGTGTCCGGCACGAAGCGGGAGGCGCAGAAGAGGAACACATCGCAGTCAAAGAGCTGCTCCGGGGAGATGATCTCCACCGCCGGCAGGGCGTCATAGTCCCAGGGCAGGGCGATCTGGTTCAGCTCAAAGGCCCACCGGTCCGCCACCCCGGGCCGCACGTCGCAGATGCCCAGGGAGGAGATCACGTCGCCCCCCATGAGGCGAAGGCCGGTGAGGAGGGTGCTGCCCACGTCCCCCAGGGCCAGCAGGTGGACCCGCTTCTTCCCCGGGCCGGGGAAGGGCAGCAGCAGCTCCCGCCACCGGGGGTGGTCGAGATTCACCGCCCGGACCCGGCCCCCGGAAATGGCGTCCAGGAGGATGGGGTCCGTCTCCCGGGCGGGCAGGCGGTCGGTGGAGAGGGTCTCCACCCCCTCCCGGTCCGTCAGCAGCCGGGGATGGGTGACGGCGAAGGAGTCCCGCCCCTGGAGGGGAGGACGGCGGAAGAGATAGATCATGTCCCCCGTCACCGGCGGCGCGCTGACCTTGGGGTAGGGCAGGTCCGGGAGATGGGAGCAGAAGGTGTAGGCAAAGGTTTCCGTATCCTGATAGTAGTACATGGCAAAGTTCCTTACTGGCCGCTGCCGCCGATGACGATGCGCACGGTGGACTGCAGGCGCTTGAGCATTTCGATGTCGTTTTCGAGATAGGTGGAGGCCGCCCGGTTGGGGTCGTAGGTCATGCACACCCCCTTGTCGGGGCAGAGGGGGTAGAGCACGGCGTCACTGAGGCGGCCCAGGGTGAGGTTGCGCTGGTAGAGGGAGCGGTACTCCGCCTCCAGAGCCAGGAGGATATCCCGGGCGTTCTCCAGGCAGCACCGGGAGAGGAGGAGGGTGGAGCCGTCGGCGCAGTCCTCGGTGTAGTCCGGGGCGGCGTAAGGGAAGATCCGGTTCACCGCCGGACGAAGGCCGCTGGGCAGCTCCCCCCGGCGCACGGTGTCGCCGCCGATGAAGGGGTAGAGGGTGGACTCCACGAACCGCATGCGGAGGTTCGGCAGATAGTAGATGCTGTCCACGGGGCAGTCCATCTGCTGCATGATGTCCCGGCCCATGCCGGTGAGATACCCCACCAGCACCTGGCGGATGGGGGCGTTCTCCTGGCGGAGGAGGGGGATCACCCGCTTCGCCCGCTTGCCGTCGTGGAGCATGTCGTCCACCAGGATCACCGGGCGGCGGAAGGCCCGGATGGTCTTCACCTGGTACTCCAGGGGGGAGTAGCCGGTGAAGGCCTCGATGGCGTAGGAGGAGAGGTCCGTCTCATAGACCTTGTCGGTGTGGAGGGTCTTGGTGACGGTGTTGGGCACCACCGCCCCCCGGAGGATCTTGCCGAAGGGGACGCAGATGCACTCCCCCAGCACCCGGGGCTGGGTGGGAATGACGCTGACGCCGTTGCAGGCGGCGATGCGGCCCACCAGCCGCCGGTGGAGGGTGGCGGCGGAGAGGGAGAGGACCAGGCTCCCCGGGTAGAGGCTGGTGAGGGTCCGCTGGAGCCGCCGGTGGGCCCGGTCCACCGCCTCCCGGACCCGGGGAGCGTCCACCATGGGGGGCTTGATGACGGTGTCCAGGTTCCGGGAGAGAACAATGGGGTTGCGCATGTCCACCACCAGCACCTCCCGGCCGTCGGGGGCGGCGGGAGATGGCACAAAGCCCTGGAGGGTCAGCACCTCCCGGACCTGGGGCGGGAAGCTGCCCTGGAAGGGACAGCAGAAGGCGTAGGTGTACTCCCGCCGAAGGGCGTAGGTGAGGGCCTCCGTCAAGAGGAGCTGGCAGGCGTCCCGTCCCTCGCCGCTGCGGACGTAGACGCTGGAGATCACCAGAGCCTTGCCCCCGGCGTTCTGCCGCACATAGGCGGACAGGCGGGTGTCCCCCAGCCGGGAGAAGAGCTCATGGGAGTCGAGACACTTGAGGGACACGAAGCCCCGGATGGTCCGGTCCTTTTCCCGCCGGAGGGTAATGATGCTGTCCCGCTGCCGCCGGATGCTGCCGCAGAGGTCCAGGGCGTTCTCCCGCCCGGCGAGAGGCCCCTCGCACAGGGCCCGGAACAGGTGGTCGTCGGGATACTCGTGGACCCGGAAGGTGAGGGACTCCGCCTCCAGCACCGGCTTGTTCATGGGCTCTCTGAGGTAGAGATTGTGGCGGTAAATGTATCCCTGGGCCACCGGGTCGATGAGGTGGGAGATGTCCCGGTTGGCGTCGATGGCGTTGCGGATGCGGGTGGAGCTGATGGCCTCCAGGTGAGGGGGCAGGCTCAGCTCCACCACCTTTCCCTGGAGGAGGGAGAGATCCGGCATGGTCTGGCCGTTGCGGCGGAAGAGGATGTGGGAGAAGGTGTGGACGGAGCAGGGCTCCGGGGCCGCCCGGTAGGAGGAGGCTCCGGTGATCACGTCGCTGCCCACCGCCAGATAGACCTCCCGGCCGGGGAAGGCCTCCCGGAGGGCCTTCAGGTTCTCAGGGTTGGCGATGTTCACCGGGAAGTGCTCTGGGAAGATGTGGACGTGGAAGAGGTCCGCCGTGGACAGGGCGGCGATGCGGCGGCGGACCCGGTGGGGCTGGGTGCGCTTGGACCAGCTGAACTCATCGATGGCCAGCATCACCTCGAATCCCAGGTCCAGCATGGCCTGGACGATGCCCTTGTGGGAGAGGGTGAAGGGGTCGAAGGTGCCGGGGAAGAAGGCAATGTTCCGGGGCTCCGGGAAGCGGAAACCGCCCCCCAGCAGCCGCTGGGCGGTGATGAAGCGGAAGACCCGCAGCAGGGCCGCCGCCCGGTAGAAGAAGGTGAGCTCGCCCCCCAAATCCTCATAGAGAAGGAAGAGGAGCTTCTTGGCCGCCAGGGTGAAGGTCCGGCGCTTTTCCTCCTCGGAAAGGCGGGCGGAGCCGAAGACCCGGTCCCCGATGACCTGGAGAGCCTCGTGGCGCACATCATCGTGGAAGGCGGCGAGGCCCTTGAGAAGCATGCCGAGGAGCCGCTGGCGCCGCTGGAGAAACACGTCCTCCTCCTCCAAAAAGCGGCTGCGGTAGGCGCCGTAGTGCTCGTAGAGCACCCCCACCGTGGCCAGGGCCCTGGCGGCAATGGTGCTGTTGGCGCTGCTCTGGGCCTCCGCCAGGGCGGCCAGCCGCTCCTCCAGCTGGGAGGGGGGCAGGTAGAGGAGGAAGGGGCCTAAGAAGTCGGGGATATACTTGGAGAACTCCTGCTGCCCCGTCTCCAGCCCTCTCCCCAGCTCCACCGCCACCTCGCTGCGCTGGTCGAAGCTGAGGAGGGGGGCGATGGAGAGGAGGGCGGCTCCGGCGGTGAGGCGGACGGTGACCTGCTCGCTGACCATGAGAAGGTTGGAGAGGTGGGTGGCGATGTGGAGGAGGTGGTAGTCGTGGTCCAGCCGGGCAAAGTCGGTGAGCACCCGGATGTTGGCCTTCTTCACGATCCAGGGGGTGCCCGCCTTCAGGTTCTCCAGGAAGATGTCGGAGATGTCGTCCTCCTCCAGGGCGGCGATGATGTCCTCGCTGTGGCTGCCCCGCCAGTAGGCTACGGTCTGCCGCCGGAGAAGATCGCAGCTGCTGTCCTTCCTGGGGTGGGCGGCCTCCAGGGCGTCCAGAGCCGCCTCCCGGCACCGCTCCTCCCCGGCCAGAAGACCCAGAAGCTCCAGGGCCGCCGTCTGCACCGACTCCGCCTCCCGCCGGGAGAGGGCCGCGGCAAAGTCCGTCAGCAGCCGCAGCTGCTCCTCCGTACAGGATTCCAGGGGCAGCACCCCGGCGGCGTCCAGCAGGGTGAAGGCGATGGCGTCGTCCTCCGCCGCCTCCCGGTTTTGGTAGCACTCCAGCAGCAGCGCCAGCACCGCACCGGTGCGCTGGGGGCCGCTGTGCTCCAGCAGGGAGGACATGACCATCTTCAGGGTGTAGTGGAGCCAGCGCCGGTGCTGCTGGAGGATCCGGTGGTCCGGATAGAGGATCTTCTGGAGATAGTCCCGGGTGAGGCCCGCGCCGGTGACCTCGTTGGGGTCCGGCCGGTGGTGGACGGGCACCTCCTTGGCGTAGCCGGCGTGGAAGTTGGCCAGAATGTCCCCCATGAGGTGGGCGGCCTGGCGGCGGATGTCGCCCTCCCGGTGCATCAGCTGTTCGTAGAGGAAGGCCAGCATCAGCTGCTTCTGGGCGGCGTTGAGGTAGACGCAGTAGGTCTCGAACACACCGAGATAGGCCCGCAGCTGCTGCCAGTTGGTCTCCCCCCTGGCCTCCTCCACGATGGCGGCGAAGCTGCGCTGGTCGCTGAGACGGCGCATCAGGTGGAGGCTGTGGTCCGTGGCGGCGAGACACAGGCCGTCCACCACCGTCTCGTCGTCCATGAGGACGATGTCCGGCTGGGGCGCCGGAGGCAGGGCGCGGCCCTCCAGAGCGGTGTCCACCCCCCGGCGCTCCATGTACTGCTCAAAGACCCGCAGCTTCTCGTAGACGAAGGCATACCGCTGCCGCTTGGCGTCGTCCACGTTGTCCAGCTTCGAGAGGATCACGTCGTAGGAGTCCTTCAGGGAGTAGATCCGGGCGATCTCCGACCCGTCGGGGGCCCGCTCCTGCTTCACCCGGAAGTCGGCGTAGATCAGCAGCAGGCCCTCCACCGACAGGTTGTCCAGCTCCAGGTCCCACACGGAGTGGTTGGCGGCAATGTGGCCGATGGCGTCCAGGTTCAGGCGGCGGAACCACTGGTCGGTATAGTAGTAGTGGAGATAGGGCACCCGTTCCCCGGGGCGGCAGCCGAACTTGCCGATGTCGTGGCCGATGGAACTGCCGGACACCAGGGCCAGGTCCACAGGGAAGCCGTTTCGGTGAAGATCCCGGGCGGCGGACATGGCCACGAAGTGGACCCCGGCGATGTGGGCCAGGGATCGGAAGGGGGTGGCCTCAATGCCAAGGCGCATCATCTCATAGACATACTGCCCCCGGTAGGCGGCGGTGAAGGCGGCATACTGCCGGGCGCAGGGGAAGGTCTTGGCCTCCTCTGCCGGGAGAAGGTCGATGTCCAGCAGGGGGTCGGGGGGGAAGCGGCGGCGCTCGTCGTCGAATAGCACCTGGAGCACCGTCAGGAAGAAGAGGGCCCCGGGGGCCAGGCGGCGGCGCAGATCCTCATTGTCCGGGTGGGGGAACATGTTGGCGCAGGCGAACTGGTAGGTCCCCTTCAGCCACCCCTCCTCCGGGTGGGGACAGAGGCCGTCCATGGTGTCCCGGCACGCCTCCAGCACATCCTGACAGCGGATGCGCCCCTCCCCCTCCAGAAGCGCGGCCAGCCGTGCGGCGTAGTTCTGCCGCTCCAGAAGCGTCCGGATCTCCTTCCGGTCCAATCCCAGAGCAGCTGTCAGAGCCTTGGACCCCAGGCGCTCCGTCAGCTCTCCCAGCAGATGGCGGCTTCGTTTCTTGTACATCTCCATGCTCCTTTCCCGGCGGTATATTGCTCCTTGTATTATGAGGCATGGCGGCAGATTTCGCAAGGAAAAATCCCGCCGCGGACAGGCGCGGGAGGGCGAAAAAGGGCAGATGGCACAAAGTGGAGGAGGCCGAGGGCGGAAAGTATATTTATTCTTGACAAGGGGGGGATTTTCGATGTAATATGAAAGACGGATTATTGTTGGGCAGTAATAGGGGTACGGCCTGATTTTTTCCAAAATTCCCCCACGCCGGCGGGGCGGGTCCCGCCGGGTAAAACAAGAGAATAGGAGGTCAAGTGTATGGACACATGGATCATAATTCTGATGATCCTGGTCGGCGTAGCTGCTGTGTTTGCAATTGGCTTCTTTCTCGGTATCAGCTATCGAAAGAAGGTTTCCGAAAAGGAGATTTCCAGCGCGGAAGAAGAAGCCCGCCGCATCATCAACGAGGCCATCAAAAGCTCAGAGAGCAAAAAGAGAGAGGCCCTGGTGGAGGCGAAGGAGGAGATCTTACGCAGCAGAAGCGAGTATGAGAAGGAAGTAAAGGAGCGCAGGAACGAGATTCAGAAGCAGGAACGACGCCTTCAGCAGAAGGAAGAGAACCTGGACCGAAAGAACGAAAACATCGAGAAGAAAGAGGAGGCGCTGGCCGCCAAGCATGCGGATATGGACCGCCAGCTGGAGGAGGTCGCCACCATCAAGCGCAGCCAGACTGAGATGCTGGAGCGGATCTCCGGCTTCACCGCCGACGAGGCCAAGGCCTATCTCATCGCCCAGGTGGAGTCCGAGGTCACCCATGAGACAGCCATCAAGATCAAGGAGATCGAGCAGCGGGCCAAGGAGGAGGCGGACCAGCGGGCACGGGAGATCGTGGCCACCGCCATCCAGCGCTGCGCCGCCGATCACGCCGCCGACATCACCGTCAGTGTGGTTCCCCTGCCCAATGACGAGATGAAGGGCCGCATCATCGGCCGGGAGGGCCGGAACATCCGCACCATCGAGACCCTCACCGGTGTGGATCTCATCATTGACGACACCCCGGAGGCCATCACCGTCTCCTGCTTCGAGCCCGTCCGCCGGGAGGTGGCCCGGGTGGCTCTGGAGAAGCTGATCGCCGACGGCCGCATCCACCCCACTCACATCGAGGAGATGGTGGAGAAGGCCCGCCGGGAGGTGGACGCCGTCATCAAGAGCGAGGGCGAGCGGGCCGCCTTTGAAACCGGCGTCCGGGGCCTCCACCCGGAGGTCCAGAAGATGCTGGGCAAGCTCCACTACCGCACCAGCTATGGCCAGAACGTACTGCAGCACTCCATCGAGGTCAGCCAGCTGGCGGGCCTGATGGCGGCGGAGCTGGGGGTGGACGTGAACACCGCCAAGCGGGCCGGCCTGCTCCACGACATCGGAAAGGCCCTGGACCACGAGTTCGAGGGCACCCACATCAGCCTTGGTGTGGAGTTCTGCCGGAAGTTCAAGGAGAAAGAGGATGTGCTCCACGCTATCCAGGCCCACCACGGGGATGTGGAGTGCAAGACCATCGTGGCCTGCCTGGTCCAGGCGGCCGACGCCATCTCTGCCGCCCGGCCCGGCGCCCGGCGGGAGAACCTGGAGAACTACATCAAGCGTCTTGAGAAGCTGGAGGAGATCACCGGCACCTATCCCGGCGTGGAGAAGTCCTATGCCATCCAGGCGGGCCGCGAAGTCCGCGTGATGGTGAAGCCGGAGCAGGTCAGCGAGGACCAGATGGTCATCCTGGCCCGGGAGCTGGCCAAGCGGATCGAGAACGAGCTGGAGTACCCCGGCCAGATCAAGGTCCACGTCCTGCGGGAGACCAAAGTCGTGGAATACGCCAAGTAAACAGCGATCCGCCCATGCCCCGCGGCACGGGCGGATCGTTTTGTTTTCCGCTGCGGAGCGGCTCTCCCCCTCCGGAAAGGAGATGCAGCATGCAAAATCAACGGACTGTGGACCTCGGCGTCCGCACCGTCACCTATACCCTGACGCATAAGGCCGTAAAGCGCCTCAACCTCCGGGTGAAGCCCGGCGGTGAGATCCTTTTGTCGGTCCCCCACCGCCTCAGCGCCGCCGCGGCGGACCGGTTTCTGATCTCCAAGGCCGACTGGCTCCTCCGGACCCTGGAGAAGCTGGAGCATGTCCCGGAGCGGGAAGGGCCGCCCATCCCCTGGCAGGACGGCAGGACCGTCCTGCTCTTGGGAAAGTCCTTTCGGCTGACCGTCTCCAAGGGGACTCCCGCCGTGTGGACGGAGGAGGACCGGCTCCATGTTTCCCTCCCCTGTCCCGAGGATGAGCCTCAGGTTCGCCGTGCCCTGGCGGCCTTCTGGGACCGCCGGTGCCGGGCGGTTTTTTCCGAGAGCCTGGAGCGGCAGCTGCCGCCCCTCCTGGCCCTGGGGGCGGAGCGGCCCGCCCTCACCCTGCGCACCATGACCTCCCGGTGGGGCTCCTGCTCCTGGGCCCGGGGGCGGATCACCCTCAACCGCCTCCTCCTGGCAGCCCCCATGGAGACGGTAGACTATGTGGTCCTCCACGAGCTGTGCCACCTCCTCCGCCACGACCACTCCCCCGCCTTCTACGCCCTGGTGGAGCAGTGGATGCCCGACTGGCGGCGGCGCAGGGCGGCCCTGAAGGCCCTCCGGGGGGCGGAATGCCCTTGACAGGGGGCGCTTTCCGGGCTATAATATCGTTAGACGATATCATAAAACGATATTGAGAGGAGGCGGCCACATGCCCAAGAAGGCCCTGGACGGGCTGACGGAGTCCATGTTCTATGTGCTCATGGCCCTCATGCGCCAGCCCATGTGCGGCATCGAAGCGGCGGAGTTCATCCAGAAGCGGACGGAGGGCCGGGTAGCCCTGGGGCCCGCCACGCTGTACACCATTCTGGGAAAATTTGAGCAGGTGGGGTACATCCGGGAGACGGAGGTGGTGGGACGGAAGCGGACCTACGCCATTACGGAGCTGGGACAGGCGGCCTACGCCGCCGAGGTGGAGCGGCTGGAGCGATGCCTTTCGGACGCCCGGCGGGAGGAGAGGAGGGAACCCCTTGGAGAAGAGGACGGAGACGGTACCCAAGTGCGTCTGGCACCTGCCCCCGTGCCCGCCCTATGACGTGGAGGGGATGGAGAGCTGGCTGACGGATATGGAGGCCCGGGGCCTCCGCCTCAGCAGGGAGGGCTTTTTCGCCGGCTTCGCCATCTTCGAAAAGTGGGAGCCCGCCCCGGCCCGCTACCGCCTCCAGCCGGCGGAGAAGCGCCGCCGGGTCCTGGACATGGACGACGGTCCCGCCGAGGGCGAGGAGGAACTGAGCGCCGCCATGGGCTGGGACTATGTGGCCCGGTGGGGGGAGTTCCATATCTACCGCTGCGCCGATGGACAGGCCAGGGAGCTGAATACGGACCCCAGAATCCAGGCCATCGCCCTGGACAAGGTCCGGTCCCGGGAGCGGGCCAATTTCGTCTCCCTCTTTCTCTGGCCGGTGCTCTTCCTGGGCAGCGTGGCGGTGTGCGGCCCGCTGCTGTGCCTGTTGGAGATCGGTCTGGGGCGGTTGCTGCTGCTGGCTGCGTCTGTGGGCACCTCCTGCGCCCTGTCTCTGAGGTCCCTGTCCCACCTGCGGCGGCTGCGGCAGAAGCTCAGCGCCGGGGAGCACCTGGACCACGGCAAGGACTGGCGGCGGCAGAGGCGGCGGCACTACCTCCTGTCCGCCTGCTGTCTGGCGCTGGTCATCGCGGTGGTGGGGGTGGTCCTCTCCACCTGGCTGGACGGGCGGCTGGAGCGGGACATGATCCCCCTCTCCGACTACAGGGAGGCGCTCCCCTTCCCCACCGGCCCGGACCTGGCCAAGGACGCCGTCCCGGGAAGCTTTGAGGAGGTGGACTTCCTCAGCTACTACAACAAGGTGGGAACGACCTCCAACCCCCTCGTCCCCTGCTCCATCGACCTGCGGCAGCTGGGCGAGGTGCGGCTGGAGGGGGGCGGAGAGACGGAGGTGGTCCTCATCGCGGACTACCACGAGGCGGCCTCCCCGGCCCTGACCCGGGAGCTGGAGCGGGAGTACCGCAGGGAGGCGGAGCGGAGCCGGACCTACGGCGGCCCCCTGGCCCTGGGGGACCTGGGGGTGGACAGCGCCTGGGCCTATCAGGACATCTGGCCCACGGTGGTGCTGCGGCAGGGCTGTACCCTGCTGAAGGTGACCTTCCACCAGAGTGACGGGGCCGCCCGGACCACAGAGGAGTGGGCCGCCCTGCTGGCGGAGTCCCTGCTGGCGGGAGGCGGCGCATAGCCGAACGGAACTGTCCCTGCAAAAAAAGGGAGACGGCCGGAGCGGCCTTTGCCGCCGCGGCAGGAGGAGAGGAGGGAGCCCCATGGCGAAGAGAGTGGAACAGGAGAAGACCCGGTATGTCCGGCGGCTGGCCCCCTGCCAGCCCTACGACGTGGAGGGGATGGAGAGCTGGCTGGCGGACATGGAAGCCAGAGGCTTTCGCCTCTGCGAGGACGGCTTTACCTGCCTGGATCGGGGGATCTTTCAGGTGGTGCCCCCCGGCGCCGCCCGCTACCGCCTGCAGCCGGCGGAGAGCACCAGGTATTTCCGGGAGCACGGCGATCCCCCCAAGGAGGAGCAGGACATGCTGGGGGAGATGGGCTGGGACTATGTGGCCCGGTGGCACCGGTTCGCCGTCTACCGCTGCGGCGACCCGTCGGCCCCGGAGCTGAACACGGACCCCAGGGTCCTGGCCATCACCTATGACGCGGTCTGCTGGCAGGAGCTCCGGATGGCCATCGGCGCCGTCACCTGGATCGGGATGCTGATTCTTGTGGCCCGGGCCGTGGGCCCCCTGCGGCTGGTGGTGGAGCTGGGTATGTGGTACGTCCTGCTGGTCTCCTTTCTCGTTGTCTGGGGAAGCGTCACCTGTCTGATCTCCTTTCTCCATCTGAACCGCCTCCAGAGGAAGCTGCGGGCGGGAACGCCTCCGGAGCACAGGAAGGACTGGCAGCGGCAGCTGCGGCGGAAATATATCCGGCTCCCCTGGGCCTTCCTGCTGGTGGCCGCCATCGCCGGCATGTGGCTGTATCAGTACTTCCGGGATGAGATCGCCCTTGGCTATACGCCGCGCTCCGCCTACACCGAGGAGATCCCCTTTCCCCTCAGCACAGATCTGGCCCAGGGGGTGGTGCCGGGGAGCTATGAATCGGTGAATCTCTTTTTCTATTACAACAAGGTCCGGGAGACCTCCAACCCGCTGATCCCCTACACCTTAGAGCTGTTGGAGCTGGGACGGATGACCACGGAGGAGGGGGCGCGGCCCCTGGTGTCCCTGGACGCCATGTACCACGAGACGGCCTCCCCCGGTCTGGCCCGGGAGCTGGATCGGGAGTACCACCAGCAGGCGTCCCAGCACCGCTCCTACACGACCCCGATGCCTCTGCGGGACCTGGGGGTGGAGAACGCCTGGACCTACTCCACCAGCGACGGCTTCGCCACGGTGGTGCTGCGGCAGGGCTGCCGGGTGCTGCGGGTGACCTTCCACCAGAGCGACGGGGACGCCCGGACCACAGAGGAGTGGGCCGCCCTGCTGGCGGAGTCCCTCCTGGCGGAAGAACCCCTTTGACTCTCTTGAAATTCTCCTGAAATATGGTACAATGTCCCTAACATAGGCATTGTGCCATATTTTTTTGCGGCGGAGGGGACCCGCTCCGCCGCCTTTGAGAAGATGGCAGAGAGGGAGACATGCTATGATCGACATTTTCGACATCCTGGGCCCGGTGATGGTAGGCCCATCCAGCAGCCACACCGCCGGCGCGGTGCGCATCGGGGCCATGGGCCGGACCCTGCTGGGCGGGACACCGGTGAAGGCCCGGCTCCACCTCCACGGCTCCTTCGCCGACACCGGCGTGGGCCACGGCACCGACAAGGCGCTGATCGCGGGGCTTCTCGGCATGAAGCCCGACGACCTGGAGATCCCCAACAGCTTCGCCCACGCGGAGCAGCAGGGGCTGGAGTTCACCTTTGACGAGGTGGACCTGAAAAACGCCCACCCCAACACGGTGGCCATGGAGCTGACGGCGTCGGACGGCCACACTCTGAGCCTCCAGGCTTGCTCCATCGGCGGCGGCCGTATTCGGGTGACCATGCTGGACGGGGTAGCCGTCAGCTTCACCGGAGCTTACAACACCCTCATTATCCACAACAAGGATGACCGGGGCTCCATTGCCGACGTGACCACCACCCTATCCCGGGCCCGGGTGAACATCGCCTATATGAGCCTCAGCCGCAGTGCCCGGGGCGGCAACGCCATTATGATCATCGAAACCGATGAGAAGATCCCGCCGGTTGTACTGCAGTTTTTGAAGGAATTTGCCGGGATCATCCACCTGACCTACTACGAAAAGGAGGACGAATAAATGGATTTGGACTCCATGCAGCGGATTTTGGAGCAGAGTCTGGCGGACAACAAGCCCATCTGGCAGATCGCCCTGGAGGAGGATATGGCCAACCGGATGGTGACCCGTGAGGCCTCCATGGAGAAGATGCGCCGGACCTGGCGGGCCATGGTGGACTCCGCCGACTCCTACAGCGGGGAGCGGCGCAGTCTCAGCGGCCTGGTGGGAGGCGACGGTGAGCGGATGCGGCTGTACTACGCCAACCACGAGAGCATCGGCGGCAGCTTTACTGCCGAGGTAATGGCCAGCGCCCTGGCCATGGGCGAGAACAACGCCTGCATGAAGCGGATCGTGGCGGCCCCCACCGCCGGGTCCTGCGGGGTGATGCCGGCGGTGCTGATCCCCCTGTGGCGCAAAGAAGGCATTCCGGAGGAGATGATGCTCCAGGCTCTCTATGTGACCTGCGCCATCGGCAGCGTCATCGCCACCCGGGCTTCTATCTCCGGCGCCGCCGGCGGATGCCAGGCGGAGGTGGGCGCGGCCAGCGCTATGGCTGCGGGCGCTCTCACCTATCTCCACGGCGGCACCGGTGAGCAGATCTGCCACGCCGTGGCTATCTCCCTGAAAAACCTGCTGGGCCTGGTGTGCGACCCGGTAGCGGGCCTGGTGGAGGTCCCCTGCGTCAAGCGCAACGTCATCGGCGCCATGAACGCCATCGCCGCGGCGGACATGGCCCTGGCCGGAGTGGAGAGCCGCATCCCCGTGGACGAGGTCATCGACGCCATGGGAGATGTGGGCCGCCGCCTGCCGGTGGAATTTCGGGAGACGGCCCTGGGAGGCCTCGCTGCCACTCCCACGGGCAAGGCAGTGAAGGAACGGATGCAGAAAAACCGCAAGCGCCGGAGGACCCTCACCATCAAGGACATGCGCTGGAAGCTGACCACTGCCCCTGCCCGGGAAACAAAGGAATAATCCATCTGCGCCGTACGCCGCATCAGGAGCGGGGCACGGCGCTGTCCGGCAAAAAACGGCCCGCCCCAAAAGAAACTTTGGGGCGGGCCATCTCTGTTTTCTTATTTCTTTCTGGCGTAAGGGGTATTCTCCAGAGGCAGGGAGCGCCGCCGCTGGCCATCCAGCCGGTAGTAGGCGTCGGCAAT
>CALXDB010000015.1 GCA_944386955.1 uncultured Oscillospiraceae bacterium
ATCACCAGCCCGCCGGCGATGACCGAGGCGATCTGTCCGCTGACGTTGGCGCCGGCGGCGTGCATCAGCAGGAAGTTGTAGGGGTCCTCCTCCAATCCCAGCTTGTGGACCACCCGGGAGGCCATGGGAAAGGCGGAAATTCCCGCCGCTCCCACCATGGGGTTGATTTTGTTCTTGCAGAAGAGATTCAGAAGCTTGGCGAAGAGCACGCCTCCCACCGTGTCGAAGCAGAAGGCCACCAGCCCAAGGCCCAGGATCATCAGGGTCTGGGGGGTCACAAACAGCTCCGCCTGCATTTTGTAGGACACGCTGAGGCCCAGCACCAGGGTGATGAGGTTGGCCAGCACATTCTGGGCAGTCTGGCTGAGGCTGCCCAGGACTCCGCACTCCCGGATCAGGTTGCCGAACATGAGGAAGCCGATGAGCTCCGCGCTCTTGGGGGCCACCGCCCCGGCGATGACGGTCACCAGGATGGGGAAGAGGATGCGGGTGGTGCGGCTCACCTGGCCGGGGGCGTAGGGCATCCGGATCTGCCGCTCCTTTTTGGTGGTGATGGCCTTGATGATGGGAGGCTGGACGATGGGCACCAGGGCCATATAGCTGTAGGCCGCCACCATGATGGCCCCCTGGTAGTTGCTGTGGAAGTAGTTGGCCACATAGATGGAGGTGGGGCCGTCGGCGGCGCCGATGATGCCGATGGAGGCGGCATCCTCCAGGGGGAAGCCCAGAGCCACCGCCGCCGAGAGGGTGAAGAAGATGCCGAACTGGGCCGCCGCGCCGAAGAGGAGCATCTTGGGGTTGGAGAGGAGGGGCCCGAAGTCGATCATGGCCCCGATGCCGATGAAGAGGAGCAGGGGAAACAGCTCCGTGGCGATACCGGCGTTGAAGAGGGTCTCGATGGCCGCCGTGTTCACAAAGGGCAGGTTCATCAAAATGGCCCCGAAGCCCATGGGCAGCAGCAGTGACGGCTCCATCTGCCGGCGGATGGCCAGATAGATCAGCACCGCCCCCACCAGCAGCATCACCCCCTGCTGCCAGGTGAACTGGGTCACATTGGAAAACAGATCGGATAAAAATCCCATACGGGCGCCTCCTTCCAGAGCGGGAAAACCGGAAAAGAAAAAAGACCTTCGCGGCGCGGCAACGCGACGCAAAAGTCTCATCATTTCAGATAAGGACGGGCCCCGCGGCCGTACTGACGCCCCTTATCCCGCCTTCCGGCGGCGATTACTCCCTTTTACAGCTCCATCATACCACATCCTCCCGGTTTGTCAACGAAAAATCCGGGGAAAAAGTTTGTGAGGAATGGGGAAAAAAGGTTGACAGAGGGACAAAAATGGCATACGATAGCAAAGGAAAAAGTGAAGATGCTCCGGTAGGTAAGGCTACCACAGGGATACGGATCGCTGCCGCGCAACCGTGGAGACACGGTGAGTTGGTTTGAGCAGGTCATGTCGAAACAGCAAGGCATGACATAACGCGATTACATCGCCCGGTGATGCTAAAGCTTGTACGGTGGGAGGACCCTTGCGGTCTTTCGTTTTGCAAAGAACCTGCGCGTCCGCAGCCATGGTACCAGCTTTTATGTGTGCCGGCTGTGGATTTTCTTTTTGTCCTCCGGGGCATGATAGTACGGGAAAGGAGGAGCCGAAGATGTTGGATTTTGAGAACGAGGCATTCATGGAGCAGATCGAGGAGCTGGTGGAGCGAAAGCGATGGCCCCAGCTGCGGGACATTCTCATCCAGATGGCCCCGGCGGACATCGCCCAGATCCTGGACGAGCTGCCCGAGGACCGGCTCCCCCTGCTGTACCGGCTGCTGCCCAAGGAGCTGGCCGCCGAGGTGTTCGTGGAGATGGAGCCGGACCTCCAGGAGCTGCTCATCAAGACCTTCTCGGATACGGAGCTGAAGGAGGTTCTGGACGAGCTCTATGTGGACGACACGGTGGACATCGTGGAGGAGATGCCCGCCAGCGTGGTCAAGCGGATTTTGCAGCACGCCGACCCGGAGACCCGGAAGAGCGTCAACGAAATTTTGAAGTACCCCGAGGACTCCGCCGGGTCCATCATGACCACGGAGTTCGTGGACCTCAAGAAGGACATGACGGTGGCCGACGCCATCAAGCGCATCCGCCGCACCGGCACCGACAAGGAGACCATCAACATCTGCTACGTCACCGACCCCAGCCGCCACCTGCTGGGCATCGTGTCCATCCGCACCCTTCTCCTCAGCGACGAGGACGACGTCATCGGGGACATCATGGACACCAACGTGATCTATGTGAACACCCTGGAGGACAAGGAAGTGGTGGCCCAGAACTTCAGCCGTTACGACTTTCTGGCCATCCCGGTGGTGGACACGGAGGAGCGGCTGGTGGGCATCGTCACCTTCGACGACGCCATCGACGTCATGGAGGACGAGGCCACCGAGGATATCGAGAAGATGGCCGCCATCACCCCCTCGGAGAAGCCCTACCTCCGCACCAGCGCCTTCAGCACCTACAAGGCCCGCATCCCCTGGCTTTTGCTGCTGATGATCTCCGCCACCTTCACGGGCATCATCATCACCACCTTTGAAGACGCCCTCAGCGCCTATGTAGTGCTGACCAGCTTCATCCCCATGCTGATGGACACCGGCGGCAACTGCGGCTCCCAGGCCAGCGTCACGGTGATCCGCGGCCTGAGCCTCAACGAGATCGAGTTTTCCGACATGCTCCAGGTGATCTGGAAGGAGATCCGGGTGGCGGTGCTCTGCGGCGTCACCCTGGCGGCGGCCAACTTCATCAAGATGATGCTGGTGGACCGCCTTCTCATGGGCAACACGGGGCTGACGGTGCCGGTGGCGGGGGTCATCTGCCTGACCCTGGTGTTCACCGTGTTCTGCGCCAAGGTGGTGGGCTGCACCCTGCCCATGCTGGCCAAGAAGGTGGGCTTCGACCCGGCGGTGATGGCCAGCCCCTTCATCACCACCATCGTGGACGCCATCTCCCTGATGATTTATTTCCAGTTCGCCACCTGGATTTTGGGGATCTGAACAAAAAGACCGCCGGCCTTTGGGCCGGCGGTTCTGCTTTTTCCGGCGGAGCGGCCCCCTCACAGGGGCGTGCAGCGGCGCAGCGTCTCCACCATGTGCTTGACGTTTTGGGGATCCGTGTCCCGGGGGATCTCACAGCCGGAGGATACCATCACGCCGGGCACCGCGGCGCACTGCCGCACCAGCTCCTCCATGCGCTGGGGACTGCCGGAGAGGAACTCCACCGGGTCGATGTTGCCGTTGGCCACACAGCCGGCGGGCAGAACAGCCGCCGCCCGCTCCATGGACACCATGTGGTCGCAGTCCACGATATCCGCCCCGGTCTGGGCGATGAGGGGCAGCTTGGCGGTGATATTGCCGCAAATGTGGAGCTTCACCCGGGCCCCGGCGCCGTGGATGGCCCGGATCAGCTCCTGCTCATAGGGCAGCACGAATTCCTCATACATGGCCGGGCTGATGAGGGAGGCCGCCGCATCCCCCACGCCGATGAAGTCCGCTCCGCAGCGGACCTGCTCCAGGGCAAAGGAGACGGCCTGCCGGGTGCAGATCTCCAGCAGCTCGTGCATGGCCTCGGGCTCGTCCAAAATGTTCATCATCACCCGGGAGATGTCCATCAGGTCGCAGCTCTCGGCAAAGGCTCCCTCCACCCAGCCGATCACCGGGATCTCCCCGCCGCTCTCCCGGCGCAGGGCCTCCACCGCCCGCAGCCGGTCCTCCATCCGGCGGCAGGAGGAGGCCTCCGCCACCCGCACCTTGGCGATGTCCGCCACCGTCTTCACAAAGGGGGTGGGACTATAGGGCACGTTGTCCTCCGGCACCACCACCGCGGCCCCCATACCCTCCGTCTCCCGCATGGGGTCGGAGATGACGCAGAGGCAGTCCGTGTCGAACTGCTCCCGGCAGTAGAGGACTCCGTCCACCAGACGGCGGTAGTCGCTGACATAGGTCCCGTAGGGGACGCCCAGCTGCCGGGCGGGCATCATCATGAAGATGTTGAGATTGGGGATCCGGTCCACCGGCTTTCCTGCCAGACGGGCCAGGACCCGTTCCATGGAATTCATAACACTGCTCTCCTTTCCTCCAAACGCTTTACCAGCTCACCTGGGACAAGATCCCCGTGAGGTAGGCGATGGCCACGCCGTAGTTGGTCATGGGCACCCCCTGGCGCTGGGCGGACTCCAGCCGCCGCAGCACATAGGCCCGGTTGAACATGCAGCCGCCGCAGTGGATCACCAGGTCGTAGGGGCTGAGGTCCGTCGGGAAGTCGCTGCCCGCCACCACGTCCACCGTCAGGCCCGGACCGGTCCGCTTCCGCAGGAGGGCGGGGATCTTCACCCTCCCGATGTCCTCCTCTAAGGGCGCGTGGGTGCAGGCCTCGGCGATGAGGACCCGGCTGGCCTCCGTCAAGTTCCCGATGGCCTCCGCCCCCCTGGCAAAGGCGTCAATGTCGCCCTTGTTCGCCGCCATGAGGATGGAGAAGGAGGTGAGAAGGCTCTCCTCCGGCTTCCTGGCCGCCGCCAGGGGGAAGCACTGGGAGTCGGTGATGATGAGCCTGGGCGGCGCGGAGAGGGCGCTGAGGGCCCCCCCCAGGCCGTCGGCGGTGCAGCAGATGGGGATGCACTTTTTGTCTAAAAGGTGCCGGATGGTCTGGACCTGGGGCAGGATCAGGCGCCCCTTGGGGGCCTGGATGTCCTGGGGCATCACCAGCACCACCGTGTCCCCGGGGGCGCAGAGCCGCCCGGTGAGATCCATCTGACCGAAGTTCTCCGGCACGATGGCGGCAAGAGCCGTCCGCAATGCCTCGATGCCCGCCCCGGTGGCGGCGCTCACCGTCACCGCCTTGGCTTGCAGGTCCTCCGGCAGGGGGGCGGGGGCCTGGAGGTCCGCCTTGGTCTGGACCACCAGGAAGGGGGTTTTTTGTTCCTTCAGCTGCTTTGCCCACCGGAGGTCCTCCTCCGTGGGGGCCCCCTCCAGCACCAGCAGGGCCACGTCCGCCCGCTGGAGGGTCTTCTCCGTGGCCGCCACCCGGAGCTTCCCCAGCTCCCCCTCGTCGTCGTATCCGGCGGTGTCGATAAACAGCACCGGGCCGATGGGGTGGAGCTCCATGGCCTTCTTCACCGGGTCGGCGGTGGTGCCCGCCACCGGGGAGACCAGGGCGATCTCCTGGCCGGTGAGGGCGTTGATGAGGCTGGATTTTCCGGCGTTGCGCCGGCCGTAGAGGGCGATGTGGAGCCGCTGGGCGGCGGGGGTCTCCTGTAAGCTGCTCATGGTCGTTCTCCTTCTTAGAAGCGGAAGTCCCGCATGCCCCCCTCCATATCGTGGAGGTGGCGGATGACGGTCTCCTTCACCTTGGGGTTGGTGATCTTCTCCACCTCTTTTTCAATGAGGGCGAGGCCCTTGGACTTGGTCTCCGGGGCGGCGTAGTCCTCCAGGTACTCCTTCAAAGTCATGAGGGCGTTGGGGTGGCAGCAGTTGACGATCTGACCGCTCTTGCAGAGGGACATGAAGCGGTCGCCGGTCCTCCCCTCCCGGTAGCAGGCGGTGCAGAAGCTGGGGATGTGGCCCATATCGAGGAGCCAGCTCACCACCTGGTCGAGGCTCCGGGTATCGCTGACCTCGAACTGGCTGGAGTCCTCCTCTTCCTCCTCGGCATAGCCCCCCACACTGGTGCGGCTGCCGCCGCTGATCTGGGACACGCCCAGCTCCAGTACGCGCTCCCGGCACTCCTTGCTCTCCCGGGTGGAGATGATGAGGCCGGTGTAGGGCACGGCAATGCGGAGCACCGCCACGATCTTGGCAAAGAGGTCGTCGCTGATGCCGTTGTCAAACTGGTCGGGGTCGATGTCGTCGGCCCGGCGGAGCCGGGGCACGCTGATGGTGTGGGGGCCCACCCCGTGGACCGCCTCCAGGTGCTCGGCGTGCATGAGGATGCCCACGAAGTCGTAGTCGTAGAGGTTCAGCCCGAAGAGGACGCCGCAGCCCACGTCGTCGATGCCCCCCTCCATGGCCCGGTCCATGGCCTCGGTGTGGTAGGCGTAGTCGCTCTTGGGGCCGGTGGGGTGGAGATACTCGTACTGCTCCTTGTTGTAGGTCTCCTGGAAGAGGATGTAGGTGCCGATGCCCGCCTCCTTCAGCTTCCGGTAGTTCTCCACGGTGGTGGCGGCGATGTTCACGTTCACCCGGCGGATGGCGCCGTTTTTGTGGTGGATGCCGTAGATGGTCTTGATGCTCTCCAGCACATACTCAATGGGGCAGTTCTTGGGGTCCTCGCCGGTCTCCAGAGCCAGCCGCTTGTGGCCCATATCCTGGAGGGCCACCACCTCCCGGATGATCTCCTCCTGAGAGAGCTGTTTCCGGGGAATGTGCTTGTTCTGGCCGTGGTAGGGGCAGTAGCGGCAGCCGTTGATGCAGTAGTTGGAGAGGTACAGGGGGGCGAACATGACGATGCGGTTGCCGTAGAACCGCTCCTTGATCCGCCGGGCCAGACCGTACATCTTCTCCACAAGGTCCGGGTCCTCGCACTTCAGCAGCACCGCCGCCTCCCGGTGGGTGAGGCCCTTGCAGTCCTCCGCCCGGGCGAGGAGGGACTCCACCAGGGCGCGGTCGTTCTTGTGCGCCTCGGCGTACTGGAGGGTCTCCCGGATCTCGCCGTCGTCAATGAACTCCGTGGCTTTCAGGGATTTGGGATCATAGGACATGGTGCATCCTTCTTTCTGTTTTCTCAAAATTTCGTCAGTTTTTTACAGGGGGATCCGCCCGAACGCCCGGATCTGGTCCTCCAGAAGGGCCCGCTGGGCGGGGATATCCGTGTCCGGCAGCTGAGCGGGGTAGATCTCATACTGCCGCTTGTAGGCGTTGGGGGTGATCTTCCGCATGACCACGTTGGCCCCGCCGGAGAACACCTGCCCGTTGTCTCCCCGGACGGTGAGGGCGGTGGTGGCGGGGAGATTGGCCCTCGGCAGCAGCAGCCGAGCCAGGGCCACACACCGGCGGGTCAGCTCGGCGCTGCCTGCCGCCGCGTCTCTGAGGGGGGTCTCCGGGTGGGGCAGAAAGGGGCCGATGCCCGCCATGTCGCAGGGAATGTCCGCAAGAAGCAGCAGGTCCCGGGCCAGCACGTCCAGGGTCTGGCCGGGAAGTCCCACCATAAAGCCGCTGCCGGTCTCGTAGCCCAGGGATTTGAGGGTCCGCAGGCAGTCCGCCCGCTCCCGGAGGGTGCCGTCGGGGTGGAGGCTCTGATACAATTCCTCATCGGCGGTCTCGTGCTTGAGGAGGTACCGATCGGCCCCCGCCTCCCGGAGGAGGGCGTAGTCCTCCCGGCTCATCTCCCCGCAGCTGAGGGTCACCGCCATGTCGGTGGCCTTCTTGATCTCCCGGACGATGTTCCCCAAAAGCGCCGGGGTGTACCAGGGGTCCTCCCCGGACTGGAGGACGATGGTGCGGTAGCCCGCCCGGGCAGCTTCCTGGACGGAGGCCAGAATCTCCTCCGGAGTCATCCGGTACCTCGGCAGGTCCCGCCGGGGGGCCCGGAGGCCGCAGTAGGCGCACCTCCTGCGGCAGTGGTTGGAGAACTCCAGCAGGGCCCGGATATGGACCGCGTCCCCCACCGACTCCTTTCGGATCCGGTCGGCCTCCTCATAGACGGGGGAGAAGTCCTCCAGGCTGAGGAGGGCCGCCAGTCCCTCCCGGCTGAGGTCCGGCGTCACGCTTTCCCCTCAGGGGAGTAGAGGGCCTTGGCGCTGACCCCCTCCAGCATCCCCAGCTTCCCGGTGAGGGCGCTGATGGCGTCGGCGGGGGCGTCCACGATGACGCTGATGACGCTGATGCCCCGCTGGCGGTAGGGGATGCCCATGCGGCCCACGATATAGGCGCTGTAGTCGTGGAGGATGTGGTTGATGCGGTCGGTGACGTCCAGGTCCTCCACAATGATACCGATGACGGCAAGACGAGTGTCCATAGCAGTTCTCCTTTTCCAAAAAAAGTAACAGAAAAACGCCTGCGCGGCAGCTTCCGCGCAGGCGTTTCAAAAACAACAGACCGGAAAAACAGGGGGGATCGCTCGTCTGCCGTCTTTCCCGTGGGGAGGCTCCCGCCGGGTCAGCACAGGGCGCGGACCGCCTTTGGCGGCGGGCAGCCCCGGCGCCGCAGGCTGTGATACAAATTCAGTATACCACAGTTCCCCCGCTTTGCAACCCCTTTCCGGCAGGCTGCAGCCGTTCCCCCACCAGGGCGCCCGCCCCCTCCGGCGTGATCCCCAGGGCTACGGCCAGCTCCGTGAACAGCAGACGCTGGGCTCGTTTTCGGTAGCGCTCGTCCATGCCTCCCAGCCGGCGGCCCCGGCGCTCCAGGACAGTCTGGCGGCGCTGGACGGTCTTCAGCAGCCGGGCCAGCTCCCGGCAGCTGTGGCTTTTTACCATGGCCCGGTACCGGTCCTCCCACTGCCGGAGGCTCTGGCCGCTGAGGTCCACGGAGAGAGCCGGGATCTCCCTCAGAAGGGCCTGGGCCTCCTCATAGGTGAGGACCGGGCGGAGATAAGCGGCGGTATCCACCGGCACAAACACCCGTCCCTGCTCTCCCACCACCTCCAGGGTGTAGTAGGGCACCGCCCTGGCGTCGGGGACCCCGTCCAGCGGGCCGATGTCCGCCACCCGGCAGACCCCGGCCTGGGCGTAAAAAACAAACTCTCCCTTCTGGTACATGGCAGTCAGTTCCGATAGCCGCAGCTCCGGCTCCCCTTTCGCAGCCGGAAGCGGATGGTCTGGGTCAGGCACGCGGCCTTGATTCGCTTCATTGGGATGCGCCTCCTTTTTTATCTCCCCATTTTAGCGCAGTTTTCCCATCAATTTCAAAGAAGAATTTTTGTTTTTTACAAAAATTTGGTTATTTTTACGCAGAATCATCCGGCAGGATTTTGTGCAGAATTACAAGGGACGGCTCTCTGCGCCGCGCCGGGATTTTTGCATTCGGCGGCATAAGACGGCCGGTCCTGGGCCATACTATCCCAGGCAAGACCCAAAACTTGTTTTCAGGAGGAGACACACATGAACAGCTGCACCAACGGAAACTGCACCCCCAACAAGGCCATCAAGTGCACCGTCACCAACTGCGCCAACCACTGCCAGAGCGAGGCCTACTGCGGCCTGAGCTCCATCCAGGTGGGCACCCACGAGGCCAACCCCACCCAGGACAAGTGCACCGACTGCATGAGCTTCCGTCTGAAGTGACCGCTCCGGGGCTGGGCCCCGGGTACATATCCGCCCCCACCGGGCGGCGAAGGGAGGCGCGGCACATGAAAAAGGGCGTGGGGCTGGCCGCAGCTCTGGCGGGGGCCGCCAACGGCCTGTTCGGCGGCGGCGGCGGCATGGTGCTGCTGCCCCTGCTCCAGCGGCAGGGCGGTCTGGAGGAGCGGCGGCTCTTTGCCACCTCCCTGGCCGTGATTTTCCCCATGTGCCTGGCCTCCGGGGCGGTGTATCTTCTCCGGGGCGGCGTGGACCTGGCGGCCGCCCTCCCCTATCTGCTGGGGGGGCTGGCGGGAGGCGCTCTAGGGGGCGCCCTGTTTCAGCAAGTGCCGGTGCGGTGGCTGAAGGCCGCCTTCGCCGCCTTCCTCCTCTACGGCGGCGTGAGGTATCTGCTGTGAAGGCGGCGCTGCTGCCCTTCCTCACCGGGCTGGCCGCCGGGACCCTCTCCGCCTGGGGCGTGGGCGGCGGCACCCTGCTCCTGCTGTGCATGACCCTGCTGCTGGGGGTGGAACAGCAGCAGGCCCAGGGCGTGAATCTCTTGTTCTTTCTGCCGGCGGCAGGAATGGGCCTGCTGTTTCACCGGCGGCGGGGGGAGATCGACGGAGCGGTGTGGCGGCAGGCCGCCCTGCCCGGAACCCTGGCCGCCCTGGCGGCCGCCGCTGCAGCCCAGGCGGTGGATCCGGACCTGCTGCGCCGCCCCTTCGGCGTCTACCTTCTCTGGGCCGGCGGGACCATGGCGGTTCGGCTCTGGCAGGAGCGCCGTAACGGCCCCTCCTGACTACCCCCGGCATGGCAGCGCCCCCCGCGCAGGAGCTCTTCCTGCGCGGGGGGCGCTTTTTCTGCGGCCCCTGCCCGAAGCCTCCTGTCCTTTTTCTCCCTTTTTCTGTCGGCCCGCGCCCCCCATGAAGATGCCACTTCCGCAGTCAAAAATACACATATTATTTACCAGACAAGTTCCTATATTTTTTAGGAACAAATCGAAACTCTTCAATGGTATACTTTGACTGAAAGGTCCTTTTTCTGTCTGTAGGTGCAGCAGCCTTTTTTCTGCAGATCCCGCCAAAAATAACATGATGCAAAGGAGAGAAGAAGCATGATACACAAGCGTTTGCTCAGCATACTGCTGGCAGTATCCCTGTGCGTTTCCCTGCTTTCCACACCGGCTGCAGCGGCACAGGTACGCTCCCAGCTCCAGCTCCAGGGCACATCCTCAGCCCCCCTGACGGTCTCCGGGACGGAGGCGGCCGACGGGAAACGGCTGACGCTGTCTGCTCCGGAGGCGCAGCACCTCATCCGGGATTATGATCAGACCCTTCTCGTGGAGGTGACGAGCCACTCCAGTGTGTCACAGGAATACTATCTGGTCTGTGACAATCCCTACGGCGATCTGTCCATGAACTTCGTCATGTGCGGCTCAAAGGACGCGCCGCTGATTATCCAGCCGGGAGAAACCCAGACCGTGGAGCTGAGCGTTTTTGCTCAAAATGCGGAGCAGACCTCCTATACGGTTCCCATCCGCAGCGTGGTGATCTCGGCGGACGAGGAAACAGAGGACGCCGGCCTTGCCCTTACGTTCACCTGCGACCCGGGCGACGGCGTGGTATCCATTGTTCCCACCGGCGAGCCGGACCCGGACACCCTGGCCAGGACCTACACGATCACCAACGTGGGAGAGAGCGACATTGCGGATCTGGGGCTGACCATTCGGGGAGACGCGGCGGACTACCTGCGGATCGACCCCATGGTGGAGAACTACCCCCTGGCCCCAGGCGCATCCGTCTCGGTGGATCTGGTACCGGACCTTGCGAAGATCAAACGGGCCGGCCAGGCGGTGCTGACCGGCTCCATCGTTCCCACCGGCGGCGTGGCCCGGGTGGAGCAGGGCGGGAGCGCCCAGGCCCGCACGCTCTCCGCTCCGTCCGCCCCGGCGCGCTCGGGGGACTCCGGCGCAGCCTTCTCCCTGAACGCCAATCTCAACGAAATCAAGACGATCTCCGCCTCCGACCTGGCCCTGTATCAGGAGGGGAATCCCTTTTATGATGTGGAGTATGTGGAGGACGGGTTCCGAATCACCTCCTCCGCCTCCGGTCGGGAGGTAGATCTGGGGGACCTTACCGCCCAGTATTGGGATCCGGACGATCCCGCTAAGAACGGCGTAGATACGGAGGAGGAATTTCAGGCCGTTCTGAATCAAATTGTGGACCCCAGTACCCAGACCTACGACTACACCATGCACAGCGTTCTGCGGTACACCGGCGAGGACGGGCAGAAAAGCGACGTCAGAGTCTCCGTCCGAATGGCCACGGAAATGAAAAGCGAAGCTCCCAGTTCCTGGGATCTGGAGACCAAATACTATTACGATGCCGACAAGGATGAACTGCGGATCGAAACTATCAGCTACTCCGATGCGGCAGAGTATCAGGAGATGATGGCCCAGGCCGCCGCTCACGCGGAGGAGGAGATGGGGATCTCTTCGGGGATCTCCGCCCGCGCGGCCCGGCTGAATGCGGGAGACTGGGCTGCAACAGCCTGGACCACTGTCACTACCATCTCCGACGCGGGCCTGGGAGTCCTGACGGATCTGTCTGACTACACCACGCAGACGGGCTACATCGATACCAGCACAATTCAGACACCGGCAGACATTGAAAAGTTCGTCAACGGCATGAACCGGGTGGACAAACTGGCGGATGCGGCCCGGCCGGCACAGGGCGTGCTCAAAGGGCTGAACACCGCAGCCAACTTCTCCGAGGCCGCCGTGGATTTCTCAAAGACAGCGGATGTTTGGAACGCCCCCAATATCAGCTGGGAGCAAAAGGCCCAATACGGCGGGCTGATGATGCTCAAGACCATGAACAACTTCTATCTCAGCGGCGCTCTGGTGGAGGCCGGCACTGTTTTGGGCGCGGCCATCGGCGACGGTGTGGGCGCGGTATTCGGCTTTGTGGCCGGCGCAGCGGCGTCTGTGTATATCCAGATGCTGATCGAACAAAATGTCAATCTGTACGACGCGCTCTTTGCCCTGCTGCGCTTCCGGGCTCTGGGCCTGCAGTGCACCAACCGCGGCATTCTGGAGAGCAAGTTTACCCTGCCGGAGATCAAAAGCACCTCATCTTCAGGGGAGGACGAGGGGATCTCCGGGTCTTTGGAGGATGCCGGTCTGTATGCCACCAGCCGGATATACAACGGTAAGCCTGCAGCCCTGGGGTACGCCGACAGTCAATTCGGCGGCAATACCTATCAGCATTATCGGGACATTGAGTCCAGGTATAAGCTGAACGGCAAAAATCTGGGCGTCGTGGAGGAGCACGGCCTTTCAGAGGTCGCTATCGCAGATCTGAGCGGGCCGGAGGCCACCGAGGCATTGCAGAATGGCGAGAACACCTTGGTACGGGATTATCTCACCGACCCCGGCCATTATACGGTGGAAACAGACACCACCATCACCGTCGCGCCGGGAGCGGACTTTGAGATGGGCTATGCCGGCAGCGTCTCCGGTCTGCCCGATGTGCGGCAGCTTCCGGATTTTGCCGTGTATCATGAGAATATCCTTCCGGAGCATACCGTTATCATCGGTGAAGAAAATACTCTCAACATCTCCGTCTACAATTTGGGCAGCGCCGGGGGCTGGGTCAATGTGACGGTGAACGATCAGGAGACGGCGATCCATACCGAAAAAAATCTGCATATCGACGCCTTTTCTTCTGCGGTCATCCCGGTGACCTGGACGCCGACGGCGGAAGAAAATACCGTCACCGTGACCGTGGAGCGGCCCGCAGTCAGCAACGACGGCTATACCCATCTGGACACTGACGAGTACCAGACCGACAACAACACAGCATCCGCTGTTTTTGCCGCCCGCCACCGGGTCGTGCCCCGGATCACGGAGATGTCTGACCGGATCCTGTATACGGATACCGCCCACTTCCTCACAGAGATCGCAGATGCCTGCGACGTGAAATCCGTGACTGTACAGATTGGGGAGAAATCCTACTCCTCTGACCTGCAGCTGCGCTCTTCCAGCGGCAATCAGTCCATCCGGGCGTCGGCTCCTCTCAGCGGCCTGGGCGACGGAAAATATGACGCCACAGTGACCGTGACCTATTATACGACGGAAAACGGCACGACCGGCACGAAGACGCTGACCGAAAATGTCACGGTGACCCTGCGTCAGTACGGTCAGATCGTATGCTATGTGGATATCCGCCAGCCGAACATTACCTCCGCCATGGTGCTCCGGCCCAACAGTGCCGGGGAGCTGGACTGGGCGCCCACCGCCACAGTCAGCCGGGCCATGGGAACATTTCCCAGCAAATGCACCATCAAGTATGATCCGGACGTGCTCACCAGCATCGACGACTGTATCTTTGTGGTCCGCTACAGCGGTACCCCCGGCGGACTGGTGGTGGTGCCTCTGGAGGAGCTGGCAGGGCGGACTCTGTCCGTTACTGGCGAGGGCTATACAAAGGTGACCGTGGAGACTACGGAAAACGAATCGTTTGCCTTCAATTATCTGACAAAGATCAACGGCATCCCCATGGCAGACCCGGAGGAGATTCAGCTGCCGGCCGACAGCGGCGGCAATATCTACTTTTGCGGTGCGGATTCCATTGAAATCAATTCCCAAGTCACTCTCCAGTCGCCCAGCATCCGGGCATATACTAAGATCACCTTCTCCCGGGAGGCCGGTACGCCCTACCGTCTGTCCGACTACTACAGCGCCTTCTCCCTGCCCGTCAGCGACGATCTGACCGGCGGCAGCATCCAGCGGATCGACACGCTGCTGACCGGCGCAGATGGGAACGTCCGTACCGGCAGCGGCGCCTACTGGAACTACAGCGGCGGCCATCTCGCGGTCTTTCTGCCCTTCAGCACAGCTGCATACACCGGCGTGAGAGCGGCGATCTTCTACAACAACAGCTATACCAAGGTCGCCTATTACGACGTGGACCTGCTGTCCGCTCAGGCGCTGTCCGACACAGACTGCCGGAAGATCTCCCTTCGCCTGCCGAACGGAGAAATGCCGTGGAGCGCCTCCGTCACGACCACCAAGCAGGGGATCGGAAAGGCCCTGACCGCCAGCTGCTGCGACCTGTTCCTCAGCCCAGGTGTCTACGATCTGGCCATCCAATACCACCCCGTGAAGGAGGGGGAGGCGCTCTCCTACACAACTCAGGTGGCGGTGACAGACACCGCAGCCCAGACCATTACCCTGCCCCTCTCCGCCGCACAGGCCACGCTGGCCCGGTCCGCCCGGTCCGGCGGGCAGACCGCGGAGCTAAGCTGGCCCGCCATGTTCTCCTCCGCCGTTTTCTCCACCCGGAGCGGGGAGGACTGGAGCAGCGGTACAGCGGTGGAGAACGGCGCATCCGTCCAGTTTCCGGAAGACGCCGTCCAGCTCCGGCTGCATCTCACCGGTCCCAGCCGTACTGCCGCGGTGCTCTGCCCGATTCCCACCGCAGATAAGCTGGCGATAGGCGACGTCTTTGCCGGCACGGCGACAGCCGGACGGGACAGCTATACGGCGGGCGACAACGTGACGCTGCAGCTGTCCGGTCTGACCGATGCCGGCGGCGCACAGCTGACGGCATACCAGGCCGCAGCGGACGCTGCGGCCATGACCGGAACCCTTGTGCTGACCGGCGGCGGCCGGGAGTATCGGGTCCCGGTGACGATGACCGACCTGACCGCAGGGGTGAAGGCCGTTTTGCCCTCCGACATCCCCGAAGGCCGGTACGACTACACAATTTCCCTGCTGACGGAGCTGATGGTAGACGAACCTGAAGAAGGCGGCTCCCAGGGCTCCGGCAGCGGCGGCAGTTCCAGCGGCAGCAGTTCCTCCCAGTATCCCAATGTCTCCGTGGACGGCATCGGCGGAACGGTGACAGCCGAGAACGGGACGGTGACCATCCTGCCGGACGAGGGCTACGCCGTGGGCTCTGTGACCATCAACGGTGCGCCGGCGGAGATCCCGCAGGACGGCAAACTCACCGGGTGCAGACGGACAGACAAGGTCGTGGTCACCTTTGTCAAGCTGTGGGACAATCCTTTTCAGGATGTGCCTGCGGACGCATGGTACTGCGAGGCGGTCCGGTATGCCTGGGAACACCACATCATGCAGGGGACCAGCAGCGCCGCCTTCTCTCCCAGCAGCACCACCACCCGGGCCATGATCGTGACCACGCTCTACCGGCTGGAGGGTGAGCCCAGCGCAGCCGCCGCCGATTTCACGGATGTGGCGGCTACAGACTACTACGCTTCGGCGGTGGGCTGGGCCCAGGCCAACGCCATCGTTACCGGCGTCAGCGACACCGCGTTCGCTCCGGACAGCGCCGTCACCCGGGAGCAGATAGCGGTGATCCTGTATCGCTACGCCTCGTTTAAGGGGTACGACGTGTCGGCCATTGAAAGCCTGACGGATCGCTTCACAGATGCGGAGGCTGTCAGCACCTATGCGGAGACGGCCATGCAGTGGGCCGTCGGCAGCGGGCTGATCCAGGGCGATACCGGGGCCGCGCTCCGGCCCCGGAGCAGCGCCACCCGTGCGGAGGTCGCCGCCATCCTTATGCGGTTTTGTGAGACGATTCTCCCATAACATACAGGCAGGAAAAACGCCCAACCATCAGGCGGCAACACCGTCAGATGCCGATAAAACAAGGCCGCTCCCCGTCAGAAGACACGGAGAGGCCGCAAACGCAAAAAAGAGGCCGGTACCATAGCGGTACCGGCCTCTTGCGATTGCTTACTTGCGGGGATTGCGGATATTGGCCTGAGCGGCAGCCAGACGGGCGATGGGCACCCGGAAGGGGCTGCAGCTGACGTAGGTGAGACCCACGTTGTGGCAGAACTCCACGGTGCTGGGGTCGCCGCCCTGCTCACCGCAGATGCCCAGCTTGATGTCGGGCCGGGTCTGACGGCCCAGCTCGCAGGCCATCTTCACCAGACGGCCCACGCCCACCTGATCCAGCTTGGAGAAGGGATCGGACTCGTAGATCTTCCGGTCATAGTAGCTGGCCAGGAATTTGCCGGCATCGTCGCGGCTGAAGCCGAAGGTCATCTGGGTCAGGTCGTTGGTGCCGAAGGAGAAGAACTCTGCCTCCTTGGCGATGTCGTCGGCGGTGAGGGCCGCACGGGGGATCTCGATCATGGTGCCTACATGGTAGGTCATGTCGCTGCCGGCCTCCTCGATGAGACGCTTGGCCTCCTTGTCGATGACGCCCTTCACATAGGCCAGCTCACGGGCCTCGCCCACCAGGGGGACCATGATCTCCGGGGTGATCTTCCAGGCGGGACGGCGGCTGCGGACAGCCAGGGCCGCCTTGATGATGGCGGTGGTCTGCATCTTGGCGATCTCCGGGAAGGTCACGTCCAGACGGCAGCCGCGGTGACCCATCATGGGGTTGAACTCGTGGAGGCTGGCGATGGTCTCACGCAGACGCTCCTCGGTGATCTTCATCTCCTTGGCCAGAGCCTTGATGTCCGCGTCGTCGGTGGGCAGGAACTCATGGAGAGGCGGATCCAGCAGGCGGATGGTGACGGGCTTGCCCATCATGGCCTCGTAGATCTCCTCAAAGTCCTTCTGCTGCATGGGCTCCAGCTTGGCCAGCGCCCGCTCGCGCTGCTCCACCGTCTCGGAGACGATCATCTCCCGGATGGCGGCGATGCGGTCGGTGTCGAAGAACATGTGCTCGGTGCGGCACAGGCCGATACCCTCAGCGCCGAAGTTCTTAGCCTGACGGGCGTCCTTGGGGGTGTCGGCATTGGTGCGGACCTGGAGGCTGCGGAACTTGTCCGCCCAGGCCATCAGGCGGCCGAACTCGCCGCCGATCTCCGCCTCGGCGGTGTGGAGGCGCTCGCCGTAGATGTTGCCGGTGGAGCCGTCCAGGCTGATCCAGTCGCCCTCCTTGAAGGTCTTGCCCGCCAGGGTGAAGGTCTTGCCGGCCTCGTCAATGGTGATATCGCCGCAGCCGGACACGCAGCAGGTGCCCATACCGCGGGCCACCACGGCGGCGTGGGAGGTCATGCCGCCCCGGACGGTGAGGATGCCCCGGGCAAAGTGCATGCCCTCAATATCCTCGGGGGAGGTCTCCAGACGGACCAGGATCACCTTGTGGCCCTTGTCCACCCACTCCACCACGTCGTCAGCGGTGAACACCACCTGACCGGCGGCGGCGCCGGGGGAGGCGGCCAGGCCGTGGCCAATGGGGGCGACGCGCTCCAGCTCCTCCTTGGGGAAGGTGGGGTGCAGCAGGGCGTCCAGGCTCTTGGGGTCGATCATGCACACGGCCTCTTCCTCGGTGATCATGCCCTCATCCACCAGGTCGCAGGCGATCTTCAAAGCGGCGGCGGCGGTGCGCTTGCCGTTGCGGGTCTGCAGCATGAAGAGCTTCTTGTTCTCGATGGTGAACTCCATGTCCTGCATGTCGCGGTAGTGGTACTCCAGCTTCTGGGCAATGTCCACAAACTGCTGGTAAGCCTCGGGCATGACCTCGGCCAGCTGGTCGATGGTCTGGGGGGTGCGCACGCCGGCCACCACGTCCTCGCCCTGGGCGTTCATGAGGAACTCGCCAAACAGCTTCTTCTCACCGGTGGCGGGATTGCGGGTAAAGGCTACGCCGGTACCGGAGGTGTCGCCCATGTTGCCGAACACCATCATCTGCACATTGACGGCAGTTCCCCAGGAGGAGGGAATGTCGTTCATGCGGCGGTAATAGATGGCGCGGGGGTTGTCCCAGCTGCGGAACACAGCGCGGACGGCGCCCATCAGCTGCTCCCGGGCATCCTGGGGGAAGTCCTCGCCGATCTTTTCCTTGTACTCGGCCTTGAACTGCTCGGCCAGCTCCTTCAGGTCCTTGGCGGTGAGCTCCGTGTCCAGAGTCACGCCCCGGGCCTTCTTCATCTCGTCGATGAGCTCTTCAAAGTACTTCTTGCCCACCTCCATGACTACGTCGCTGTACATCTGGATGAAGCGGCGGTAGGAGTCGTAGGCAAAGCGGGGATTCTTGGTCTTCTTGGCAAAGGCCTCCACCACCACATCGTTGAGGCCCAGGTTCAAAATGGTGTCCATCATGCCGGGCATGGAGGCCCGGGCGCCGGAGCGGACGGAAACCAGCAGGGGATTGTTTTTGTCGCCGAACTTCTTGCCGGAGATGTCCTCCAGCTTGCCCATGTACTCCATGATCTCGTCCTGGATCTCCTCATTGATCTGACGGCCGTCCTGGTAGTACTGGGTGCAGGCCTCGGTGGTGATGGTGAAGCCCTGGGGCACGGGCATGCCCAGGTTGGTCATCTCTGCCAGGTTGGCACCCTTGCCGCCCAGCAGCTCGCGCATGGATCCGTTACCTTCGGAAAACAGATACACGAATTTTTTGCTCACAGTATAATCTCCTCCTGCATGATAGTGTTTTTCTTTTCTCATATCCTTTTGGCCATATTATTATAAAGATATTTTTCAAAAGATGCAAGAGCATTTTTCTGTTTTTTCGAATTTTTTCTGGTTTTTTTCGTTAAATTTGTTAAGATATTGGCAAGCAGGGATTTCCATCCGGGTTTCGGTTGCATTTTCCTCTTTGCCTATGATAAAATATAATAGATTACGCATCTGCGACTTGCGGAGAGGAGGGCGGCAGCGTTGGACAAGCTGACCATTCCCGGGGATCCCCGGCTGGAGGAGACCATCCGCCGGGAGGCGGGCCGCCTGCCCGGCCAGGCCTTTATTTTCAGCGGTCCGGGGGATCGTGCAGCCGCCGCTCTCTTCCTGGCCGCCGCCCTCCAGTGCCGGGGGGAGGACCGGCCCTGCGGAGCCTGCGGCCCCTGCCGGAAGGTGCTGGCGGGCATCCATCCCGACGTGACGGTGGTCCGGGATCCGGACCACAAAAACCTGTCTATGGATGTGCTGCGCCAGGTCCGCCAGGACGCCTATCTCCTGCCCAACGAAGGGGCTGCCAAGGTCTACCTTTTTCCCGACTGCGGCCTTTTAGAGCCCAAAACCCAGAACGTGCTGCTGAAGGTGCTGGAGGAGGGCCCCCCCTACGCGGTATTTCTCTTCTGCGCCGAGTCCGCTGCCCAGCTTCTGCCCACGGTCCGCTCCCGTTGTGTGGAGTGGACGGTCCGGGGCCCGGAGGCCCAGACGGAGGCCGATCCCCGGGCGGCGGAGCTGTGCCGGCTGCTGGAGACAGGGAGCCTTCCCGCCCTGACTGCCTTTTTCACCGGCCTGGAAACGGGGAAGGTGAAGCGGGAGGAGCTGCAGGCGGTGCTGGAGGACGGCAGGCAGCTATTGACGGCGGCTCTCCTCTACCGCAGCGGCTGCGGCGGCAGCGCCGGCCCCGGCGCCGGGCTCACCCGCCGCCAGCTGAGCCGGGGAGCCGACATCCTGGACGAGGCGGCGCGGCAGCTGCGCTTCAATCTCAATCCGGGCCATGTGTGCGGCGGCGTCTGCGCCGCTCTGGCCCGCTGCATTCGCCCGTGAGGGGCGAATGACCACGAAAGGAAGGGTGATCCCTTTGACGGAAGTCATCAGCATCCGCTTTCGGGGCGGAAGCAAAACCTATTATTTTGATCCCAACGGCCTTACCATCGAGGCTGGTCAGTATGTGATCGTGGAGACGGCCTCCGGCCACGAGTACGCCCAATGCTGCGAGGGGAACCACGAGGTGCCGGAGCAGAGTGTGGTAAAGCCGCTGCGGCCGGTGGTACGTCTGGCCACCGACAACGACCGGCGGACCAACGAGCTGAACCGGAAGAAGGAGAAGGAGGCCTTCGCCATCTGCGAGAAGAAGATCGCCGCCCACAAGCTGGAGATGAAGCTGATCCGGGTGGAGAGCAACTTCGACGGCAGCAAGATTATCTTCTTCTTCACCGCCGAGGGGCGGGTGGACTTCCGGGAGCTGGTGCGGGATCTGGCCAACGTGTTCCGCTCCCGCATCGAGCTGAGGCAGGTGGGCGTCCGGGACGAGGCCAAGATGATCGGCGGCCTGGGTATCTGCGGGCGGCCCCTGTGCTGCAGCCAGTTTCTGGAGGAGTTCATGCCCGTCTCCATCAAAATGGCCAAAACCCAGAATCTCAGCCTCAACCCCACCAAGATCTCCGGCACCTGCGGCCGTCTCATGTGCTGCCTCAAGTACGAGCAGAACGCCTATGAGGACGCCATGAAGCGGATGCCGAAGAACGACTCCTTTGTAAACACTCCCGACGGCCCCGGCAACATCACCAGCGTGGACCTGCTCCGGGAGGAGGCCAAGGTGAAGCTGGACGACAGCACCGATCCGCCCCGGACCTACAAGGGCTGCGAGCTGCAGGTGCTGCGCAACGGAAAGGGCAGCCGGGAGGGCATCGAGATCCCCAAGGAGCGGCCGGAGCGGTATATTCCGCCGGAGGCCGCGGAGGACCGGGACCGCCTGGGCGGCCTGCTGTCCGACTACAGCTTCCGGGAGGAGCGGCCCCGCCAGGAGGAGGCCGGCGACAAGGGGGAGAAGCGGAGCCGGCGCCGCCGCAGCCGGGGCCGGGGCGGCGACAAGTCCGCCGCTCAGGCTGCCGGGCCGGAGATGGAGATCGGGAAGATCGAGAAGGTGCCGGTAAAGATCAGCGGCTCCTTCACGGCGGAGAAGAAGGCGGCGGCAGACCGCCGGGCCGCCCAGGAGCAGGGCGGACAGAAGGATCAGCCCCCCAAGGAGGGGGGGCGGCGCCGCCGGAGAGGCGGCGGAGGCGAAAAGGGGGAGCGGAAGCCCCAGGAGCAGAAGCCGCCTGTCCCCCAGGAGGCGCAGCCCGCTGCCGAGAAAAGCGGAGAGGCGGCCAAGCGCCGCCGCCACCGGCCCCGCCGCCGGAGAAGCGGCGGAGGCGGCGGGGAAGCCCCCGCCGGGGAATGAGCCATGACCGCGCAAGGGCGGCCCGGAATCTCCGGGCCGCCCTTTTCCGCCCTCCTGGCACAAAAAAAGCGCCCCTCCCGGGCGCATACCTCAGAACAGCAACTGACCTGTATTCGCTTTCGATCCAAGCAAATACAGGTCAGTTGCGGTCGCTCTTATTATCTAACATCAATTTAACCTCTCTTTCGTAGATTCCGGATCAGATTTTTTCGCCTATGCCGTCTCTCAAATCCTGTTTCCTTTGTTCTCTCTTTCGCGCCTCGCTTCTTCCTGCTGTTTCATGAGAAATCAGATACGATCACCCGGTCGAGGTATTGCTCGCTCTCCAGCTGGATTCTTCCCGTTCCCAATGGGATCGATCTGAAGTTGCCGGAGTGCTTCTCTCTTTCGTCCGTCTGTGTTTCTGTCTCTCTTAGAAAAATCAGGTCTGATGGGTCGATCGAGATATGGGGAGATGGTTTTGGGATCGTTTTTCGGCTTTTTCCTTCGAAATATCTTCCCAGGACCGCTTCTGCTCTATTTTGTCTGCTTCTTGCCTTCTCTTGCGTAAAACCTATTGGTTTCGGCTTTTTTGATAAAGCTATGTAGGCATCCGGATCAAAAGTTCTGCGGTGCGATTCCCTTCTGATATCCCAAGGTCTGTCCGGTTGGGAAGGATTACTTGTACATGGGACTCATCCTTTCTTGATCTGGCTATACTATACCATAGACCGCCGAAAGTGTCAACGGTTTTTGTGGTATTTTACCAATTTTGTGCATAGATACAAAAATGTTGCAGCGACAAAGATCGAACTGGACAAGGCGTGCGCTTTGCAGTACAATGGCTTTGAGCGGGGCCTTCACAGGTCCCCCTTTTCAGCAAAAAAGCCGCCGCGGATCAAGATCCGCGGCGGCTTTCGTCACGCCTGGGTGTCAGAGCCGTCTCCATCGGTCTCCTCCTGGGCGCCGGTAAGGGCGTCCACAGCGGAGTGGAGGGCGGTGTAGGTCTGGTAGTCGATCTGGAACTGGCGGACGTCCAGGGTGTCATAGGCCTCGCCGTAGGTCACCTCGGCATTGTCCATAGCCACGGTGATGAGCTCAGAGAGGTACTGGTCGGCTACATACTGGCGGATGGGGCGGCGGAGGATGATGTGGTAGCCCGCGTCGGTCTCCACGATCCCGCTGTACGCATTCTCCTCCAGGGCCAGCGCAGCCTCCTTGAACTCCGGCAGGAACTCCGCGTCCTCCGTCACCAGATAGCCGTAGGGGTTATAGGCCCGGCCGGGGTCCTGGCTCACCTGATCGGCGATGTAGGAGAAGACGCTGGGGGCGCTGTCGCCGGACTGGTCCAGCATCTCCAGGATCTGCTCCATAGCGGCGTAGGCCTCCGCGTTGGCGGCGGCGTCGTCGCCCTTGGTCAGGAGAATGTGGTCGGCCAGCACGGCGTCGGGGGTGACGCCGTCATACTGGTAGAGGACCTCGTCCTCAATGTACAGGGGACTGCCCGGCTCCAGGGTGGCGTCGTGGAGCTTGGAGTAGAGATAGAAGGTGTGGCTGAGGCGGCGGTTGAGATCGGCGGTGAGGCCCTGATCCCACAGATAGGCCTCATACATCTCCTGGCCCCCCAGCTGCTGGGCATAGCTGTCCAGGTCCTGGTCGATGATGGCGGTCTCATCCTCGGTGAGGGCGATGCCGTACTTCTCCGCCCAGTTCTCCACCACCATGTACATCTTGGCGGTGTTGAGGGTCTCCTGGCGGACCAGCTCCTCCACGGTCATGTCCTCAGACGCGGCCTCGTCCCACTTGAGGAGCCCGGCGTCGTCCACCCAGCTGGGCATGGAGGAGGAGAGGGATTCCATGGTGTAGGTCAGCCAGTAAAGGTACATCTGATTGGTGACCTCCCGGCCGTCCACCGTGAGCATCACGGCGTCGGCGTCCAGGCCGGAGACCTGGGAGAGGACGTCGGCCCCCTTGACGGTCTCCTCCTCCTGGGGCGCGCAGGCCGCCAGAGTGAAAGTCAGGCAAAGCGCCAACAGCAGCGCGGCGATTCGTTTCATGAGAGCAGTTTCCTTTCCTCGGCATAAGATAGGCGGGGCCCGCGGGCCGCCGCAGCAAAAAGTATTATAGCACAGCCCGAAGCCCGGTGCAAGCGGGGGATCCTGTCCTTCCCAGGGACAAAAGAGGGCCGGTACCCCCGGGGTACCGGCCCTTCCCCTCTTTTTTTACAGCTTGCTGACCACGGCGGCGCAGCGGGGGCAGAGGGTGGGGTGGGCGCTGTCGCTGCCCACGCCTTCGCTGTGCTTCCAGCAGCGCTCGCACTTCTCGCCCGCGGCCTCGCTGACGGAGACGCTGAGCTCGCCGCCCACGGTGAGGGAGACCTTGGAGACGATGAAGAGGTCTGCCAGATCCTCCTCGCCCATGTCGGCAAGGAAGGCGTCCTCCTCCGGCACGGTGACGGCCACGGCGGCCTCCAG
>CALXDB010000016.1 GCA_944386955.1 uncultured Oscillospiraceae bacterium
ACGGCGTCGATCTCATAGTCGTACTCCGTGTTCCCCTTGTAGAACTCCACCTCGTACTCCCACTTCCCGTCGTCGTATCCCAGCTCCACATACACGAAGGTCACCTGGCTGGCGGTGAGGTCCGCGTGGCTGAGAGCGATCTCCTTGGCCTTGGCCTTGCCGATATAGCTGCCGCTCTGACTGCCCGCCTGCCCGAAGGAGTCGGCGTCGGTCACCAGAGAATCCTCGTCGCTGCTGCTGAGGATCGCCGTCTTCGTGTTGTTATCCCAGCTCACCTCTTTGCCCATCAGATTGCCGATGGCACGCAGAGGAAGGTAGGTAGAGCCATTGTACAGCAGGGGATACACAGTCTTTCCGTTGACGTCGGTGAAGGTCCTCTCCACCCCGTCCACCACGATGGTAAAATCATAGCGGAGAGAAGCGGTGACAACTGCCTTTTCCGCATCGGGGTCCGCTGTGCCCTTCGTCACATTGCCGTTCCGGCTGCCGGAGAGGGTGGCGGTCTTGGTAGCCTGATTCCAGTCCACATTCTTGTCCATCAGCTCGCCGATGGCACGCAGGGGAAGGTAGGTGGTACCCTGATATACGATGGGATGAACCTCCTGGCCCTGGACGTTGTAGAAGGTCCGCTCCACCCCGTCCACAACAATGGTATAGTGGGGGGATAGCTGCGCCTTCACCGTCTCGGAAGAGGCCGCGTAGGTTGGGACGCAAAACAGTCCCACCACCAGTGTAAGGACCACCGCCAGGGCGATCAGGGACTTTCTCTTCATAGTCTGCTTCATTTGATTCACCTTTCTTTCTCCTTATTTTGGGTTTTCCAATTTGTGCCTTCATAAGGATAATGCGAAAGGTGTCCCCTTTATTGCAGAAAATAATTTTTAATTTAATTTTATTTTCAGGGTGTTTCAAAAATTATTTCGTTCTTCATTCCCAGTCAACCGCGCCTCAATCTCCCGCCGCCGCAGACGGTAATAGCCGAACCCCACCAGATCCGCCAAGGCCCAGCCGATGGGCACGGACCACCAGATCCCAACCACGCCGATGGCGGGGATGGCGGAAAGGGTATAGGCCAGCACCACCCGGGTGCCCAGGGAGATCACCGTCAGCACCACGCTCATGGCAGGCATGGCCACCGCCCGGTAGAGGCCGTAGAGGAGGAAGAGGCAGCCGATGCCCACATAGAAGGCCCCCTCGATGCGGAGATAAGTGATTCCGACGGAGATGATCTCCGTCTCCGTCGGCTCCACGAAAATGGTCATCAAAGGCCGGGCGAAGAGGCAGACGGCGGCAGATACTGCCAGGCTGAAGACCGTTGCCGCCGTCACCGCCGAGCGGATCCCCGCCCGGATGCGGTCCGGCTTTCTGGCCCCGTAGTTCTGGGCGATGAAGGTGGAGAAGGCATTTCCAAAGTCCTGCACCGGCATATAGGCGAAGGAGTCGATCTTCACTGCCGCTGCAAAAGCTGCCATGACGGCCGGGCCGAAGGAATTGACCCGGCCCTGGACCATCAGGATACCAAAGTTCATCACCGACTGCTGGACGCAGGTAAGGATGGAGAACCGGCTGATCTCCCCGACGGCGGCCCGCCGCAGCCGCAGATGCCGCCGCTGAGGCCGCACCTGGGGAAAGCGCCAGAGCGTATAGAACAGGAGTCCCATCCCCGCCCCATACTGGGACAGCACGGTGGCCAGGGCGGCCCCCTTTACCCCCCAGGAGAAGGTCACCACAAAGAGGAGGTCCAGGCCGATATTGGCAAGGGCTGAGGCTCCCAGAAACAGGAGGGGAGCAGAGGAGTTCCCCACGGAGCGCAGCAGACAGGAGAAATAGTTGGAAAGAAAGGTAGCTGGGATCCCGAAGAAGATCACCCAGAGGTAGTCCCGCATGAGGCCGTAGTTCTCCGGCGGCACCTGGAGGAGGCGGAGGATGGGGTCCAGCCCCAGGAAGACCGCCGCCGTCAAAACAGCCGTCAGAGCGGCGATGAGGAGAAAGGCGGTGCAGACGCTCTCCTTCAGCCCTTCTGCATCCCGCTGGCCCCAGCGAATGGAGAACACCGCCCCGCTGCCCATGGCAAGTCCCAAGAGGATGGAGGTAAGAAACGTCATCAGGGTGTAGGCCGAGCCTACTGCCCCCAGGGCATCTGTACCAAGGAAGCGGCCCACGATCAGGGTATCGGCAATGTTGTACAGCTGCTGGATCAGATTTCCCAGCACCATGGGCAGCGCAAAGCGCAGCATGGTGCCGGTTACCGGTCCGCTGGTGAGATCCTGCTGCATATGCCATCCCTCCTTTCCGGTCCCGTCCATCCTACACCATTTCCTCCCAAATGGCAACCGCCTTTCCCGCGCTCAAAAACGTCAAAAACTCCCCGAATTTCCTGAAATTTTTCGGCTTTACTTTTTCCTTTTTCAATGGTACAATTCCAACGACCAAGGAATTGACGAAAGTTGAAAAAGGAGAATCCTGCCATGAAACCTGTGATCCTCACCTCCGACAGCGTGTGCGATCTGCCGGAGGATCTGCGTCGGGAGCTGGGCGTGAAGGTGATCCCCCTCACGGTAGTGGAGGGCGAGGAACCCTTCAAGGACGGCCTGGGCATTACGCCGGATCAGATCTACGAGCGCTATGAAAAGGAGGGCTTGCTGCCCAAGACCACCGCCATCTCTCCCCAGGAGTTTCTGGACTTCTTCGGTCCGCTGGTGGAGGAGGGCTATGAGGTGGTCCACCTGGACATCAGCGCCAAGCTCTCCGGCACCTACCAGAACGCCTGCATCGCCGCCGGCGAGCTGGAGGGCGTCTACGTCATCGACACCTGCCATCTCTCCACCAGCATGGGCCTGATGCTGCTGGAGGGCGCCCGCCTGCGGGACGAAGGAAGGAGTGCCCGGGAAATCACGGAGCACCTGGAGGCCTTCAAGGAGAAGCTGGTGACCACCTTTGTGGTGGATAATCTGGAGTTCATCTGGAAGGGCGGCCGCTGCAGCGGCGTCACCGCCCTGGGCGCCAACCTGCTGAAGATCCGCCCCTGCCTCGGCATGCAGGAGGGGGAGCTGAAGGTAGGCAAGAAATACCGGGGCAGCATGGAGAAGGTGTATGAGCAGTACATCCGGGACGTGTTGAGCCTGAAGAATATCGACACCCGGGCGGGCGTTCTGGTCCACTCCGGCGGCATCGACCCGGAGGTGCTGGCGCGGATGGAGGCCCTGGTGCGGGAGCTGGTCTCCTTCGACACCCTCTATGTGGCCCGGGCGGGCTGCACCGTGTCCAGCCACTGCGGCCCGGGGACTCTGGGCGTGCTGTTTGCCCTGCAATGATAAGAGAAAGTCCTCTGCGGAAATCTCCGCAGAGGACTTCTTTTCTTATTCCGGCAGCGCTGCGTTCTGGTAGTCCACAAACTGGAAGTCCAGTTCTCCCTCGGTACAGATGGGCTCCGAGCGGAAGAGGCACCAGTTCTCCAGCTGGTCCAGATCGGGGAAAAACACGTCGCAGTCCGGCCGGGCGTAGACCCGGGTGAGGCAGCAGCGGCGGCAGTGGGGCAGCAATGCCCGGTAGATCTCTCCGCCGCCGATGACCCAGACCTTCTCCGGGTCCTCCCCCGCCGTCAGGGCCAGCGCCTCCTCCACCGAGTGGACCACCTCCACCCCCTCCCGTGCAAAGTCCGGGTTCCGGGTGATGACGATGTTCCGCCGTTTGGGCAGGGGCCTGCCCCCAGGCATGGAGTCCAGGGTCTTCCGGCCCATGAGAACTGTGCCGCCGGTGGTCATGGCCCGAAAGCGCTTCATATCCTCCGAGATGTGGAAGAGGAGGTCGTTCCCCTTCCCGATGCCCCAGTTGAGGCTGACTGCTGCAATGGCGTTCATCAGATGGCCACCTCGATCTTCTCGTCAAAGGGGTGAGGATCATAGCCCTCCAGGCGGAAGCTGTCCGGCGTGAAGTCGTAGAAGCTCTTCACATCCGGGTCGATGACCAGCTTGGGGGCGGGCCGGGGCTCCCGGGTGAGGATCCGCTCCACTTGGGGCACATGGCGGTCATAGATGTGGCAGTCGGCGATGACGTGGACCAGCTCCCCCGCCTGCAGGCCGCTGACCTGGGCCATCATGTGGACCAGGACGGCGTACTGGCACACGTTCCAGTTGCTGGCGGCCAGCATGTCCTGGCTGCGCTGGTTCAAAACGGCGTTGAGGGTGTTCCCGGTGACGTTGAAGGTCATGGACCAGGCGCAGGGGTAGAGACCCATGGCGTGGAGGTCCTGGTGGTTGAAGATGCTGGTGACCATCCGACGGCTGGCGGGGTTCTCCTTCAGATCCTTCAGCACCCGGTCCACCTGGTCGAACCAGCCGTCGCTGTACTGGTGCTTCAGTCCCAGCTGATAGCCGTAGGCCTTGCCGATGGTGCCCTGCTCGTCCGCCCAGGAGTCCCACACATGGCTGTGGAGCTCGTGGATGTCGTTGGACTTCTTCTGCCAGATCCAGAGAAGCTCGTCCACGCAGGACTTGAAATAGGTCCGGCGCAGGGTCATGATGGGGAACTCCTTGCGGAGATCGTACCGGTTCACCACGCCGAATTTCTTCACCGTGTGGGCGGGGGTACCGTCCTCCCAGTGAGGGCGGACCTGGAGCTCCGTGTCCCAGAATCCGTTGTCGATGATGTCCCGGCAGACCCGGACGAAGACCTGATCGGCATAGCTCATAGGGAAATCCTCCTTTTGGCATCGCGCCGGCCGGAGCAGGAAACGGCCCGGCGCTGGACACAATATTTTTTTCATTTTACCACAGATTCCGCAGCTGGAAAAGAGGGAATGTCCGGAACTGTTGCGCAGCAGGTTCCGCCATGGTATAATTCGAGATGGAGTAAAACCATGCAAAAAGTGAGGTGCAGACCATGGAGGGAGATCAGCGCGGCTATCTGCTGGAGGACTACCGGCTGTTCCACCTGCGGGACGAGCTGGCCCAGGAGGTGGACTACCATTACCACGGCTTTGAGAAGATCGTGTTCCATCTGGGGGGCAAGGTCACCTACAGCATCGAAGGCAAGAGCTACGTCCTCAAGCCCTGCGACATCCTGCTGGTGGGACGCAGCCTCCTTCACCGGCCGGTGATCGACCCGGGGGAGCCCTATGAGCGGATGGTGCTGTGGCTCAGCTGTGACTATCTGGAGGCCTGCGGCCGAAGAGACTGCGCCCTGGACGCCTGCTTCCGTCTGGCAGAGCGGCGGGGCTTTCACATGCTGCGTCCCCGGGGGGAGGACCGGCTGCGGTACCGGTCCCTCTTTGACCGCCTGGAGCATGCTCTGACGGAGGAGGGCTTCGGTCAAAAGCTGCTGGCGGACACCTGTTTGCAGCAGCTGCTTATCGCCCTGAACCGGGACGTGCTGGCGGAACCGGAGGCGGATGAGGATGTGGTGTACCGCTTTGACCCTAAAATGGAGGAGGTAACCCGGTACATTGGGGAGCATCTGGGGGAGGAGCTGTCTATCGACCGGTTGGCGGGGCGGTTTTACCTCAGTCGGTACTACCTGATGCACCGCTTCAAGGAGGTCTACGGCATCACGGTTCACCAGTATATTCGGCAAAAGCGGCTTTTGCGGGCGGCGGAGGAGATCCGCCGGGGAACGCCGGTTCTGAAGGCGGCTATGGAGGCGGGGTTCAACGACTATTCTGTCTTCCTCCGGGCCTTCCGGAGGACCTATGGCAAGAGCCCGCGGGAGTGGAAATGAGATAAGGATAAGAAGGAACGGCAGCGTGCCGCTTCCCCACAGACCGAGGTCCTCTGCGGAATTCAAAATCCCGCAGAGGACCTCCTGTATTGCCCGAACGCTCAGGTCTCCCCGAAGGGCTCCCGGAGGAGATTCTCCCGCATGACCTCCAGCAGAGCGGCAGTCCGGGCCGCCTCCTCCAGCCCAATGCCCCGGAGCAGCACCTCGTCTTCCCGGGCGAAGGCAGCGGCCACCTGCTCCGCCGCCTGCCGGCCCGCCTCGGTGAGACAGATCCGCAGGCTCCGGCGGCAGCCGGGGGCCGCCTCCCGGCGCACCAGCTCCGCCTGGACCAGCCGGTCCACGCTGCGGGACATGGTGGAGTCGTCGATGCCGCACAGCTGGGCCAGCTGCCGCTGGGACAGCGGTCCCTCCCGGAGGAGGCTCTCCAGGATCCTGGGCTGGCCCTGGCCCAGGGGGATCCCCAGGCTCTGGAAGTACCCCCGCAGCCACCGCCGCCGCTCCAGCTCCAGCCGGGCCACCGCCCGGCGCAGCAGATATTTCTCCATGTGCGCCTCCTCTCAGGACAGCTCCGCCTGTCCGGTGTAGAGCTGGAAGTACCGCCCCCGCTGGCTGAGCAGCTCCTCGTGGTCCCCCCGCTCGATGATCTTGCCCCCCTCCACCACCATGATGGCGTTGGCGTTGCGGACGGTGGAGAGGCGGTGGGCGATGACGAAGACGGTGCGGCCCTCCATGAGGCGGTCCAAGCCCCGCTCGATGAGCTTCTCCGTCCGGGTGTCGATAGAACTGGTGGCCTCGTCCAGAATGAACACCGGGGGTCTCGCCACCGCCGCCCGGGCGATGGCCAGCAGCTGCCGCTGGCCCTGGCTCAGGTTATCCCCGTCCCCCACCAGCATGGTGTCGTAGCCGTCGGGAAGGCGGCGGATGAAGGAGTCGGCGTTGGCCAGCACCGCCGCCTGCCGCACCTCCTCGTCGGTGGCCTCCAGGCGGCCGTAGCGGATGTTGTCGGCGATGGTGCCGGTGAAGAGATGGGTGTCCTGGACCACCACCGACAGGGAGCGGCGGAGGTCCGCCTTCCGGATCTCCCGCAGGTCCAGGCCGTCGTAGGTGATGGTCCCCCGGTCGATCTCGTAAAACCGGGTGATGAGGTTGATGATGGTGGTCTTCCCCGCCCCGGTAGAACCCACGAAGGCAATTTTCTGGCCGGGCTTGGCGTAGAGGCTCACATCCCGCAGCACTGTTTTCTCCGGCACATAGCCGAAGCGGACGTCATGGAACCGCACGTCCCCCCGGAGGGGCACCAGGCTGCCGTCGGGCTTCCTCCAGGCGAAGGCGCCCTTCTCAGTCTCCCGCCAGGTCCCGTCCGGTCCTGTCTCCCCTCGGACCAGGGTGATCTTCCCCTGGTCCACCTCCGGCGGCTCGTCCATCATCCGGAAGATCCGCTCGGCGCCGGAGAGGGCGGAGAGGAAGAAGTTGGCCTGCTGGGTCAGCTGGTTCATAGGCATGGCGCTCTGGCGGACGTAGACCAGATAGGGGGAGAGGCTGGCGATGTCGGTGAGGCCGGCGAGGACGAAGAGGCCCCCCACGCAGGCGGAGACGGCGTAGTTGAAGTAGCTGAGGCTCACCACCGTGGGGACCATCATCCCCGAGTAGCTCACCGCCCGGGTGCCCGCCCGGCGCAGGGCCTCGTTCTTCTCGCAGAAGGCCGCAAAATCCGCCGCCTCGTGGTTGAAGATCTTCTCCACCTTCTGCCCTGCCACCATCTCCTCCACAAAGCCGTTGAGGTCCGCGAGGCAGGCCTGCTGCTGGTGGAAATACTTCTTGCTGCTGCGGCTGCTGTAGAGGATGAAGAGGAGCATCAAGGCGAGGAAAAAGAGGACGATAAGGGTCAGCTGGGGGTCCAGCACCAGCAGCATAGTGATGGTGCCCGTCACCATGACGAAGCTCTGGATGAGGAGAGTGAAGCTGTTGTTCAGGGCCTCGCTGATGGCGTCCACGTCGTTGGTGAAGTGGCTCATCAGCTCCCCATGGGTGTGGCCGTCAAAGTATTTGAGGGGCAGGATCTGGGTGTGGAGGAACAGGTCCCGCCGGATCTGGGCCACCACCTGCTGGGCGGTACGGACCATCAGCTGGTTGTACCCCAGGGTGCACAGGGCTCCCGCGCCGTACATGGCCGCCATCTTCAGCACCATCCGCCCGAGCCCCTCCATGTCCCCGGGCTCAATGAAATCGCGGATCACCGGCCGGAGAAGGTAGGTGCCGAAAATGTTGGCCATGCTGCTGAGGACTACCATCACCGCCACCGCCGCCAGAGACAGCTTATGGGCGCCCAAATACCGCAGCAGCCGGAGGAGGGTGCCCTTCAGGTCCTCGGGCCGCTTGTAGCTCATAGGCTTTGTCATCGCCATTACAGTCCCGCTCCTTCCTGCTGAGAATGGTAGATCTCCTGATAGATCCGGCTGCGGTCCAGAAGCTCCCAGTGGGTGCCCACGTCGTCCACCCGGCCGTCGTTGAGAATGACGATCTTGTCGGCGTGGAGGACGGAGGTGATGCGCTGGGCGATGATGATCTTGGTGGTGTGGGGCAGATAGGCGGCGAGACCCTCCCGGATCTTCGCCTCCGTCACCATGTCCACGGCGCTGGTGGAGTCGTCCAGAATCAGCACCTTGGGCCTTTTGAGAAGGGCCCGAGCAATGCACAGCCGCTGCTTCTGGCCGCCGGAGACATTGACGCCCCCCTGGCCCAGCTCCGTCTGGTACTCCTTCTCCAGCCGGTCGATGAACTCGTCCACACAGGCCACACGGCAGGCCTCCCGGATCTCCTCCTCCGTGGCGTCGGCCTTGCCCCACCGGAGGTTCTCCTCCACGGTGCCGGAGAAGAGGGTGTTCTTCTGCAGCACCATGGCGACGGCGTCCCGGAGGTGGACCAGGGGATACCGATCCACCGGCCTCCCGTCCACCAGAACGGTCCCCTCCGTGGCCTCGTAGAGCCGGGGGATCAGCTGCACCAGGGTGCTCTTGGCGCTGCCGGTGCCGCCGATGATCCCCACCGTCTCCCCGGCGCCGATGGTGAGGTCCACGTCCCGCAGCACATACTCCGCCGCGCCGGTGCGGTACTGGAAGGAGACGTGATCGAAGCGGATCTCCCCCCGCTCCACCGCCACCGGCTCCGCCTTCTCGTCGGTGATGTCGATCTCCTCGTCCATCACCTCCAGAATCCGCCGCCCGGAGGCCATGGCCCGGGTGAGGAGGAGAAAGACGTTGGACATGAGCATAAGGCTGTTGAGAACCTGGAGGACATAGCTCAAAAAGCCGGTGAGCTTCCCCACCAGCAGCTGCCCCTGGACGATCATATTGCCGCCGATCCAGAGGATGGCCAGGATGGTGGCGTACATCACCAGCTGCATGGCGGGCATGTTCAAGGCCGCCAGACGGAAGGAACGGTCCGAGATGGCCCGGAGGTCCTCGTTGACCTCCAAAAACTTGGCACTCTCGTAGTCCCCCCGGACATAGGCCTTCACCACCCGCACAGCGGTGAGGTTCTCCCGGACGATGCGGTTGACCTGGTCCACCGCCCCCTGCATCCGGGTATAGAGGGGCCGGACCCGGCTGACGATCTGAAAGAGGGCGAAGCCCAGCACCGGAGCCGCCACCAGGAACACCACCGCCAGCTTGGGGCTGATGAGGAAGGACATGCAGATGGAGGTGAGGAGCATGATGGGGGAGCGGACCCCCGGGCGCATGCCGGTGGTGACGGCGTTCTGGATGGTGGTAACGTCGCTGGTCATGCGGGTCACCAGGGACTCGGTGTGGAACCGGTCCCGGTTGGAGAAGGAGAAGCTCTGGATCTTCCGGTACTCCGCCTTCCGGATCTCCGCCGCCAGGCCGTGGCCGCACAGGGCGGCGAACCGGGCGCTGCCGACGCCCAGTCCCATGGACAGCACCGCACAGGCTACCATCTTCCAACCCTGGCGGAAAATATAGGCCGTATCCCCGCTGGCCACGCCGATGTCCACCAGATCCGCCATGATCAGAGGGATCACCAGCTCAAAAATGGTCTCTGAGATTACGCACAGCACTCCCAGCACGGCGTACTTCCGGTAGCTGTGAAAATAAGCGCCGAAGCGCCGGAACAGTTCCAACGGTCTCTCCCCTCTCCTCAACACTTGCATCTGCAACTATTGTATCTGCACATATCAATAAAGTCAAGAGGACGGCGGTTTTATTTGACAAGACCAGTCCTGTGCATTATCCTAAATGTAAGAAATCCGGCGGTCCGCCGCCCTGAGAGGAGGAGCCCCCGTGAAAACCATCTATTTTGATCTGGATCTGCCCCGGGTAGCCGCCACCAAGGCGGCGGCCAAAACCTTCCGCAGCCTGCTGTTCACCGGTCTCAACGCGGTGAAGTACGCCAAAGGCCTGCCGGACCCGCCTCTCCCCGCCCCGGACTGGGTCCGGGTGCGGAACCTCCAGTGCGGCGTCTGCGGCACGGACCTCAGCTTCTTCCGCTGCACCGCCACCACCAACTGCGCCCTGGCCCCCATCCCAGGCAGCCGCCGGACCTACCTGGGCCACGAGAATGTGGGGGTGGTCACCGAGGTGGGCCCCGCCGTCACCAAATTCCAGGTGGGGGACCGGGTGACCCTTCAGGAGTACATGTCCAGCTGCGGCAACAAGTCCATCCCCCAGACCTGCCGGTTCTGCAAGGAGGGGAACTACTGCCTGTGCGAGAACTACGGGGAGCCCAGCCCCCTGAAGCTGCCCGACGTGGGGGCCGGCTTCGGCGACCAGTTCATCGCCCCCCAGCAGCAGCTTTGCAAGATCTTCGACGAGCTCACCGACGACCAGGCCACCCTGGTGGAGCCCACGGCGGTGTCCCTCCACGCGGTGCTCCGCCACACTCCAAAGAAAGGAGAGCGGGTGATGGTGCTGGGCTGCGGCACCATCGGCCTGGGCGTGGTCCAGGCATTGAAGCTCTTCCAGCCCGAGTGCGAGGTGTGGGTGATGGAGCGGGTGAAGGCCAAGCAGGAGTTCGCCAAAAAGCTGGGGGCGGACCACATCCTCTACGGCGACCCCTACGCCGCCACCGCCAAGGCCACCGGCGGCAGCAAGGTCTACGGCGGGAAGAAGAACAAGATGTTCTTCGGCGGCTTCGACGTGATCTACGACTGCGTGGGCGGCGGCTGGGCCAACACCACCTGCCTCCGGCTCCTGCGGGCCCGGGGCACCCTGGTGAAGATCGGCCACCATATGAGCGCCATCACCTTCGACGAGACCCCCATCTGGTGGCAGGAGCTGACCCTGGTGGGGGTGGACGCCCACGGCATGGAGCACATCGACGGCCGGGACATCTCCACCTTCGATCTGGCCCAGGAGCTGATCCGGGACGGGAAGTACCGCACGGAGGGGTTCATCACCCACCGCTTCCCTTTGGACGACTACAAGAAGGCCTTCCGGGTGATGCTGGACAATCCCCCGGAGCTGGTGAAGATCGTGCTGGACTGCCGGTGACCCCAGGGTCCGCCGGACCTGCAGGCCGCTGAAAGCAACGGAAAGGACCTCTGCGGAGAACTCCGCAGAGGTCCTTTTTTTCAAGTGGAGGAGCCGTGCTCCTGGTGGCAGATCCCCTTGCTGGGGCAGTCGGCGCACCCGCAGCCGCAGCCGCCCTTCCCGGACCGGCGCTGCCGGACCAGGTGGATCAGGATGGCGCACACCACCCCCAGAAGGACCAGTCCCACCACCAGGGACCCCCAGTTTGCCTGCAGCCAAGCCGCCATGGCCCTCACCTCGCTTTCTCTGTACCGCCGCCGTTACACCCGCACCGGGATGTCCCGCAGCGTCTGGCTCTCCCGGTAGGGCCGCACCAGCAGGAACACCAGCAGGGCGAAGAGGACCAGGGCCGCCGCGGTCCAGAAGCTGAAGGCCACCGCACCGGTGATGAGGCCGCCGATCTGGTAGACCATCAGGGCCGCGGCATAGGCGAAGCCGCACATGTAGCCGATAGCCGCCAGGGTCCACTTGGGGTTGTTCATCTCCCGCTTGATGGCGCCCATGGCGGCAAAGCAGGGGGCGCAGAGGAGATTGAAGATCATGAAGGAGTAGGCGCTGAGGGCGGTGAAGTCCGCCGCCACCAGGGCCCAGATCTCCTCGCCGTTTTCGCTGAGCTCCCCGGCATAGTGATAGAGGACGCCGAAGGTGTTCACCACCTCCTCCTTGGCGATGAGGCCGGTGAAGGTGGCCACCGCCGCCTTCCAGGCCATGTCTCCCTCCCAGCCCAGGGGGTGGAAGATCCAGGCCACCGCGTTGCCGATGACCGCCAGGAGGCTGTCGTTGTTGTCCTCCACTGCCTGAAACACCCCGTCCACAAAGCCGTAGCCCTGGAGGAACCAGAGGACGATGGAGCTGAGGAGAATCACGGTGCCGGCCCGCTTGATGAAGGACCAGCCCCGCTCCCAGGTGCCCCGGAGGACGTTGCCGCCGGAGGGGACGTGGTAGGCGGGCAGCTCCATGACGAAGGGGGCGGGCTCCCCGGCAAACACCTTGAACTTCTTCAGCATCACGCCGGAGACGATCACCGCCGCCACGCCGATGAAATAGGCGGAGGTGGCCACCCAGGCGGAGTTTCCAAACAGCGCACCGGCAAAGAGGCCGATAATGGGCATCTTCGCGCCGCAGGGGATGAAGCCGGTGGTCATAATGGTCATCTTCCGGTCCCGGTCCTGCTCGATGGTCCGGGAAGCCATGATGCCGGGGACGCCGCAGCCGGTGGCCACCAGCATGGGGATGAAGCTCTTGCCCGAGAGGCCGAAGCGCCGGAAGATCCGGTCCATGATGAAGGCGATCCGGGCCATGTAGCCGATGTCCTCCAGGATGCACAGGAGGAAGAACAGCACCAGCATCTGGGGCACAAAGCCCAGCACCGCCCCCACGCCGGCCACGATGCCGTCCTGAATCAAACCGTAGAGCCAGCTGCCCTCGGCCACGTTGAGCGCGCCCAGAATGGCGTCGAACCAGCCGGGGACCCACTCCCCGAAGAGAACGTCGTTGGCCCAGTCGGTGGCCCTGGTGCCGATGGAGATGGACCAGCCGCCCATGGCAATGGCGTACACCAGGGCCATGACCGCCACGAAGATGGGCAGGGCCAGGATGCGGTTGGTGACGATCTTGTCGATCCTGTCGGAGGTGCTCAGCGCCCCCCGGCTCTTCTTCTTGCAGCAGCCGCCGATGATGGAGGCAATCCAGTCATACCGCTCGCCGGTGATGATGGACTCGGCGTTGTCGTCCAGCTCCTTTTCGCAGGCGGCGATGTCCGCCTCCACATGCCGGAGGTCCGCTTCGCTGAGCTTCAGCTGCTCCGCCACCTTTTTGTCCCGCTCAAAGATCTTGATGGCGTACCACCGCTGCTGCTCCTCGGGAACACTGTGGAGGAGGTACTCCTCGATGTGGGCCAGGGCGTGCTCCACGGAGCCGGAGAAGGTGTGCATGGGGATGGTCTTCTCCCCGCTGCCGGCGATGTCCACCGCCGTCTGGGCCGCCTCCATCACCCCGGTTCCCTTCAGGGCGGAGATCTCACACACCTTGCAGCCCAGGGTCTCGCTGAGCTTCTCCGTATTGATCCGGTCCCCGCTGCGGCGCACCACGTCCATCATGTTCACCGCCACCACCACCGGGATACCCAGCTCGGTGAGCTGCGTGGTGAGGTACAGGTTCCGCTCCAGGTTGGTGCCGTCCACGATATTGAGGATCACGTCCGGCCGCTCCTGGACCAGGTAGTTCCGGGCCACCACCTCCTCCAGGGTGTAGGGAGAGAGGGAGTAGATTCCCGGCAGGTCCATGATGACCACGTCCTTGTGACCCTTCAGCCGGCCCTCCTTCTTCTCCACCGTCACCCCCGGCCAGTTGCCCACGAACTGGGCGGAGCCGGTCAGGGCGTTGAACAGCGTGGTTTTGCCGCAGTTGGGGTTGCCCGCCAACGCAATTTTGATCGACATGACTGCGTCCCTTCTTTCCTGTTTCACACAAATATTAGTTTGAACTAACGTCAACCTCAAAGAAACGGGCGGCCCGCCGCCCCAGGGTCCCGCTACTGGACCTCGATCATCTCCGCGTCCGCCTTCCGGAGACTCAGCTCATAGCCCCGGACGTTGATCTCGATGGGGTCCCCCAGGGGGGCCACCTTGCGGACAAAGATCTCCACGCCCTTGGTGATGCCCATGTCCATGATCCGCCGGCGCACCGCGCCCTCGCCGTGGAGCCGGGCCACTGAAACCGTCTCGCCCACCTTGGTCTCTCGCAATGTCTTCACTGTGCTCTCTCCTTCCCGTTTTACACCATGATCCTACAGGCCATCTCCTTGCTGATGGCCACCCGGGTGTCCTTCACCTGGACGATCACGTTGCCGCTCATTTCGCTGAGCACCCGTACCATGGTCCCGGTGACAAACCCCATGCTCTCCAGAAACTGGCGGGTCTCGGTCCGCCCGCCGATGTGCTTGATGTACCGCTCCTCGCCGGCGGCAGCCAGTGTCAAAGGCATCATGGTCTCCTCCCCGGACCGCGCCGCGGCCCAACGCATTAGTGGTTAGCTTTTCCTAACGGAATGATATTAGCACAGGCTAACACTCTTGTCAACAATTTTTTCCAGAGCCGGCTGTTTTTTTGCTTGGGCGCGAAAAAGCCCCCAAAACGGGGGCTTTTCCGCACAATCTGACGAATGTATGAGAAGTGAGAAAGGAGAATGGTATCGAAGGCGTCAGGGACCTTCCGGTACCCACCCGGAAGTTTGTCTTCCCTAACTCACCTATATGTTAGCATGGACTAACCGCTTTGTCAACCCTATTTTGTAAAAAAATCCCCATCGCCCCCATTTCCGTCGCTCCTTTGTCCGGCAGACGGTCTTTTCATTGAAAAAATCCCATTGCTGTGGTATACTAATAGAACTTGACTGAAAACGGAAATCCCCGGGAAAAGGAGGCGGCCATGTTATGAAGGAATCGGGCGAGAACTATCTGGAGTCCATCTATGTGCTCTCCCAGCGGCAGAAGGAGGTCAGGGCCACGGACATCTGCGCCTATTTCGGGTACTCCCGGCCCACGGTGTCCGTGGCGCTGAAACACTTCAAGGAGCAGGGCTATGTGGAGGTGGACGAGAGCAACCACATCACCCTCACCGCCGCAGGGCTGGCCATCGCAGAAAAGATCTATGAGCGCCATGTAGTAATTACGCGGATGCTGGTGCACCTGGGGGTCAGCGAGGAGACGGCCGCCGCCGACGCCTGCAAGATCGAGCACGACCTCAGCGACGAGACCTTCCGCTGTATGAAGGCCCACTTCCTGGGGGGCAGCCAAGGAGAGGAGACCCATTGACCATGTTTACCGGTTTTACCCCGGACGCCCAGACCTTTTTGTGGGAGATCCGGCTGAACAACGAGCGAAGCTGGTTTGAGGCCAACAAGGAGCGGTATCTCACCCAGGTCCTCCAGCCCCTGCGGCTTTTGGGGGAGGAGCTGTACGACTACATGGCGGAGACATACCCCAAGCTGGGGCTGAACCTCCATGTGTCCCGGATCTACCGGGACGCCCGGCGGCTCCACGGCCGAGGGCCCTACAAGGACCACCTGTGGTTTACCCTCCGCCACGAGAACGAGAACTGGACCAGCCGGCCGGTATTTTACTTTGAGCTGATGCCCGAGGGGATCAGCTACGGCATGGGCTTCTATTGCGCCGCCCCCAGCCTCATGGAGCGGTTCCGCCGGGAGGCGGCGGAGGACCCGGCACCCCTCAGCCGTCTGGCAAGGAAGCTCAGCCGCCAGGACCGGTTCCACCTGGAGGGGGAGGAGTACGCCCGGAAAAAGCCGGCCCCCGCCCCCGTGCTGGAGCCCTGGATCAGCCGCAAGCACATCACCGTCTGCCGGGACGAGGAGTACAGCGCCCGCACCGAGTGCCGGGACCTGGCGGAGGATCTGAAGTCCGGCTTCGACTTTCTCATTCCCTACTACCAATTTTTTGAGGAGCTGTGCCGGAGGGAGTTCCACAATTTACAGATTGGTGACAACTCCGGCGATCCTTTGGGGTATAATGCCTTTTAAGGATTAAAATGGAATCATAAGGAGGGTCTTTCCTTTGGATAAGCTGCACGACAGCATCAACCGCTTCTGTGCCAAGCACCCCTACTGGGGCATCCCCAACCTGATGCGGTATATCGTCATCGCCACGGTGGCGGCCTACGCCCTTGGGCTGGTGACCAACGGCGTTGCCACCCTGTATATGTATCTCTCTCCGGAGGCCATTCTTCACGGAGAGGTCTGGCGGCTGGTGACCTTTGTTTTCCTGCCCTCCGCCAGCGGCCCCATCTCCCTGCTGCTGTTTCTCTACTTCTACTACTGGATCGGCACCATTCTGGAGAACTACTGGGGCACCCCCAAGTTCACCCTCTACTACATCAGCGGCGTGGTGCTGACCATCATCGGTGCCTTTGTGGCCTACCTCCTCCCCGGGGGATACTCCTATATCTCCGGCCTCCACTATGTGAACATGGCCATGTTCCTGGCCTACGCGGCCCTGGCCCCGGACGCCATCATCTACTTCATGTTCTTCCTGCCGGTGAAGATCAAGTGGCTGGCCTGGGCGGATCTGGCCTACTTTGCCTTCGAGGTCCTGGTACAGGTGGGCCAGCACAACTGGGGCAGCGCCCTGGCGCCCATTGTGGCCCTGCTGAACTTTGTGGTGTTCTTCTGGCCCTATCTCTGCCGGAAGGCCCGGGTGGAGCGGGCGGGCCGCAGCAAACAGGCCACCCGGTTCCGCCAGACGGTGAAGGCCTCCCAGCAGCCCAAGAGCTACAACCACAAGTGCGCCGTCTGCGGCCGCACCGACGCGGAGTACCCCAATCTCTCCTTCCGCTACTGCTCCCGCTGCGCGGGGTACCACTGCTTCTGCGAGGACCACATCTTCAACCACGTCCACTTCACCGAGGAGGACGACAAGCGCAGCTGACAACAGAAACGGCAAAAACGCCCCCGCCGCAGATCATGCGGCGGGGGCGTTTTCCCTTTTCCCTATTTGTTCAGCTTCAGAACCGCGCTCTCCTCGCCCATAACGAAGATGTGGTCATCCGCCCGGAACACATCGTCCGGGTCCGGCATGGGGTCCAGTTTGCCGTCGCTGCTGCGGATGGCCAGGATGTTCACGCCGTGGCGGCGGCGGACGTCGTTCTCCCGCAGGCTCTTGCCTACCCAGGCTTTGGGTACCGCAGTCTCCACAATGGCATAGCCGTTGCTCAACTCCACATAGTCGAAAATATGCTTGGCATGGAGGCGCACTGACAGCCGTGCGGCCATGTCCCGATCGGGATATACCACCTCGTCGGCGCCGTTTCGGAGGAGGAATTTGGCCTGAATATCCTTGTTGGCTTTGGACACCACATACCGTCCCCCCAGATCCTTCACCAGCGCGGTGATCTCCAGAGAAGACTGGAAATCCGCCCCCATGGCCACCACCACAGCGTCGAAATTGTTGACTCCCAGGCTCCGCAGCACGTCCTCATTGGTGCAGTCCCCGATGAAAGCATTAGAAAAGTGGGCGGACAGCTCGTTGATGGTATCCTCATCCCGGTCCACGATCATCACCTCGTCGCCCCGGTCCAGAAGATCCTCCGCCAGCTTGCGGCCAAAGCGGCCCATACCAACGATAAGAAACGATTTCATAGCACACCTCTCTGCATTTATCCGATCAGAATTTTATCGGTAGGCCGCCGGAGGGGCGGCTGGTTTTTTCTCTGCCCGAAAGCGATGGCCAGGGTCATCACCCCCAGCCGCCCGGCAAACATCAGCAAAATCAGCGTCACATGGGACAAACTGCTGAGGGAGGTCGTAATCCCGGCGGTGAGCCCCACGGTGGCAATGGCGGAGACCACCTCCAGGGTGATCTGGGTGAGATCAAACGGCTCCGCCGCAGCCAGCACCATGCAGCCGCTGGCCACCAGCAGAAGATAGGCCGACATGGTGGCAGCGGCCTCCCGCACCAGCCCGTCATCCAGCTGCTTGCCGCCCATCACCAGATTGCTCCGCCGGGCGCCGGCCAAGGCGGTGCCCGCCATCACCACAAAGGTGGTAATCTTGATACCGCCGGCAGTGGAACCGGAGTTTCCGCCGATGAACATGAGCAGAATGGTCAGAAGATAACTGCCGTTGGACATATTCGCCATATCAATGGTATTGAACCCGGCGGTACGGGGCGTCATAGCCGCAAAGAGGGAGCGCATCATGGCCTGGGGCATGGACAATCCCGCCAACAGCCCATCCTGCTCAAAAAGATAGAACAGCAGTGTGGGAATCAGCAGCAGAAAGAAGGAGGCAATCAGCGCCACCTTGGTGTGCAGGGCAAACCGGCGGAAACGGAAACGGCATTTGAGAAGATCCGTCCACACAAGAAAGCCCAGGCCGCCTAAAAAGATGAGACCCACGATGGTCAGGCTCACCAGCGGATCGTCGGCGTATGGCACCAGGGAGGAAAAGGCTCCGTAGCGGCCCATCAGGTCAAAGCCCGCATTGCAGAAAGCGGACACCGCATGGAACACGCCATAGTAGATGCCGGTGAGCAGTCCGAAGTCCTGACAAAACCGGATGGACAGCAGCACCGCTCCGATCCCCTCGATAAGGAAGGTGCCCCGGAGGATCCGCAGGATGAGAGATACGGACCCGGAGAGACTGAGGCTGCCGGCGGACTGCATGATAAGCTGGCGCTGATAGAGCCCCACACTGCGGCCCATGAGCACCATAGCCAGAGTCAGAATGGTCATGAAGCCAAGGCCCCCCACCTGGATCATCAGCAGCACCACCAGCTGACCGAAAAGGGACCAGTGGAGGAAAGTGTCCACCACCACCAGACCGGTGACGCAGGTGGCGGAGGTGGCGGTGAAGAGGGCGTCCAGAAAGGGCGTCCACTCCCCGGACTTGGAAGAGATGGGCAGGGTCAGCAGCAGCGCCCCGGTGAGAATAATCACCAGATAGCCCAGGGTCAGAAACTGCCAGGCGGACAGCTTGCCACGTTTTTTATGAAGCATGACGATACCTCGTATCCTTGTGATAGCTCCTATAAGATACGCCATTTGCCCCATTTTGTAAAGGCAAAAAGAGAATTCTTCACAGGAAAACAGCGGAAAAAAACGGCCTGGCAAGACAGCCGCGGGATCAGCAGGCGGCGGGGAGCGGCGCGGCGGCCCGCAGCCGCCTGTGACAGAGGAAGTAGGCGGGGAACAGAAAGAGATCCGCCAGGATCCAGGCCGCCGGAGAGGCCAAACAGGCAGCGGAAAACCCCAGAACCGGTACCGCCATAGCCATGGCGGTGCGTCCCGCCATCTCCAGCACTCCCGCCAAGGTGGCGATGGGAGGGAATCCCATGCCCTGAATAAGGAAGCGGACGATATTCACAAAGGCCAGCGGGATATAGAACGCGGCCTGCAGCACCAAAAACCGCTGGACCAACGGCAGCAGGACCATGCTCTCCTGGTCCAGAAACAGGGCGTTGAGCCAGTCGCCCGCCGCCAGCACCAGTCCGAAGGCAGCCGCCGAGTAGGCCACTCCCAGAATGGAGCAGGCCCGCAGGCCGCTGTGGAGGCGGTCCCACTGCCGGGCCCCCACATTCTGGCCGCCGTAGGTGGCCATGACGGCTCCCATCGCGTCATAGGGACAGCAGAGGAACATGGACACCTTGCTGCCGGCGGTAACAGCGGTGATATAGACGGTACCCAAGTCGTTTACCGCTGCCTGCAGAACGATGGAGCCAATGGCGGTGATGGAATATTGCAGCCCCATGGGCAGCCCCATGGCGCACAGGCGGCCCACCCGCCGCCAGTCCCAGTGCCAGTCCTCCCGTCTGGTCCGCAGGACAGGAAAGCCCCGGCACAGCCGGACAAGACACCCCAGTCCCGCCAGCAGCTGAGCCAGCACCGTGGCAAAGGCGGCGCCGAACACGTCCATATGGAAGCAGAGGATGAACACCACATCCAGCACCACGTTCACCAGGGAGGCCGCCACCAGCCACAGCACCGGCGTGCGGCTGTCCCCCAGGGAACGGAGGACGCCGGCGCACATATTATAGAGAAAATAGGCCGGGATGCCCCAGAAGATGGTGACGATATAGAGATAGGCTCGATGAAAAATATCCGCCGGGGTGTGCATCGCAGTGAGGATCGGACCGCAAAGCAGTGCTGTGGAGACCGTGATGACCAGGCCGAATGCCAGACACAGCCACACCGCTCCAGCGACAAACCGGCGCAGCTCCCGGGGATTCCGCGCCCCGAACTGCTGGGCCACCGGGATGGCAAAGCCGCCGCACACGCCGCTGACAAATCCCACCACCAGGAAATTGATGGAGCCGGTGGCGCCCACGGCGGCCAGTGCGTCGCCGCCCAGGGTCTTCCCCACAATGGCGGTATCCACCAGATTGTACAGCTGCTGGAAGAGAAAGCCCAGCAGCAGCGGCAGCCCGAAGCTGAGCATCAGCCGCATGGGGGAGCCTTTTGTCAGATCCTTGGTCATATCTCCTACCTCCCTGGATCACAGTCGGCATTATTATAAAGGGAAGCAGGAAAAGGGCAAGTGGCAAACTAACAGAAGGCAGGTTGACTTTCTGCGTCCGCTCTTGTGGAAAACAGCAACACACAGCAGAGCCTGTCGTTTTTTTAATAGTTTTTATGAAAAAAGCGACGGCCGCCCCCTGCGGTTTCACACGGGGCGGCCGGAACAGTCACAGCGCTTCGTCCTGAGGGAGGAGCAGATATTCGGTAAGCGCCTTGGAGAGATTGGACATAACAGCGGCGGAGACGGGCAGGCAGCCGGCGTCAGGACACTCCTCCAGAGCCTGGCGGGTGTAGCGGGAGAAAACAGCCGCAGTGGCGGCGTACTGCTGAACGAAACGAGTATAGATCTTCCGCACCTCCTCTTCCTCCAGCCCCACCGGCATCAGCCGCTGGATAGAGGCGATGCTGAGGCTCTGCTTGAGGGTGCAGATCACCAGCAGATAGGCCAGATGCACCCGGCTGTACCGCTTCTTCACCGGCGGCGGCATGATCTTCATGCGGACGTAGTTATTGACGATGCTGGCGGTGATCACCTTTTCGTCCTCCTCCGCCTGAGGCGGGAAAGCCAGGTACCGGGTCATCAGCAGCACCACCTGATCCATATACAGCTCCAGTTCCGGCAGGCTCTCCCATTCAGGCAGACGAAACGCCTCCATCTGCGCCTCCCAGGCCCGCAGTTTCTCCTGCAGCATACCCGTCACCATCCTTTCTAAACGGCGGCCCTTGCCGCCGCTGGGAATAGTATAGCGGAAAATGGCAAAGAATACAATAACAAAATAGATTATCTGGAAGAGACGGGACTTGACATATTTCCGTAAGCGCCATATACTAATATTGAATATTAGATATAGCGATATTTGACTATAGAAAGGAGCCGATTATATGGCAAAGGAAAAGATCCACCGCCCGCAGACGCTGGGAGAGGAGATTGCCAACACCATCTCCCATGGACTGGGCGCGGTACTGGCGGCAGTGGGGGCGGTGCCCCTGCTGCTCAAGGCCGCTCTGGGGGGCAGCGGGGCTGCGGTGGCCGGAATGGCGGTCTACGCCGGCAGTCTCATCACGCTGTACGGGGCCTCCGCCGTCTACCACGGCGTTCAGAACCCCCGGCGGAAGGCTGTGCTGCGGATCCTGGACCACTGCTCCATCTTTCTTCTGATCCTGGGGACGTATGTCCCTCTGGCGCTTTTGACGCTGGGCGGGACCCTGGGCTGGGTACTGATCGGGATCAACGCCGCCCTGGCGGTGGTAGGCATCGCTCTGGATCTTATCGACCTCAACCGCTTCAGCAAGATCACGCTGGTGCTGTACGCCGCTATGGGCTGGCTGATTCTGCCGGCGCTCAAGTCGGTGGTGCAGGTGCTGCCCCTGGCAGGCGTGCTGCTGCTGGCCAGCGGCGGCGCGGCCTACACCGTGGGGATCATCTTCTACAAATCCAAAAAGCACTATATGCACTTCGTGTGGCACCTCTTCGTTCTGGCGGGCAGCGTCCTCCAATATTTCTGCGTTCTCTTCTACTGCCTGTAGGCGAAACGCCCTTTTCTCTCCCTCTGCTCCCTTCGGATCACCAAATGATCAAACCCAAACCAAGGAAACAGGCGGAAGCGTCAAATATGACGCTTCCGCCCTTCTTTTTTGTCTCTCTGTTCAAACCCGCCGCTTCATCAGGCCGTGGCGGTTGCAATAGAGGTAGAGGACCCCGTGGCCCTGAAAGCGGAACCGGCAGGCGGCGCTGCCCTCGGGGTACAGCTTCACCATCTGGAGCCGGTCCGAGGTGACGTAAGCCAGGAAGGAGAGGAAGTGGCCCTTGGTCATGGGGTGGGCCACGGTGACATACTCCTCGTCCTCCACCTTCTCGATCTGGGGCTGGTGGTCCTCGTCGGCCTCCTCCGCCTCTAAGGCGGGCAGGGTGATGCCGCAGCAGCTGACCACCGCCTCCCCCATGGCGTGGATCACATTACCGCAGAGGGGGCAGACATAAAACCGGGATCGGAGCATATTGGCCGACCGGTTGCGGTTGGTGACGGCGTCGCCGGACATGAGCTCCATGACAGAGACCCCCAGGACCGCCGCCAGGGGCTCCAGCAGAGAGATATCCGGCAGGCCCTTGCCGGT
>CALXDB010000017.1 GCA_944386955.1 uncultured Oscillospiraceae bacterium
GGTGGCGGTGGAACCAACGGACAGGCCCAGGAAGATGGTGACGATGTTCATCAGCTCGTTGCCGGCGGTCTTGGTCAGACGCTCCACAACGCCGCTCTCCTTGAACAGGTTACCCAGCATCAGGCAGGCAATCAGGGGGGCAGCGGAGGGCACCAGCAGGGCCACGAACACGGTGACCATGATGGGGAACAGAATCTTCTCGCGCTTGGAGACCTCACGCAGAGGCTTCATGACGATCTGGCGCTCGGCCTTGGTGGTGAGCAGCCGCATAATGGGAGGCTGAATCACGGGCACCAGAGCCATGTAGCTGTAGGCGGCCACGGCGATGGGCCCCAGCAGGTGGGGAGCCAGACGGCTGGTGACGAAGATGGCGGTAGGACCGTCGGCTCCGCCGATGATGCCGATAGAGGAGGCCTCCGCCTCAGAGAACAGGCCGGATACGCGGCAGCCCACATAGGTCATGAAAATACCCAGCTGAGCGGCGGCGCCCAGGAGCAGGCTCTTGGGGTTGGCGATCAGGGGGCCGAAGTCGGTCATGGAACCTACGCCCATGAAGATGAGGCAGGGATAGATGCCCAGCTTCACGCCTAAGTACAGAACGTCGATAAGACCGGTAGAGACGGTGGCGCCCACGGGGTAGGCGTTCAGAATGGCGTCGCTGACGCCGGAGGCCTGCAGCTCACTGAGCAGCTCCGCCGTCATAGGGGAGCCGCCGAACAGCTCCCAGTGGATGTGACCGCCGGCGAAGAGGATCTCGTGGTACATCTCAGCGCCGGGCAGGTTGGTGGCCAGCATGCCGAAGGAGATCGGCAGCAGCAGCAGGGGCTCGAACTTCTTCACGATGGCCAGGTACATGAGGACGAAGGAGATGAGGATCATCACGATCGTCTGCCAGTCACCCTTGGCACCGATCATGTAGAAGCCGGTGTCCTGGATAAAATTGATAATCGCTTGCATAACACATTACCCTCCCTACGCGATCAGCCGATCACGCACAGCAGAGTACCGGACTCAACAGTAGAACCCTTGGAGGTGTTGACGGAAGTGATGGTGCCGTCGCAGGGAGCCATGATCTCGTTCTCCATCTTCATGGCCTCCAGAACCATCAGCACGTCGCCCTTCTTCACGGCGGAGCCGTTGGCCACGTTCACGGAGAGAATGGTGCCGGGCATGGGGGAACAGACCTTCTCACCGCCGGCGGGAGCAGCGGCAGCGGGGGCGGCGGGAGCGGCGGCAGGAGCGGCGGGGGCGGCAGCGGGAGCGCCGTCCAGAACCTCCAGGGTGATCTCGTAGACAGAGCCGTTTACGTTGACCTTGTACTTTTTCATGTTTCTTTACCTCTTCCTCTTAAAGTTTTTTCACAGACAGGATACGGATACCAGCCAGATCGGTGCCCAGATCCTCCGCAATCGCGGCGGAAATGGCGGCGATCATAGCCTGTCGATTGGGGATACTCTCCGCCTTGGCGGGCGCTGCAGCAGGGGCCTCGGCTGCGGCCACAGGCTGCTTGCTGCCGCTGCGGCAGATAGCGCTCATGACATAGCTGAGGACGATGATGCAGATCAGGCCAAAGAAGACAGTACCAATGCCCATCAACACGACGAACCAGTTGGACATAGATGCTTCCTCCTTCACAGATATTCGCCGCATTTTAAAAAAATGAGGCAAATCCGCCGTTGAAATCGACCGGATTTCAACTAACGCATAGATGAAATTATTATAGCAGAAACCCTCGGGAAATTCAATAGCATTTCCCGGGCTGCTGATAAAATTTTAACGTACCCTTTCACAAAAAAACAGGCTATGTTATACTACAACCTGCCGAGAATGGGAAACTGGGAAAAACAGGAGGCGCGCATGCGATATCAGCAGGTAAAGAGAGGGCGGTTTCTGGAGCGGCCCAACCGGTTCATCGCCCATGTGGAGCTGGAGGGGCGGAGAGAGGTCTGTCATGTGAAGAATACGGGGCGGTGCCGGGAGCTGCTGGTGCCCGGGGCGGCGGTGTATCTGGAGGCCTCGGCTAACCCGGCCCGGAAGACCAAATACGACCTCATCGCTGTGGAGAAGGGGGATCTTCTCATCAACATGGACGCCCAGGCCCCCAACAAGGTCTTTGGGGAGTGGGCGGCGAAAAACTGGCCGGGTCTCCTCTCCCTGCGGCCGGAGTTCACCTGGGAGGACTCCCGATTCGACTTCCGACTGGAGACGGAGGCGGGAATTACCTTCGTGGAGGTGAAGGGGGTGACCCTGGAGGAGGACGGGGAGGTCCGGTTTCCCGATGCCCCCACGGAGCGGGGGGTGAAGCACCTCCATGGTCTCCGGCGGGCGGCGGAGCAGGGGTACGGCGCGGCGGTGTGCTTTGTGATCCAGATGAAGGGGGTCACCCATTTCCGCCCCAACGACGCCACCCACCCCGCCTTCGGCCGGGCCCTCCGGGAGGCCGCCGCCGTCGGGGTCCGGGTGCTGGCCTATGACTGCCTCGTTACCCCGGAGAGCCTTCAGATGGACGCGCCGGTGCCGGTTTTTCTGTAAAGGGAAAATACCATACATTTTGCGGGAGCAAAAAATTTCTCACAAGAGATGCTATAAGGAGGAGGACATGGCGCAGTTTCAACCCATTGATTTGAATACATGGCCCAGAAGGTCATGGTATGACCACTATCTGCATACTGTTCCCTGTACCTACAGCATGACGGCGGATGTGGATATCACATTGGCAAAAGCCATGGCAAAGGAGGCGGGGCAGAAGCTCTACCCCACGCTGGTGTATGGGATTGCCCAAGTCGTCAACCGCCACGAGGAGTTCCGTATGTCCCTGAACGGTGAAGGGCAGCTGGGCGTGTGGGACGTGGTGTTTCCCGGCTATACTATTTTCCATCAGGAAACCCAGCGCTTTTCCAATCTGTGGACGGAGTTTTCTTCCGATTATCGAGCGTTCTGTCAAGCCTGGGAGGAGGACCAGCGGCAGTGGGGGGACGTGGATGCATTTGCACCCAAGCCTCCGGTGGAGAATCTTTTCAACGTCTCCTGTATTCCATGGACGGATTTTACCGGGTTCCAGCTGAACCTCCAGAAGGGGGACGACTATCTGCCGCCCATCATCACCGTGGGGAAGTATCGCTGCCGCTATGGCCGGACGGTGCTGCCGGTGGCGGTGCAGGTCCACCATGCGGTGTGCGACGGGTTTCATACCGCCCGGCTTATCGAGGAACTGCGCCAGTGGGCCCAGTCTCCGGATCTCTGAGAAAAAACGAAAAGGGACCGTTCACCCGGAAAGGGAGAACGGTCCCTATTTTATCAGAGGGTCAGCAGGCGGGTCATGTCACATGGCAGCGGTGCCTCCAGCTCCAGCAGCGCGCCGGTGACCGGATGGCGCAGGCGCAGAAGAGTAGCGTGGAGAGCGGGCCGGGGGATCAGATCCCGGTCCTCGGTACCGTAGAGCCAGTCTCCGGCCAGGGGGTGCCCGACGGCCGCCAGGTGGAGCCGAAGCTGGTGGGTGCGGCCGGTATGGGGGATGAGGCGCAGAAGAGTGAACCCGCCCGCCTGCCGGAGGGTCTCATAGCTGGTCCAGGCCTCTGCTCCGTCGGGGCGGACGCACCGCTTGATGGGGGAGCCCTCTGCCCGGCCGATGGGCAGGCGGATGTCTCCGGCGGGGGGAGTGACGGTCCCCAGGGCCACGCCCCGGTACTCCCGGTAAAAGTTCTCTGTGTGGAGCTGTTGGCGGAGAAGGTTGTGGACGTACTGGCTCTTCGCCACCGCCATGAGGCCGGTGGTGCCCCGGTCCAGCCGGTTCACCGGATGAAGGGTGAAGGCGGGCCCCAGATGGGCGGCGAGACCGTTGGCCAGGGTGGGTTCCTCCGGGGCGAAGGAGGAGGCGTGGACCGCCAGGGGGGCGGGTTTATTCACCACGAGAAGAAATTCGTCCTCATAGGGTATGTCCAGGTCCATGGGAATGGGGGCGGTGGGCACGGCGGCGGGGGGGTCGGAGAGGTCCACGGTGAGATGGTCCCCGTCGGCCAGGACCGCATTGGTAAAGACGGGTACGCCGTTTTTCAGCAGGGCTCCGGGGCGGCGTTTGAGCCGGTTCAGGAGAGTGGTGCTGAATCCCAGCTCTCTTTTGAGAAAGACTCCCACGGTCCGCCCTGCCTGGGCGGGGGATACGATCAGGTCCATGACCGGCCTCCTTTCCCGGGAGCATCTCCCGTACATCTACGAAATGATACCACGCCGGTTGGCGAAGGCGCAAGGGGCGAGGCAGAAAAAGGGAGGCGGGACCGCATCTGGTCCCGCCTCCCGGCGTCTGTATGAGGGAAGCTCCTCAGGCTGCCACGGCAAAGCCCAGGATCAGGTAAGCCGCGGCGGCCAGTACGCCGCAGGTGAGGGCGTAGGGCAGCTGGGTCTTTACATGGTCCAGGTGGTCCGAGGCGGAGCCCATGGAGGAGAGAATAGTGGTATCGGACAGGGGGGAGCAGTGGTCGCCGAAAACGCCGCCGCCGGCCACCGCGGCGAACACCGCCACCACGATGTTGGTGAGCTGACCGTCGGTCATGGCGAAGGCCATGGGCAGGGCGATGGGCATGCAGATGGCGAAGGTGCCCCAGGAGGAGCCGGTAGCGAAGGCCATAATGGCGGCCACCACGAAAATCACCATGGGCAGCAGATGGGGGGTGAGGAAGCCCTGGGTGATGGAGATGATGTAGTTGGCAGTGCCCATGGTCTGGGAAAGGCCGTTGACGGAGTAGGCCAGGGCCAGCAGGATCACGGCGGGGAGGGCCCCCTTGATGCCGTTGGTGAGAGTGTCCATGACCTCCTTGAAGGGGATGCCCTGGATCATCATGCTGATGGACATGAGGATCACCACCAGGAGAAAGGCCTCCATGGTCTTGGCGGAGTTGTAGGCGATGTAGGTGGAGAGGGCCACGGTGATGATGATGAGCACCGGCAGCAGGAAGTTCAGGAACACCCGGGGCTTGAAGCCGGGGTAGGCCTCCATGGCGGTGAGCTCCTTGCCCACCAGGGGCTGGGCCCCGTCGGCCAGCACCTTGCCGGTCTCCATGGCTCGCTGCTCGGCCTTCTTCATGGGGCCGTAATCCTTCACGATCCCCGAGCCGATGAGCCCCACCAGGATCACGGCAAAGATGGGGTAGAAGTTAAAGGGAATGGCCTTGAGGAAGAGGGCGGAGGCGTCCTCCTGGGTGACGATGCACCCCACGCCTACAGCCAGGCCGCTGAGGTAGGCCGCCCAGCCGGTGATGGGCACCAGCACGCTGACGGGGGCGGAGGTGGAGTCGGCGATATAGGCCAGCTTCTCCCGGGAGATCCGGGCCTTATCGGTGATGGACCGCATGGTGCAGCCCACGAACAGGGGGCTGAAGGAGTCGCTGAAGTAGACGAACATGCCCAGCACCCAGGCCATGAGCTGAGCGCCCTTGCGGCTGAGCTTCTTGTCGTGGACCCACTGGGAAAAGCCCTGGATGGCGCCGGTCTTCTGGAAGTAGGCCACCAGAATGCCGATGAAGGTGTTCAGCAGCATCACCCAGGAGAAGTCGGTGGTGCCGAGATTTTCCTTCAGCAGGGTGGGGAAGCCCAACAGGAGGGTCTCCACCAGGGAGGAGCCCTCGTGGATGCCCACCAGGGTGGTGCCGGTGAAGCAGGCGATGGCCAGGGCGGCGATGGTGTTTTTGGTGGCGAAGGACAAAACGATGGCCAGAACGGCCGGGATCACGGAGATGATCCCCATGCTGACGAGTTCTTCCATGGGTGGTACTCTCTCTCTTTCTTTTCTTCTTCTTTGCGTCGTCTCTTTTCTTTTTTTGTGAAAGGGGAATTTCCTTTACAGCTTCACCTGCTCCAAGGGAAGAAGATTGTCGGAGCGGGTGACCGTGGCGGGAGGCGCGGGGTCCAGCTTCTGGTCTGCGATGCCCAGAATGTCCTCGGGCCGGACCCAGGGCCGGTTCTGGAGGGCGCTGGTCTCCTCGTGGGTGAGGTAGCCCTTGTAGGCGGTAAGGCTCCGCCGGAGGAAGCCGTCCTGGGCGCAGGCGGCGGCCACGCCCTTATTGAGGATGGAGCGGAAGTGGGGGATCACCGAGGCGGCATAGGCGATGGAGGTGGAGTTGGCGATGGCTCCGGGGATGTTGCTGACGCAGTAGTGGACCACACCCTCCTCAATGTACCGGGGGTTCTCGTGGGTGGTCTCATGGAAAGATTCGATGGCCCCGTTGTCGTCGTTGGAGATGTCCACGATGACGGAGCCCTTGCCCATCAGCTTCAGCATGGGCCGGTCGATGAGGAAGTCGTTGCAGCCCTTGGGCCACTTGACGCAGTTGAGGACCATGTCAGTCTGGGGCAGCAGGGCGGCGATGTTCTCCTTGGTGCACATCATGGTGTCGATGTGCTCGTTGTACTGCCGCTTCAGGGTGCGGAGGATGCCGATGTTGATGTCCATGACGGTGACCCGGGCCCCCAGGGCGTAGAGTACGGAGAGGGCCGCCTGGCCCACGGTGCCGCCGCCCAGGATGAGCACCTTCATGGCGGGGGAGCCGCCCAGGCCGCTGACGAACATGCCCTTGCCGCCGTTGATGGACAGCATGGACTCAAGACCCATGAGGGCCCCCTGCTTGCCGGCGGCCTCGCAGTTGGGGGAGCCGTAGCGGTGGCTGTCCTCGGCGGTGAAGGCGATGCAGCCGCTGTCCAGGATCGCCTGGACCTCCTGGGGATGGGCGGCGGGGTGGATGCAGGTGAAGATGATCTGGCCCTTCCGGAGGAGAGGGAACTCGCAGGGCTCCAGCTCCTTGACCTTGGTGACAAAGTCGGCCTGGGCGTAAATCTCCTCCATGGTGTCCACCAGCTTGGCGCCGGCGGCCTCGTAGGCGGCGTCCTCAAAGCCGGCCTTCTCACCGGCTCCCCGCTGGACCAGGGCGGTGTGTCCGTCATTGACAATGGTGGAGATCTCCACTGGGGTGGCGATGGTGCGGTATTCGCCGTTTTTGATGTCCTTCAAGAGACCAAAAACCATAATGATTCCTCCTGTTCTTGCTTTCCCGTATGGCCCGGACCCGCGAAGGGGGCTGCGGGGGCTCTGGGATGTGTTCAACAGGAGCATTGTAACGTCTCCGACACAGCTTGTCAATATTCATTCAAAAATTTTAACGGATCATCGAAATTCTTGATAAATCAAGGGGAATGCTGAGGGAGTTCTGAAACTTTATGCGCATATATCGCATAAAACAGAGCAACGGAAAAAGGACCGGCTGAAAGCCGGTCCTTTTGGGATGCTGGGGCTGCGTCTTGAAGCGATAGATGGACTACCGGTCCTCCCGGAAGTATGGGAGGCCCAGGCTGGCGGGGGGCTGATCCTCCCGCTTTTTCCGCATGGATACCACGATCAGCACCACCAGGGTCACCACATAGGGAATCATCTTGTACAGCTCCTTCACCGACAGGTCCAGGCCCGAGGGAATGTAGAGGTACAGGATGTAGAAGCCGCCGAAGAGGATGGAGGCCAGGATACTGACGCTGGGCCGCCAGATGGTGAAGATGACCAGGGCAATGGCCAGCCAGCCCCGGTCGCCGAAGGCGTTGTTGGACCACACGCCGCTGGCGTAATCCATCACATAGTAGAGGCCGCCCAGTCCCGCGATCATGCTGCCCACGCAGGTGGCCACATACTTATACCGGGAGACGTTGATGCCGGCGGCGTCCGCCGTGGCGGGGCTCTCGCCTACTGCCCGCAGCTGCAGGCCCGTCCGGGTCCGCTTGAGGACGTAGGAGGAGATGATGGCAATGATTACCGCCAGATAGGCCAGAAAGCCGTAAGACAAAAACACCTTGCCAAACCAGCCCAGATCATCGGCGAAGGGGAGGGACTTGCTGAAGTAGCCGCTGGTAGCGGAGAGGGCGATGGAAGGCACCTCGCTGCCGGTGAGCTTGATCAGGGAGCCGCCGAAGAAGTTGCCCACGCCTACGCCGAAGGTGGTGAGGGCCAGACCGGTGACGTTCTGGTTGGCACGCAGGGTAACGGTGAGCAGGCAGTAGAGGAGACCCATAAGCAGGGAGCCCAGGAGGGAACAGACCATGGGGATACCGATGGCCAGAAAGGCGTTCATCTCCGCCGCGGGGGTGGACTGCTCATAGAAGAAGGAGCCGATGACGCCGCAGATGCCGCCCACATACATGACCCCGGGGATGCCCAGGTTCAGGTTGCCGGACTTCTCTGTCAAAATCTCACCGGTGCTGCCGTACAGCAGAGGAATGCCCTGCATGACCGCTCGGGGAATAAAGGATACCAGATCAAACATTCCTCACGCCTCCTTTTCCGCGGATTTCCGCAGGTTGATCTTGTAGGTAATAAAGAACTCGCAGCCGATGATGAAGAAGAGGATGATGCCGGTGAGGATATCGGAGAACGAGTGGTTGAGGCCGAAGTTGCTGGAGATCTCGCTGGCGCCCCGGCTGAGGACCACCAGCAGGAGGCTGGTGAAGATCATGGCGATGGGGTTGAATTTGGCGAGCCAGGAGACCATGACGGCGGTGAAGCCCCGGCTGTCCACCACGGTGGTGGTGAGGGTGTGGTTGATGCCGCCCACCAGCAGAAGGCCCATCAGGCCGCAGATAGCGCCGGAGAGCACCATGGTGCGGATGATGACCCGCTCCACCTTGATGCCTGCGTAGCTGGCGGTGCGCTGGCTCTCACCCACCACGGCGATCTCATAGCCGTGCTTGCTCTTGCTGAGATAGATGTACATGGCCCCGGTGAGCACCGCCACCACGATGATGGTCAGGAGGTACTGATTCCCGATCTGGGGCAGCCAGCCGATCTCGGTGCTCTGGTTGATGATGCCGATCTTGCCGGCCCCCTTGGGTACCTCCCACACGATGATGTAGTAGGCGGCCAGCTGGGTGGCGATGTAGTTCATCATCAGGGTGAACAACGTCTCGTTGGTGTTCCACTTGGCCTTGAAGAAGGCGGGGAGGAAGCCCCACAGGGCTCCGGCCGCGATGCTGGCCACGATCATGCAGAGGATCACCATGCTGTTGGAGAGCTTGTCCGCCAGGCAGATCATGCAGGCGGTGGTGGCCAGGCCCCCGATGAGCACCTGACCCTCGGCGCCGATGTTCCAGAAGCGCATTTTGAACGCCGGCGTCACCGCCAGGGAGATGCCGAGCAAAATGGCCAGATCCTGGGCGGTGATCCAGGTGCGGCGGGCGGTGCCGAAGGCGCCCTCATAGATGGTGACGTAGATGCTGATGGGATTTTCTCCGGTCATCAGCATGGTCACCACCGCGCAGGCAATGAGGGCCAGCAGGATGGCGGCGCCCCGGATCCCCCAGGCCGCATACCAGGGCAGATCCGTCCGCTTGGAGATATAGAACCGACTTTGACGCTTATTCATCCGCACTGCCTCCCCCCACATGGGTCATAAGCGCGCCCACCTGCCGCTTGTTGGCGGTGCGGGCGTCCAGAATACCGCTGACCTGTCCGCCGCAGAGGACCAGGATCCGGTCACACAGCTCCAGCAGCACGTCCAGATCCTCGCCTACATAGACTACAGCCACACCCTTCATCTTCTCCTCGGTCAGCAGATTGTAGATAGTATAGGACGTGTTGATATCAAGGCCACGGACGGCGTAGGCCGTCATCAGAACAGAGGGGTCCTGGGCAATCTCGCGGCCCACCAGCACCTTCTGCACATTGCCGCCGGACAGGCGGCGCACCGGGAAGGCGGTGCTGGGCGTCACCACGTCCAGCTCCTTCCAGATCCGGTTGGCCAGCTTCTCAGGGTCCTTGCGGTCCACAAAGACGCCCCGCCCCTTGTTCCAGGAGCGCAGCATCATATTGCCGGTCATGCCCATGGAGCCTACCAAGCCCATACCCAGCCGGTCCTCAGGGACGAAGGCCATGGAAACGCCGCACTTGCGGATGGCCATGGGATCGAGCCCCACCAGCTCCTTGCCCTTGGGAGATTCCGACGCGTCCTCCTCCGGAGGGTAGAAGGTGACGGTGCCCTGGGCCACGGGGTAGAGGCCGGAGATGGCCTCCAGCAGCTCCCGCTGTCCCGAGCCGGAGATGCCGGCGATGCCCAGGATCTCTCCGCTCATGGCAGTGAAGGTCACGTCGCTGAGCCGCTTGACCCCCAGGTTGTCGTAGACCGTCAGGCCCTTGACTTCCAGTCGTTTCTTGGGATCCTTGGGCTGGGGACGGTTGATATTGAGGCTCACCGCGTGGCCCACCATCATATCCGTCAGGGACTGCTGGCTGGCCTCGCTGGTCGGCACGTCGCCCACATACTCACCCTTGCGCAGCACCGCTACCCGGTCGGAGACCTCCAGCACCTCATGGAGCTTGTGGGTGATGATGATGAGGGACTTCCCGTCGTTGCGCATGTTGCGCATGACGGCGAAGAGCTTGTCCGTCTCCTGGGGAGTAAGGACGGCGGTGGGCTCGTCCAGGATCAGGATCTCCGCACCTCGGTAGAGCACCTTTACGATCTCCACCGTCTGCTTCTGGGAGACGGACATCTCGTAGACCTTTTGACTCAGGTCGATCTCAAAGCCGTATTTGTCGCAGATCTCCCGGATCCGCTGCTCGGCCTTCTTCAGGTCCAGCCGCCCCTTGTCCTTCAGGCCCAGAACGATGTTCTCCGTGGCGGTGAACACGTCCACCAGCTTGAAATGCTGATGGATCATGCCGATGCCCAGGTCGAAGGCGTCCTTGGGGGAGGAGATGGCCACCGGCTGGTCGTTGACATAGATCTGGCCCTCGTCGGCCTGGTAGATCCCGGAGAGCATGTTCATCAGCGTGGTCTTGCCGCTGCCGTTCTCCCCCAGCAGGGAGAGGATCTCCCCCTTGTGCAAAACCAGATTGACGTCGCGGTTGGCTACCACCTTCGTGCCGAAGCGCTTGGTGATATGCTCCATTCTGATGGCATTCTTAACAGTTTCCAAGGCTGTCATCCTTTCTCTGGGGGGAGCGAGCTGGAACAGTCTCCCCCGGGTGTATGCGTCGGTGATAAACAAATGTATTATAGCATATCCGTCGTATCCTGTAAATTCTTTTCCCGTTTCCGGCGGCGGTTTTTCCGCCCGGCACGGGGAGAAAAGGGAAGCCCCTGTCCGGCTGCGAGAGCCGGACAGGGGCCCATAGACCGCGGAAGACCGGGTCAGGAAATCAGGCGATCCGCAGGGGGATCAATACGCCTCATCCAGCAGGGTGATGCCGTCGATCCGCAGATCGAAATAGGGAGCGGAACGGTACTCAGACTCGTGGAAGTAGCCGTCGGCAATGGCCTCAGTGTCGGGGGTGTAGTCGGGATCAGTGTCCACATCGGCCATGTAGCTGGTCAGGGTCTCGCCGCCCACGGTGAAGGTGGAGGTGTCAAACACATGCAGAGTGCCGTCCTCCAGGGCAGCAATGGCGGCGTCGATAGCCTCCTGGGTGCCCTCGGCGGCCACGTCGGTGTTCAGGTCGGTGAGGACCACGGAGCCGGTGGCCAGGGTGCCGGTCCAGTCGGCAGCGATCTCGGTGCCCTCGGCCACGGCGGTGATGGCGTACTCATAGTAGGGGGTCCAGTCGATACGGGAGGAGATCAGATAGGTGTTGGGGCAGGCGCTGATGGTGGAGCCGTTGTAGGACACGTTGGGCACACCGGCGGTCTCGCAGGCGGTGGGAGCGCCCATGGAGTCGGCGTGCTGGCTCACCAGAACGCAGCCGTTGTTGATCAGCTTCTGAGCGCCTTCCTTCTCGGCGGTCTCGTCATACCAGGAACCGGTGAAGGTCACTTCCATGGTGGCGCTGGGGCAGACGGAGCGAGCGCCCAGGAAGAAGGAGGTGTAGCCGGAGACCACCTCGGCGTAGGTGAAAGCGCCCACATAGCCGATCTTGGCCTGGTCGGCGGTGATCTCGCCGGCCTCGATCATCTCGTTGAGCTTCATACCGGCCACGATACCGGCCAGATAGCGGCCCTCATAGATGGAGGCGAAGGCGTTGTGGTAGTTGCTCAGGCCCTCAGTGTGGGCCTTGGTGCCGGTGGAGTGGCAGAACTGGACCGCGGGGAACTCCTTGGCAGCCTGGATCATGTAGTCCTCATGGCCGAAGCTGTCGGCGAAGATGATGTCGCAGCCGTCGTCTGCCAGGTCGGCGGCGGCGTCATAGCACTCCTGGCCCTCGGGAACGTTGGTCTTCAGCACATAATCGGTGATGCCCAGGTTCTCGCAGGCCGCCTTGGCGCCGTTGATGAAGTTGAGGTCGTAGGTGGAGTTCTCATCGTGCAGGAAAATGAAGCCCACCTTCAGATCGGCGAACGCGGAGGTCTCGCCCCCCTCGCCGTCGTTGCCGGCGCTGCTGCCGTTGTTGTTGGTGGTGCCGTTGTTGGTGGTGCCGTTGTTGGTGTTGCCGCATGCCACCAGTGCGAAGACCATGGCAAGAGACAGCACCAGTGCGAATAACTTCTTCATGTCGGTATCCTCCTTAAAATAGTTGGCAAGAAACGCACTTACCATTGTCTGTATTTTACAGGAAATGCCGCCGTATTTCAACTAAAAAATAGGCAGAATTACAAATTAATTTTTTTGAGTTTGGCAACAGTGCCCAAAAAGCAACGAGAGTTTTGTATGAATGTCCATAAGTGAGGAACAGTGGCCCCTGCAGTACAGGCTGCCGGGGAGACGGAAGGAGGGAATTTTGGTCAATTTCCACAGGTTTGGAGGCGGCGTTGATGGATGAACAAAGTGTGAATTTTTATTATAGTAAAGGTGGAATCGGCGGTTTCACCGTTGACGGCGGGGGAGGGGTATAGTATAATAACATGAATTTTTGTGAGGAGATTGCGCGATGTGGATTGCGGACAAGTGGCGTGACTATGAGATATTGGACTGCGGCGGCGGTGAAAAGCTGGAGCGGTGGAAGGACCAGATCCTGGTCCGACCGGATCCCCAGGCTATCTGGGCCACGCCGAAGCTGAACTCCGGCTGGCGTCACCCGGCGGGGCGGTACTTCCGTTCCAGCACCGGCGGCGGCCACTGGGAGAAGGGGAAGCTGCCCCAGCAGTGGCAGGTGCGCTACGGGGACCTGACCTTCCAGGTCAAGCCTATGAACTTCAAGCACACCGGCCTTTTCCCGGAGCAGGCGGTGAACTGGGACTTCGCCATGGAGAAGATCCGGGGGGCGGGACGGCACATCAACGTGCTGAACCTCTTTGCCTACACCGGGGCCGCCAGCGTGGCCTGCGCCGCCGCTGGGGCCAGCGTCTGCCATGTGGACGCGGCCAAGGGCATGGTGGCCTGGGCCAAGGAGAATGCCAAGGCCAGCGGCCTCGGGGAGGCCCCCATCCGCTGGATCGTGGACGACTGCGCCAAGTTCGTGGAGCGGGAGATCCGCCGGGGCCGGACCTACGACGCCATCATCATGGATCCCCCCAGCTACGGCCGGGGGCCCACGGGGGAGGTGTGGAAGCTGGAGGACAGCCTCTACCCCTTTGTGGAGCTGTGCAGCCGGGTGCTGTCGGAGAGGCCCCTCTTCGTTATTATCAATTCCTACACCACCGGCCTCGCCCCCGGGGTGCTGGGGTATCTTCTCCAGCTGCTGGTGGGGAAGAAGTACGGCGGGCGGTGCGAGTGGGACGAGATCGGCCTGCCCGTCACGGAGACGGGGCTGGCCCTGCCCTGCGGAGCCACGGGCCGGTGGATGGCGGAATGAGCATGGAGCGCCTTCTCCGCTACCTCTTCGCTATGGCCTGGGGGGCTCTGCCCGCCCTGGTTTTCTGCCTGGCCCTGCTGCCCTGGCGGAAAAGGCGGCTCTCCGAGCGGGGCCTTGCGAGCAGGCCGGCTCGGGAGATCGTCCTGACCCTCTTCTGGATGTTTGCCGCCGCCATGGCTCTTCTGACCCTGACGCCCCGGTGGGTGGTACCCACCCTCGTCGACGTGTGGAACGGCTACCGGTGGAACGGGGCGGGGTACCCCTACTTCGCTGTGGGTACCATCAGCTTACGGCCCTTTCAGACCCTGTATGACCCCTTTATTTTTATCGGCAACGTGGCCATGTTTCTGCCCTTCGGCTTTTTGGTCCCCCTTCTGTGGCGGCGGTTCGGCTGGCGGAAGGCGGCGGCCCTGGGGGCGGGGATCACCCTCTTTGTGGAGACCTGCCAGCTGTCGGTGGGCCGGGCCTTCGACGTCGACGACCTGATGCTCAACGCTCTGGGAGTGCTGCTGGGCTACGGGGCGTGGCGGCTTTGGCAGCGGCTGGCCCCCGGCAGAGCGGAGGGCCTCTGGTGTCGGGAAATCAAGAAATGTGAGTGAGAAGATCATGGAGATCATCAAGACGAGTGAACTGGTCTACCGCTATCCGGCGGAGGAGGGGGAGACCTCCCAGAACGCCTTGGACGGGGTGGACCTGACCATAGAGAAGGGCTCCTTCGTGGTGGTCCTGGGCCACAACGGCTCCGGGAAGTCCACCCTGGCCAAGCACATGAACGCGGTGCTGACCCCCGCGGCCGGCAAGGTGCTGGTGGACGGGCTGGACACGGCGGAGGAGGAGAACCTGCTGGAGGTCCGGCGCAGGGTGGGCATGGTGTTCCAGAACCCGGACAATCAGATCGTGGCCAACGTGGTGGAGGAGGATGTGGCCTTCGGCCCGGAGAACCTGGGCGTCCCCACGGAGGAGATCCAAAAGCGGGTGACCGCCTCCCTGAAGGCAGTGGGCATGGAGAAATTTGCCGACCACGCCCCCCACATGCTCTCCGGCGGCCAGAAGCAGCGCATTGCCATCGCCGGGGTCATCGCCATGACCCCTGAGTGCATCGTGCTGGACGAGTCCACTGCCATGCTGGACCCGGCGGGCCGGCAGGAGGTGCTGGACACAGTGCAGTACCTCAACCGGGAGCGGGGGATCACGGTGATCCTCATCACCCACCACATGAACGAGGCGGTCTACGCCGACCGGGTGGTGGTGATGGACCACGGGAAGGTGGCCATGGACGGCGCCCCCATGGAGATCCTCACCCAGGTGGAGCGGCTTCGGGCCCTGGGCCTCAGCGCCCCGCCCACAGTGCAGCTGCTCCACGCTTTGCGGGGGGCGGGCTGGGACGTGTCTCTCAGCGCCCTCACCGTGGAGGACTGCGCCGATCAGATCTGCCGGGCCCTGGGGGCCTGAGCTTAAGAAAACGAGGAAGAAACCATTGGAACCGATCATTCGCGTGGAGCATCTGACCCACACCTACGGCGAGGGCACCCCCTTCTGCCGCAGCGCCGTCCGGGACATGAGCCTGGACATCCTCCCCGGAGAGTTTTTGGGGATCATCGGCCACACCGGGTCGGGAAAATCCACTTTGATCCAGCACCTCAACGGCCTTCTCCAGCCCACCTCCGGGAAGATCCTCTTCCACGGAAAGGACATCTGGGCGGACCCCAAGAAGATCCGGGACGTTCGCTTCCGGGTGGGGCTGGTGTTCCAGTACCCGGAGTACCAGCTCTTTGAGGAGACGGTGGGGAAGGACATTGCCTTCGGCCCCAAGAACATGGGCCTCACCGGCGCCGCCCTCCAGGAGCGGATCGAGGAGGCGGCGGGCTTTGTGGGCCTGGCCCCGGAGCTGCTGGAAAAGTCCCCCTTCGAGCTCTCCGGCGGGCAGAAGCGCCGGGTGGCCATCGCCGGGGTCATCGCCATGATGCCGGAGGTGCTGATTCTGGACGAGCCCTCCGCGGGCCTGGACCCCGCCGGGCGGGACAGCCTGATGCAGAAGATCCGCAGCTACCACCGGGCCACCGGCAGCACGGTGGTGGTGGTGAGCCACAGCATGGACGAGATCGCCGAAAATGCCGACCGCATCGCCGTCCTGGCCGACGCCGGGGTGGTGATGACCGGCACCCCCCATGAGGTGTTCAGCCGGGGGGCGGAGCTGGAGGCTGTGGGCCTCACGGTGCCCCAGGTCACCAAGGTAGCCATGGAGCTCCACCGCCGGGGCCTTCCCATCGACCCCGCCGTGTACACGGTGGCGGAGCTGAAGGCAGCGCTGACAGCGCTGAAGGGGGGGCGGAGCGGATGCTGAAGGATATCACCTTAGGCCAGTATTTCCCTGGAAACAGCGTGGCCCACCGTTTGGACCCCCGGACCAAGCTCATTCTGGAGGTCCTCTATATCGTGGCCCTCTTCAGCGCCAACGACTGGTTCGTGAGCTACGCCTTCCTGGCACTGGTGCTGGCCGGGGCCATCGCCGTGTCCAAGGTGCCGGTAAAATCCCTGGTGCGGGGTCTCAAGCCGGTGGTCATCATCGTCTGCTTCACCGGTATCATCAACCTCTTCTGGACCCCGGGGGAGACGGTGCTCTTCTCCTGGTGGATCATCACGGTAAACCTGGAGGGCGTCTACCGGGCCTTCTTCATGGTCATCCGCATCGTCATGCTCATTATGGGCACCTTCCTCATGACCTACACCACCAGCCCCATCACCCTCACCGACGGGCTGGAGACCCTGCTGGGCCCCCTGAAGAAGCTGCGCCTGCCCATTCACGAGCTGAGCATGATGATGTCCATTGCCCTCCGGTTCATCCCCACCCTCATCGAGGAGACGGACAAGATCATGTCCGCCCAGAAGGCGAGAGGGGCGGACTTCGAGACCGGCAGCGTCCTCCAGCGGGCCAAGGCCATGGTGCCCCTGCTGGTGCCCCTGTTCATCTCCGCCTTCCGCCGGGCCGACGAGCTGGCGGTGGCCATGGAGTGCCGCTGCTACCACGGCGGCGAGGGCCGCACCAAGCTGCGCGTCCTGCGCTACCAGGGCATCGACTACGCCGCCTTCGCCATCGGCATTTTGGTGATCGCCGTCATCATTGCCCTGCGGTATCTGAATGTGTAAAGTAAAAAGACTTTCTAAGAAATTCTGCTGGTTTCTCCTGGCGGCGGTCCTTCTGGCCCTTCTCCTGTGGGCCTTCGACAGCCGCCTGGTCACCCGGACCTACCAGGTGGCAGCCCCGGTGACGAAGCCGGTGCGGCTGGCGGTGCTGGCGGACCTCCACAGCTGCGGCTACGGGGAGGGCCAGCAGGACCTTCTCCAGGCGGTGACGGCGGCGGAGCCCGACGGCGTCCTCCTGGTGGGAGACATCGTGGACGACGTGCTGCCGGAGGAGAACGCCTTCCTTGTGCTGGAGGCGCTGGCAAGGGAATACCCTTGCGCCTATGTCACCGGCAACCACGAGTATTGGACCGACCGGGCGGACGAGATCTGCGGGGAGATCGCCGCCCTGGGCATCGACGTCCTCCGGGGGGAGCAGGTGACCTGGACCCTCCGGGGCCAGAAGATCACGCTGTACGGCGTGGACGACGCCGACTCGGGACAGTTAGAGGAGCAGCTCTTTGCCCTTACCCCGGCGGAGGGGGAGACCTCCGTCCTCCTGGCCCACCGGCCGGAGGAGATCGAGCAGTACGCCGCCCGAGGATTCACCGTAGTGGTGTCCGGCCACGCCCACGGGGGCCAGTGGCGGATCCCGGGGCTTCTCAACGGCCTCTACGCCCCCCACCAGGGCTTTTTCCCGACCTACGCCGGGGGGCTCTACCAGGTGGGGAACACCGCCTTTGTGGTGAGCCGGGGTCTGGCCCGGGAGTCCACCCGGGTGCCGCGGATCTGGAACCCGCCGGAGCTGGTGCTGGTGGAATTGATTCCGGTTGGATGACGAAAGAAAGGGGAGACCGCCTGTGCGCAATCTCGCCATGAAGTTAATGTATAATGGGACAGCCTACCACGGCTGGCAGGTCCAGAAGACCCAGGTCACTGTGGGGGAGACCCTGGAGCGGGCGGTGGGCATGGTCTGCGGCCACAAGGTCCACATCACCGGCTGCGGCCGCACCGACGCCGGGGTCCACGCGGAGGCATACATTGCCAACTTCCGCACTGACTCCCGTATTCCTGTGGACCGGCTGCCCTTTGCCGTGAACACCCACACCCCGGAGGACATCGTGGTCCAGGCCGCCTATGAGGTGGCTGACGACTTCAACGCCATCGGGTCCTGCCTGAAAAAGGAGTACACCTACCGGATCTATAACTCCCGGATCAAGAATCCATTTTATGTAAACCGCGCCTATTTCTACCCCAAGCGCCTGGACGAGGAGCTGCTGGACCGGGCGGCCCGGGCCTTCGAGGGAACCCATGACTTCAAGGCGGTGCGGTCCGTGGGGACGGAGACCAAGACCACCGTGCGGACCATCTACTACTGCCGGGTGGCCCGGCAGGGGGACCTTCTGGAGCTGAAGGTCTGCGCCAACGGATTTTTGTATAACATGGTACGGGCCATCACCGGCACCGTGCTGTATGCCGCCGAGGGGAAGCTGACACCGGAGGACATCCCGGCTATCCTGGACTCCGGCAACCGGACCCTGGCGGGTCCCACGGTGCCCCCGGGGGGGCTGTACCTAACAAAACTGTGGTATGAGGATGAACGGCTCAATGGATGAATTTCGCCGACAAGAGGAGAGAGAGGAGGAGGTCCCCAAGCGCCGGTGGGGCCGAGCCTTTCTGCGCCGCCTCTGGGGCCTTTTACTGACAGCGGCGGTGGTGCTGGGGGTGGTGGCGGTGGTGCTGCTGCAAAACAGCACCTACCTGGATCGGGCCCGGCGCTGGCTGGCCTACGGCGACGGCGGCGACGAGGGCTACGCCTTTGCCGCCGACCCAACCAACCGCTTTGGCCAGATGGGGGAGCTGCTGGTGGTGGCCAATCAGAACAACCTGCAGATTCTCCGCCAGGACGGTACCGCCTACTTCTCCCACCAGATCCAGCTGAGCCAGCCGGCCCTGGACGTGGGGGGCGATCTCGCCGTGGCCTACGACATCGGCGGACGTAACATGGTGGTAAGCGCCCAGGATCAGGTGGTTCTGGAACTGACGCTGGACGATGGCTATGGCTGGATCTCCGCCCGGCTCAACGAGGAGGGCTGGCTGGCGGCGGTATCGGAGAAGAGCGGGTATAAGGGCTCCGTCACGGTATATAATGACCAGCAGGAGCCGGTGTTCACCTACAACTCCTCCTCCCGCTTTCTGATAGACGCCAGGGTCAGCGACGACTGCAAAACGGTTCTGGTGGAGGCTCTCGGCCAGGAGGACGGCAGCTTCTGCACCCAGCAGATCACCTACGACCTCAGTGAGACGGAGCCCCAGTATGAGGCCCTCCTCCACGACCACCTGTCCATGGATCTCGACCAGATCGAGGACGTGTGGGTGTCTGTGTCCGACAAGGATATTTCCTTTACAGATAAGGAGGGGACACTGCTGGGGGCCTTTACCTACGGCGACCTCTACCTGCGGCAGTACAGTCTGGACGGCGCCGGCTTCGCAGCGCTGCTCCTCAACCGTTACCAGGCGGGCAGTATCGGATCCCTGGCGACGGTGGACGAGACGGGGGAAGTCATCGCCCTTCTGGACGTGAACCAGGAGGTACTGGATGTATCCGCCGCCGGGAACTATCTGGCGGTGCTGATGGGCAACTCCCTGGTGATCTATAATAGGGAACTGGAGGAATACAGCCGCCTGGAGAATACAGGCTATGCCAATCGGGTGCTGATGGAGGCAGACGGCTCCGCCCTGGTCATCGGCGGCAGCAGCGCCTTCCGGTATCTGCCCTGAGACAAAATTTGTGGGATATTCCATGGAAAGGTGGTAGCAAATGATCGCGTCATCTGTTATATTGGATCTTGTATTGATTGCGATTGTGGCGCTGTGTGTGTTTTTCGGAGCGAAGCGGGGGCTGTTCCGCAGTCTCGCGGATCTGGCGGCCTACTTGGTGGCCCTGGTGGGGGCCTCCTGGGCGGCCAACCAGTTCTCCGTCCAGGTGATGGAGCGTCTGCGGCCGGTGGCGGAGAGCCAGGTGAGCCAGTCCATCACTGCCTATCTCACGGCCCTGACGGAGACGGACGCCAGCTACTCCGGCCTTTTGAAGGGCCTTTTGGACACCCTGACGGAGAACGGGACCATTGACGACATCGCCAACGTGGCGGTGGACGTACTGGCGGACACCATTTTGCACAATATGGCCTATATGCTGCTGTTTTTGGCGGCCTTTGTGGTGCTGGTGGTGGCGCTGAAGCTGGTGATCCGGCTGGTGGACGCCGCACTGAAGCTGCCGGTGCTGCACCAGATGAACACCCTGGGCGGGGTCCTGGCGGGCGCCGTGAAGGGCGTGGTGCTGGTGCTGGTGCTGCTGTGGCTTAACGAACAGACCGGCCTTCTGGTGGACCCCCAGGCCCTGGAGGCCTCGGTGGCCGCACCTTTCCTATTACAACTGCTGCCGGTGTGAGACCGGTGATTCCCGGAGGTTTAAGAAATTATGCAACCGACTTTATGTACCAGATGTAAGAAAAACGTGGCGGTGGTGTTCATCTCCAAGCTGGAGAACGGCAAGACCGTCAACGAGGGGCTGTGCCTCAAGTGCGCCAAGGAGATCGGTCTGCCCCAGGTCAACGAGATGATGAACCGCATGGGCATTACCGACGAGGACCTGGACACCATCAGCAACGAGATGATGCAGGCCTTCGGCGGCGCGGAGACCATGGAGGGAATGATCCCCTCCGCCGACAATGACGAGGACGAGGACGACGAGGAGGGTAAGACCGCCACCTTCCCCTTCCTCAACCGCCTCTTTGACAACAGCGGCAATCCCCCTGCTCCCGTCTCCGGCGACCAGCAGAGCCGGTCCCGGGAGAAGGAGCGGAAGAACGAGAAGCCCAAGCGGAAATTTTTGGACAACTACTGCATCAACCTCACCGACCGGGCCCGCCAGGGCAAGCTGGACCAGGTCATCGGCCGGGAGGAGGAGATCGAGCGGGTGGTCCAGATCCTCAACCGCCGCCAGAAGAACAACCCCTGCCTCATCGGCGAGCCCGGCGTGGGAAAGACCGCCATTGCCGAGGGCCTGGCCCAGCGGATCTGCACCAAGGACGTGCCCTTCAAGCTGCGGGACAAGGAGGTGTTCCTTCTGGATCTCACCGCCCTGGTGGCGGGCACCCAGTTCCGGGGCCAGTTCGAGAGCCGGATGAAGGGCCTCATTGAGGAGATCCGCAAGTGCGGCAACGTGATTTTGGTTATCGACGAGGTCCACAATATCGTGGGTGCCGGCGACGCTGAGGGCAGCATGAACGCCGCCAACATCCTCAAGCCTGCCCTCAGCCGGGGGGAAATTCAGGTCATCGGCGCCACCACCTTTGCCGAGTACCGCAAGCACATCGAGAAGGACACCGCCCTGGAGCGCCGCTTCCAGCCGGTGGTGGTCAGCGAGCCCAACATGGAGGACACCCTGAAGATCCTCAAGGGCATCGCCCACTACTACGAGGAGCACCACGGGGTGAAGATCCCCGACGGCATTCTCCGCCAGGCGGTGCTGCTCAGCGAGCGGTACATCACCGACCGCTTCCTGCCGGACAAGGCCATTGACCTCATCGACGAGGCCTGCTCCGACCTCAATCTGAAGGATCCCAGCATTTCCCGCCGGATGGAGATCGAGCGGGAGCTTCAGGACTATTACAAAGAGAAGGACATGATCGAGAACCAGACCGAAGGGGAGCCCAACTTCGAGCGCCTGGCGGAGATCAAGGTGAAGGAGCTGCAGCTTCAGGAGGAGCTCGACGCTATCAAATCCCATGGGGATCCCCAGCTGACCATGGACAATCTGGCAAGGGTCATCGAGCTTTGGACCAAGATCCCTGCCAGCAAGATCCGGGAGGAGGAGTTCAAGCGCCTGAGCGAGCTGGACCAGCGGCTCAAGCGCAAGCTCATCGGCCAGGACGAGGCCATCGACGCCGTGGCCGCCGCCATCCGGCGCAACCGGGTGGGCATCAGCCCCAAGCGCAAGCCTGTCAGCTTCATCTTCGTGGGCAGCACAGGTGTGGGAAAGACGGAGCTGGTCAAGCAGCTGGCCGACGACCTCTTCAACGCTCCGGAGAGCCTCATCCGTCTTGATATGTCTGAGTTCATGGAGAAGCACTCCGTGTCCCGGATCATCGGCTCTCCTCCGGGCTATGTGGGCTATGACGAGGCGGGCCAGCTCACCGAGAAGATCCGCCGCAAGCCCTACAGCGTGGTGCTCTTCGACGAGATTGAGAAGGCGCATCCGGATGTGCTCAACGTGCTGCTCCAGATCCTGGACGACGGCCAGATCACCGACGCCCACGGCCGGAAGGTGAACTTTGAGAACAC
>CALXDB010000018.1 GCA_944386955.1 uncultured Oscillospiraceae bacterium
CGTTCCGCCATCGTCTATATTCAGGAATATGTGGAGGAGTACTTTCCTGACTTTGAGGGCAACACCTATGTGCAGTACGCCGATATTCCCCTGATCCACAGCGACAGTGAGAATCTGGACATGGACTACTACGATCCCCAGGCCGCTATGGAGGTGCTGGGGGACGAGTCCGGCACAGTCATCCTCTTGAATGAGGACATCTGGAGTAATCGCCTGGAGTAACTGGTAAGCAAATTTACCAGCACAAACGACCCCAACCAGGCCAACGACCCTGGCGCAGCCCGGGAAACGGAATCCGCCATCGGTGTGGTGACTGGCGGCCCGGATGTTACCTTGAACGGTACGAACCGCAGCAAGACGTAGCTTGTGCCGGATACTGCGTTTTTGGGCGTGTATAGCCTCTATGTCAATGACACAATGACCTATCCCAAGCATGCCATTGGAGTAGATGACAGCTGGAGCCTGTGGCCCGTGAGCGGCAGCGCCAATAGCCATCATATCAGAAGACAGCACGCGCGGCAGAAGTCTTGCCACGCGTGCTGTTCTATTACATTCGAAAATACTGTATCCTTATCCAAGAAACTCCGCCTGCTTACCACCATTTTGGGAGGGCGCTCGTAACCTCTTTTGTAACCTCAAACGTGAAAATTAAGTTTTGTAACCTCTAAATAACCCTATATATTGTGTCCAAAATTAGTCTAATGAACTATATATAGTACCACGTTGCAACGACGGAATGCGAATGGCAAAAAACAAGTTTAGAACAATTAGATAGAAAAATCCCGGAAAACCGAGGTTTTCCGGGATAATTTGAAACATTTTAGCGCTTGGAGAACTGAGGAGCACGCCGCGCGGCTTTCAGGCCGTACTTCTTACGCTCCTTCATACGAGGATCGCGGGTCAGGAAACCAGCCTTCTTCAGCAGGGGACGATAGTCCTCGCTGGCCAGCAGCAGAGCGCGGGCCACGCCGTGACGCAGAGCGCCGGCCTGACCGCTGACGCCGCCGCCCTTGACGGTGGCAACAATGTCCACCTTACCCAGGGTGTCGGTGGTAGCCAGAGGCTGACGGACCACCATCTTCAGAGTCTCCAGACCGAAGTACTCCTCGATGTCGCGGCCGTTGATGGTGATAGAGCCGGTGCCGTTGGGGAACAGGTGGACACGGGCAACGGAGGACTTCCGACGGCCGGTGCCGTACAGATAGGGCTTCTTGGACTTATACATTCTTCAGTTCCTCCTTATTCCATGGTCCACAGCTCGGGCTTCTGAGCCGCGTGCTCGTGGGTGTCGCCGGCATAGATGTGCAGACGCTTCAGGGAGTCCTTGGTCACGGTGTTGCGGGGCATCATGCCGCGGACGGCCACCTTCATGGCCAGCTCGGGCTTCTTCTCCATCATATCCTTGTACTTGGTCTCCTTCAGACCGCCCACCCAACCGGAGTGGGTGCGGTACATCTTCTGCTCCAGCTTCTTGCCGGACAGGGTGGCCTTGGCGGCGTTGATGACAATCACGTTGTCGCCGCAGTCGGCGTGGGGGGTATAGGTGGGCTTGCGCTTGCCGCGGAGCAGGTCGGCGACGATGACGGCGGTGTGGCCCAGGGGCTTGCCGGCGGCGTCGACAACATACCACTTGCGGACGATGTTGCCCTTGTTAGCCATAAAAGTGGACATGGTCGTATTCTCCTTCATTCGTTTTCCGTTTCCTTCGATCACGAAAGGCCAGGTTTTCGCCCCTGTGCTTTCGTTATCGAAGGAAATCTTGTGTTTTCGCCGGATATCAGGTACAATACCCACAGCGAGCAAATCTATTTATACCACATCATTTTTCAAGTGTCAACACCATTTTGATTTACCACGCCAAATGCTCTTGATTCCTTTGATTTGCTCTTGTTTTCTCTTATTTTCTCATTTTCAATTTTCCTTTGTGAGGTGTCTATGCAGCATATTCTCAGCTTGGTCCGCCGGTGCGTGGAGGACTACGACATGATCGAGGCCGGGGAGACCGTGGCCGTGGGGGTCAGCGGCGGCAAGGACTCGGTACTGACCCTGGTGGCTCTGGCCCGGCTCAGCCGCTTTTACCCCAAGCCCTTCCGCGTGGAGGCCATTACCATCAACGCCGGCACCCCGGGGATGGATTTCTCCCCCATTCAGCGGCTCTGCGACGAGCTGGAGGTGCCCTACCACCTGGTGGACGTGCCCATTTATGAAGTAGTATTTTTAGAGCGGAAGGAGAAGAATCCCTGCTCCCTCTGCGCCAAGTTCCGCCGTGGGGCCCTCAGCACGGAGATGAACCGGCTGGGCATCTCCAAGATCGCCCTGGGCCATCACTACGACGACGCGGTGGAGACTATGCTCATGTCCCTGTTCTGGGAAGGGCGCATCAGCTGTTTCCAGCCGGTGACCTACCTGGACCGCACCAAGGTCACCCAGATCCGGCCCCTGCTCTATGTCCAGGAGCGGGAGGTGACGGGTGCAGTGCGTCAGCAGAAGCTCCCGGTGGTGGAAAATCCCTGTCCTGCCAACGGCTCCACCAAGCGGGAGGAGATGAAAGTGCTGATCCGCCAGCTCAGCGACCAGTTCCCCCAGCTGAAGGCCAAGATCTTCGGGGCCATGCAGCGCTACCCCCTCTACGGCTGGAGCCTAGAGGAGCATCAGCGCTGAAAAAGACCGCCCCACAGGCGGTCTTTTGACAAGATTTTGTATTATTTTGTTCTTATATTACAAATCGTATATGTAATACTCTGTTTTCAGGTAGAAAACAGCCACTGGACCAGCAGGAGAAGGCCCAGGCCGGGAACGCCCAGCACGCCGATGATGAAGGCGTTGACCATGTTGAAGCCCAGGGACAGGCCGGTAACAGCGGAGGTCATATTCACCAGCAGCAGGGCCCCGAAGCCCAGTAGGGTATTGACCAACACCCGAAGGGCGATCTTCAGAGGGGTCTTGAACAGGCGGATCACTGCTCCCAGCACGAAGACGCCGAAGATGGCGATGGCCGCCTTTTGGCTCAGATCCATCGCTTTTTGCCACCTCCCCCTGAAGCCGCCAGAGGCGGCTGGCCGGTCTCCAGAGCCTTCAGGGCCCGGAGGAGATAGTTGATGCGGGCCTGGAGGGACCGAATCTCAAAGATGCAGGACTCCACCAGCTCCGGGTCGCTGAGGGCGTCAAAGGACAGATTGGCGTGGGTAAGGGCGGTCTGAGCCTCCTGAAGGGACCGCATCAGCTCCGCCTGCTCCCGGGAGACCCGGCCCTGCTGGTGGATGGGTGAGATACGCCGCAGCATAGTTGTCCTCCTTTGCGAAAAACAAGGGTCGTACCATATCTTACCTGCAAGTGTTGCCAAATATGCCGGGGAATAAACCGGGAAGGGAGAGAAGTTATGTCGGACCATGAGCGATGGATGGCCAGGGCCCTGGACCTGGCCCGGGAGGCCGCAGAGGCCGGAGAGGTGCCGGTGGGCTGCGTTATCGTCCGGGAGGGCGCGATCGTGGGGGAGGGCCGCAACCGCCGGGAGGAGAAGCGCAGCGCCCTGTCCCACGCGGAGACGGAGGCCATTGCCATGGCCAACGCAGCCCTGGACTCCTGGCGGCTGGACGACTGCGCCCTCTATGTGACTCTGGAGCCCTGTCCCATGTGCGCCGGAGCCATTCTGAACGCCCGGATCCCCCGGGTGTACTACGGGGCCCGGGACGCCGCCTTCGGCGCCTGCGGCGGGGTATTCAACCTCTTCATGGAGGACTTTCCCCACACCCCCGCCCTGGTGGGAGGGATCCTTGCGGAGCCCTGCCGAGCAGTGCTGGGGGACTTCTTCCAGCGCCTGCGGCAGGGAAGAGGGTAACGGCTTTTTCTTCCGCCGCAGAAGATTTAAGACTTTTGTAACATTTCGGCCGAACTTTTGTAAAATCTCTCGGCTACCATAAATCTTGCAAGAGACAATAACTTCTTTTCATCCAATCTTCCAAAACATAGAGGAAAGGGAGCGGCAATGCCGCTCCCTTTCCTTTTCTCTTCTTTCCGCGCCGGGAGGAGCTCTCCTCCGCGCAAGGATCCGCACAGGAAAAAAGAGGGAGCGGCCGCTCCCTCTTTTTCTGTTTCAGGCCGCTCATGCGTCCTGCATGATGTAGTGGGTGACGCCGAAAAGGCGGCACAGGGCCAGCTTGGCCGAGAGGCTCTCCTCCGTCTGATACCAGATGGTGGTCTGGGTGGAACCGCTGGTATAAATGAGATAGCTGCAATCATATTTGTCGGAGTAATAATTCTTCACCCCGGAACGGCTGAGATAATTGTCCACCTGCCGGCGGGACACCTCCTGGGTGGATACAATGCTGCTGCCTCGGGTCACTGTGGACACGCCGCCGGCGGTGAACACCACGGCCACCCGGCTCATATCCGTTCCCTTCTCCTGGCAGATCCGCAGGGCCTCATAGAGGTCCAGTGTGGCCTGGGGCGGCGTGGTGGGCACCGTAGTGTCCGCCGAAGCCTGGGGGATCTCCACCTCCAGGGAGATATAGCTGCCGCCGCTGACCTCCATGCTGGAGGTCTGGAGCTTCTTCATCAGCCGCACCAGCACCGCCGCCACCTGCTCCCGGGTGGCCAGCCCCTTGGGCCGGAAGGTGCCGTCGGCATAGCCGGTAATGATCCCCAGGTCGTAGGCAATGACGATATATCCCTTGTTGCTGGTCACGTCGGAGAAGGGCAGGCTCCGGCTGGCCAGCTGGCCCGCCAATGCTGTGTAGCCCAGCGCCCGCACCAGCATGGAGGCCATCTCCTCCCGGGTAACGGCGTCATTGGGGCGGAAGGTGGTGGAATAGCTGGGCAGAGCGTCGTGGGCATAGGCCGTCTCCACGGCGCCGTAGTACCACCGCCAGGCGGCACAGTCGGAGAAGGTGGGCGTCGCGGGAGTCACCGTCTCCCAGCCGAACAGCCGCACCAGAGCGGTGACGAACTGGGCGCGGGTCATGGTCTTTCCCATGCCGAAGGTGTTGGCGCTGACCCCCTGGAACAGCCCCGCCTCCGTGGCGGCGGCAATGTCGGCGGCAGCCCAGCTGGTGGCGGGCACATCGGCATAGCCGGTGGAGGCCGCAGAGACGGCGGGGAAGAGGGACAGCATCATGCAGCCCGCCAGCAGGCAGGCAAAGAGACGTCGTTTCATGGCGGAATTCCTTTCGAGGCCGACGGAGGCGGCCGGTCTTATTCATCGGCGCAGACGGTCTGAGCCGTCCGCTGCTGCTATTATAGCAGACCCTTTTCCCGCCGTCAAACCGGACGGCGTCCCTCTGCCGCACTTTTTACTTTACGAGGGGGATAACCTTTGCTATAATAGTCTAAATTATTATGTCTACACCGCCGGGCATGGGGCTGCGGCGGAGAGAGAAAGGAGCGGGTGTGCCGTGAAGTACACGCGCTGGATCGGCGGCAGCTGTCCGGAGGAGGCGGCGGCGCGGCTGACGGAAGCAGGATTCCCCTATCTGGTGTCCGCTGTGCTGGCCGCCCGGGGCATCTGCACGCCGGAGGAGGCCTCGGCCTTCCTGACAAGAGAACACGACCTCTGTTATTCCCCCCTTCTGATGAAAGACATGGACAAGGCGGCGGCGCGGATCAACCGTGCCATTGCCGACGGGGAAAAGATCGCCGTTTTCGGCGACTACGATGTGGACGGCATCACCGCCACCGTACTTCTCATCGACTACCTGAAAAGCCGGGGCGCCCGGTGCGTCAAGTACATCCCCCGCCGGGTGGAGGACGGCTACGGCCTGGGGAAGGAGCCTATGCGCCTTCTGGCGGAGCGGGAGCAGATCGACCTTCTGGTGACGGTGGACTGCGGCATCACCGCCGTGGAGGAGGCCCGCTACGCCAAGGAGCTGGGCATCGACCTCATCATTACCGACCACCATGAGTGCAAGGAGGAGCTGCCGGAGGCGGTGGCGGTGGTGAATCCCCACCGGCCCGACTGCCCCTACCCCTTCAAATGCCTGGCCGGGGTGGGCGTGGCCCTGAAGCTGGTGCTGGCCCTGGGGGGCCCCCAGCGGGAGGAGGCCCTCTTCTCCCGGTACTGTGCCCTGGCCGCCATCGGCACGGTGGCGGACGTGATGCACATGAGCGGGGAGAACCGGACCATCGTCTATCGGGGGCTCCAGACCATCCGCAGCAGCGACCTGATCGGCCTCAGAGCCCTTTTGAAGGAGACCGGTCTTCTGGACAAGGAGATCACTTCCATCCAGATCGGCTTCGTGCTGGCCCCCCGGATCAACGCCGCCGGGCGGATGGGGGAGGCCGAGCTGGCCGCCGACCTGCTCCTCACCGACGACCCCGCCCGGGCGGAGGAGCTGGCACGGCAGCTGTGCGCCCTCAACCGGGAGCGGCAGCTGGTGGAGCAGGAGATTTTCGCCCAGGCGGTGGAGCAGATCGACACCCTGCCGGAGAATCAGCGCAGCGCTCTGGTCCTCTCCAGCGACCAGTGGCACCAGGGGGTGGTGGGCATCGTGGCCTCCCGCCTGGCGGAGAAGTACTCCTGCCCCAGCTTTATGATCCATTTGAATGAGGACGACATGGGCAAGTGCTCCTGCCGCAGCTACGGCGGGTTCAATCTCTTTTCCGCCCTGGAGAGCTGCGCCGACCTGCTGGAGGGCTTCGGCGGCCACGAGCTGGCGGCTGGCTTTACCATCCGCAAGGAGAACATCCCCGCCTTCCGCTGCCGCATCAACCGCTGCGTCAGCCAGTTCTCCGGGGGAGAGCCCCCGGTGTCCTCCCTGGAGGTGGATGTGAGCATCCAGCACCCGGAGCTGGTGACCCTCAGCGAGGTGGAGGAGCTGGGGCGGCTGGAGCCCTACGGCGCCGGCAACAACCGGCCAGTTTTCTGCCTCAACGGGGCCAAGATCGAAACCATGCAGGGCGTGGGACAGAACAAGCACCTGAAGCTGCGGCTGTCCAAGGGGAAGTATTTCTTCGACGCCATTTATTTCTCTGTCAGCAAGGAGGCCTACGGCCTCCACATCGGGCAGCGGGTGGACGCCGCCTTCCACCTGCAGATCAATGAATTCCGCGGCAGCCGCACGGTGCAGCTGCAGATCATCGACCTGCGTCCCTCCCTCTACCCCTCCGCCCGGGAACGGGAGTGCCTGCGGCTGTGCGGCGCTCTGCTGGAGGGCGGAGAGGTCCGGCCCCAGGACGCCGCCCGGCTGCTGCCCGGCCGGGAGCAGTTCATAGGCGTGTGGCAGTGGATCAGCCGGGCCACTGCCGGCGGCACGGTGACAGTGGACCGCCTGCCGGCCCTGCGGGCCATGGCTGCCGCCGCCGGGGGCGCGGAGCCCTTTTTGCGGGCGGAGCTGTGCCTGGCGGTATTTGCCGAACGGCAGCTGCTGTCGGTACGCCTGGATGCGGACCGGATGGAGCTGCGCCCCGGCAACACCGGGCGCAAGGTGGTGCTGGAGGAGAGCCGTTATATGCGGCGGCTCATGGATATTCTGGGAATGGAGCAGAAAGGAGGCGCGTGACCGATGGCAACAGTGGAAGAGCGCTATCAACATTTGGAACGGACCATCCGGGGGTACAACATCTCCGCAGACTTCAAGCGGATTCGGGAGGCCTTTGAGTATGCCGAGGCCCATCACGGCAGCCAGATGCGCCGGGACGGTACGCCCTATATCACCCACCCTCTGAATGTGGCCCAGATCGTGGCGGAGATGCGCCTGGACAGCGAGTCCATCCAGGCGGCCCTGCTCCACGACTGCATCGAGGACACAGACTCCACCTATGAGGACATCGCCAAGCGCTTCGGCACCACGGTGGCGGACATCGTGGAGGGGGTCACCAAGCTGACCAGGGTCCACTGCACCACCATGGAGGAGGAGCAGATGGAGAACCTGCGGAAGATGCTCTTCGCCATGAGCCGGGACATCCGGGTGGTGCTCATCAAGATCGCCGACAGGCTCCACAACATGCGGACCATGGAGTATCAGACCCCGGAGAAGCAGCGGAAAAAGGCTTTTGAGACCATGGAGATCTACGCCCCCATCGCTCACCGTCTCGGCATGCAGAAGGTGAAGTGGGAGCTGGAGGACCTGTCCCTCAAGTACCTGGACCCGGTGGGCTACGACGAGATCATCGCCGCCCTGGACGCCAAGAGCCACGAATACACCCAGTTCATGGACCGCATCCAGGGGGAGATCGTCAGCCGACTCAACGAGCTGGAGATCTCCAACACGGTCTATGGCCGGGTGAAGCACCCCTACAGCATCTACCGGAAGATGTACGGCCAGGACAAGACCTTCGACCAGGTCTACGACCTTTTCGCCTTCCGGGTGCTGGTGAACACGGTGGCGGACTGCTACAACGTGCTGGGAGCCATCCACGACCTTTACAAGCCGGTGCTGGGCCGGTTCAAGGATTATATCGCCATGCCCAAGCCCAACATGTACCAGAGCCTCCACACCACCGTCATCGGCGACGAGGGTATCCCCTTCGAGGTGCAGATCCGCACCTTTGAGATGCACGCGGTGGCGGAGTACGGCGTGGCGGCCCACTGGAAGTATAAGCAGGGCATCGAGAGCGACGACAAGGAGAGCAGCTACGAGTGGATCCGCAAGCTCCTGGAAAATCAGGAGGACGCCGACGCCGAGGACTTTATCCACAGTCTGAAGGTGGATATGTTCGACGACGAGGTGTTCGTCTTTACCCCCCGGGGCGACGTGACCAACCTGCCTGCCGGGGCGACGCCCATCGACTTTGCCTACTCCATCCACTCCGCCATCGGCAACTCCATGACCGGCGCCAAGGTCAACGGGCGGATGGTGGGCTTTGACTATGTGCTCCACAACGGGGACATTGTGGAGATCCTCACCAGCAAGAGCGCCAAGGGTCCCAGCCGGGACTGGATGAACATTGCCAAGAGCAGCGAGGCCCGCAGCAAGATCCGCCAGTGGTTCAAGAAGGAGCGGCGGGACGAGAACATTGCCAACGGCCGGGCGGCCTTTGAGTCGGAGCTGAAGCACGCGGGGATTCCCATGAGCGCCGTGGTGGTGCCGGAGATTTTGGAGAAGGTGCTGAAGCCCACCAGCTTCAACGCCTTAGATGAGATGTACGCCGCCATCGGCTACGGGGGCTACACCGCCCAGAAGGCGGTCCACCGGTTCCAAGTGGAGATCGCCGCCATGCAGAAGGCGGAGAAGGCCGCCAAGGCGGAGGCGGAGAAGGCGGCCCGGGCCGCGGAGAAGGCCCAGAAGCCGGAGCCCAAGCGGACCCGCAGCGAGAAGGGCATCATCGTGGAGGGGCTCTCCAACTGCCTGGTGAAATTCGCCAAGTGCTGCACCCCGGTGCCGGGGGACGAGATCATCGGCTTCATTACTCGGGGCTATGGGGTATCGGTCCACCGGAAGGACTGCCCCAACGCCTCCCTGGAGCACCAGATGGAGGAGCCGGGCCGGTGGATCACCGTGAGCTGGGGGGAGGACACCAACCTCAGCTACTCCACCTCCCTGGAGGTGGTCTGCAAGGACCGCAACAACCTGCTGGTGGATATTTCCACTGCCATCAGCGTGTGCAAGGTTGGCGTGGCCAATTTGAACGTCCGCACCACCAGCGACGGGTTTGCTATTTTCTATGTCACCATCAATGTGGCAGACAAGGCCCAGCTGGACGCGGTGCTGACGAAGCTGCACAACATTTCCGACGTCATCAAGGTGACCCGAACGGCGTCGTAACGAGGAGAAAACATATGAGAGCAGTTGTGACCCGGGTAAGTTCGGCCAGCGTGACCATCGACGGGAAGGTCAACGGGGAGATCGGCCGGGGATATCTGGTGCTGCTGGGGGTGGGGCCCGGAGACACCCGGGAGACCGCCCGGAAGCTGGCGGACAAAATCTGCAATCTGCGGGTCTTTGAGGATGAGAAGGGGAAGATGAATCTGGACCTTGCCACCGTGGGGGGAAGTCTCCTGGTGGTGAGCCAGTTTACGCTGTTTGCCGACACCTCCAGCCGGCGGCCCGGCTTCACCGGCGCGGCGAAGCCGGACGCGGCCATTCCCCTCTATGAGGAATTTATGGCCCGCTGCCGGGAGCGGGGGTTCCCCGTGGAGCACGGAGAGTTCGGCGCGGATATGCAGGTGGCGTCCGTCAACGATGGACCCGTCACCATTCTCTTTGACACCGAGGCGTAACTTAGGTTATTCTCTTCTTTCTGACGAGGGCGGGGACCTTTTGTCGGTACCCGACGGTGTACTGTCAGGTGTTATGCCTCCGGCGGGTGACTTTTCTCGCGGAAGAAAAGTCACCAAAAGTCCGCTTAAAACCTACGGTTTTAAGAATTCCCTTGTCCTGACGTGTACTGTCAGTCCCCCTGACTATTTTGCTTTGGCTGCCTCTGACGCTCCGTGGACGTGTCATGGCCCCCCTAATACCGCGCTTCGGCGCGCTCTCCTGGTGGGTTGACGATGGTCGGTTTGTCTCAAGCCTTCCCCTTTTGGGGGAAGGTGGCACGGCGGAGCCGTGACGGATGAGGGGAGCCCAAGGGCAGAGACTTTCTTCTACCGATTCCCTCCACCGCGCGATCCCTCATCCGCCCCCTTCGGGGGCACCTTCCCCCAGCGGGGGAAGGCTTTCAGATTGGGAAATTGCAGAAGCCCCAACAACCACCAGGGCAGCGCGCTTCAAGCGCGGGGAGAGGGGAACTCCGACCCCCTTGCATCCGTCAGCCGCACAAAGCCATCAAAATTCACGGTACAGACTTCCCATAATAGGAACAAAAGGAGTCCTTAGAACCTTGGTTCTAAGCTGATTTTCACCGAGCCGCAGCGAGGTGTTTCGGAGCGCAACCGAGCAAAGCGAGGCTCTTAGCGCGGAGATGCCTACTTTTGTTCAGCCACAAAAGTAGGCCGCCGGAGGCACAAACACCAGGCGGTACACCGTCGGCCAACGGCGAAAAAACAGATCCCCCGTCAGGGGGGAAAACGGATCCCCCGGAATGCCGGGGGCGGCATCCATACCAAAGGAGGTATCTTTCATGATTTTGAAGACCATGACCGTGGGACCGGTGCAGACCAACTGCTACCTCATCGGCGACGAGGCCGCCGGTGTCTGCGCCCTGGTGGACCCCGGCGACCAGGCCCAGGACCTCCTGGCAATGGCGGCCGATACCGGTCTTGCCCTGACCGCCATCTTCCTCACCCACGGCCATTTTGACCATCGGGAAGCGGTGCCGGAGATCCTCCAGGTCTATCCCGACCTGCCCGTCTATATTCATAAAAAGGACCAGCTCCAGCCGGGACTGGACCAGCGCTTCTTCTACGGCGGTCCCGCCAAGATCTACGGCGAGGGGGACACCGTGTCTGTGGGGTCCTTGTCCTTTGAGGTGCTGGAGACCCCCGGCCACACCGCCGGCAGCGTGTGCCTGCTGGGGGAGGAGCTCCTCTTCGCAGGGGATACCCTCTTTGCCGGCACCTGCGGCCGGTGCGATCTGCCCGGCGGCAGCATGCGGGAGATGTTCTCCTCCCTGCACCGCCTGGCGGAGATCCCCGGAGACCGGCAGGTCCTTCCCGGCCACGGCCCCTCCACCACTTTGGCGGATGAGCGGCTGAGCAATCCTTATATGAGGCGGGCGTTGCGGAAATGAAACTGCACTTTGTCGGGCACGACTATAAATATGTGGCCGAGCAGAGTCTGCTGGCCCTCTTTCCCCAGGAGCGGCCGGTCTACGGGCAGGTGGACCCGGCGGAGGACCGCCGCTGGGCTGTTATTACCATCGAGGACCGGGAAAATGCCTGCACTGTCACCACGGAGCTGGGCTGGGACGGCAAATCCGCTCCCTTCTCCCTCACCGTGCCTCTCACCGGGGACGACTACGCCCGGGAGGGCCAGCGGCGGCGGGCCATCGGCATGAGCTTCTTCCGCGCCGCCCAGGCGGTCACCGGCATCGCGCCTCCCTGGGGCAGCCTCACCGGCATCCGGCCGGTAAAGGTGGCCACAGAGCTGCGGGAGGAGGGCAAAACCTGGGAGGAGACCGACGAGATCCTCCGGGACACCTACTTTGTCACCCCCCAGCGGCGGCGGCTGTGCCTGGACGCCGCCCGGGCCGCCGAGGAGGCCGATCGGGACCGGGATCTCCGGGATTTCTCCCTCTATGTGGGCATTCCCTTCTGTCCCACCCGCTGCGCCTACTGCTCCTTCGTCTCCAACAGCGTGGAGAAGTCCTTTCACCTGGTGGAGCCCTACCTGGAGACCCTTGCCCGGGAGATCCAGTCCGCCGGGGAGATGGTGCGGGACCTGGGCCTCCGTCTCAAGTCCTTCTACATGGGGGGCGGCACCCCCACCACCCTGTCGGCGGACCAGATGGGCCGCCTGCTGGATACCCTCTACGCAAATTTCGACTTTTCCGGCGCGGTGGAGCGGACGGTGGAGGCCGGACGGCCGGACACCATTACCCGGGAAAAGCTGGAGGTGCTGAAGGCCCACGGCGTGGACCGCATCAGCGTCAACCCCCAGACTATGGAGGACCACGTCCTTCGTGCCATCGGCCGGCGGCACACCGCCGCCGACATTGAGGCCACCATGGAGACCGTGGCCGCCGTGGGCTTTCCCCATGTGAACATGGACCTCATCGCCGGCCTCCCCGAGGACACCCCGGAGGGCTTCTCCCGGAGCCTCCGCCGGGTGCTGGACTTCGGCACCGACAACCTCACTGTCCACACCCTCAGCCTCAAAAAGGGCAGCCGCATCACCCTGGAGGGCAGCCGCATCCCCTCGGTGGAGGAGGTGGGGGAGATGCTGGACTTCGCCGACCCGGCCCTGCGGCAGGCGGGCTTCCTGCCCTACTACCTCTACCGTCAGAAGTACCAGTCCGGCAGTTTTGAAAATGCGGGCTGGTGCCGCAGCGGCGGTGAAGGGTGGTACAACATCTACATCATGGAGGAGCTCCACAGCATCCTCAGCCTGGGGGGCGGCGGCTCCACCAAAATGGTGGACCGCGCCGCCAACCGCATTGAACGGGCCTTCAACCTGAAGTATCCCCTGGAGTACACCCAGCGGCCGGAGAAATTCCTGGAAAACCAGCAGGCATTTCGGACCTTCTGCCATCGTATGCTAATGCGTACGGAACAAAGCCGAAAACCTTGAAAGATGTGGCTTTCAAGGCCCCTTGGCTTTGTTCAAGTGCAATTTTTTTGGACAGAATTGTCCAAAAAAATTGCACCTTTCCCTGGTACGCTGAGGCGCACCAGGGAAAATACGCATTGGCACAATGTCTGAATTCCATAAAAACGGCATAAAGAGCCGATTTATGGAATTACGCGGCTATCGCAGCATGAATAAACCGCAAAGCCGTTTATTCCGTAGACATTATGCTTGAGAAAGGTGAGTGACGACCATGGCCTATTCCCTCAAGGACATCAACAACGCCATCCGCAGCGATCCCAAGGGCTTCGTGGAAGCCGGGGACGCGGAGTTCGCCCGAAAAATCGACCGGGCCGCCCAGAAGATCGCGGACAACCACGCCCGCTCCCACATCGTGCTGCTGTCCGGCCCCTCCGGCAGCGGCAAGACCACCACCAGCAAGAAGATCCAGGCAAGGCTTGAGCAGATGGGTATCAAGGCCCACGCCGTGTCCCTGGACAACTATTTCCAAACCGTGGACCCGGAGACCTCTCCCCGGAACCGGGACGGCCTCATCGACTATGAGTCCCCCTTCTGCCTGGACATGGATCTCCTCAACCGCCATTTCAAAATGCTGGACCGGGGGGAGACCATCCACATCCCCAAGTTCGAGTTCGCCCGGCAGATGCGCTCCGCCATCCACAGCAATCCCCTCCAGCTGGGGAAGGATGAGATCGCCATCTTTGAGGGCATTCACGCCCTCAACGACATCATCACCGGCAAGAACCCCAACGCCTTCAAGCTCTATATCTCCGCCCGCAGCAGCGTCACCGGGGAGGAGGGCGTAGTGTTCAAGGGCACCTGGCTGCGCCTGGCTCGCCGCACCGTCCGGGACGCCAAGTTTCGGGCCTGGGAGCCCCAGGTGACCATGAAGATGTGGAGCAACGTGCGGCGGGGCGAAAAACTGTATATCTCCCCCTTCAAGGACAACGCCGACTTCATGTTCGACAGCTCCCTGCCCTACGAGGTCAGCGCCATCAAGCCCTACGCCCTGCCTCTGTTCCAGCAGCTGCGGCCGGACATGGAGCGCTATGAGGAGATCGGCCACCTGCTGGAGGCCTACCCCCTCTTCGAGACTCTGGAGGAATCCTACATCGCCCCCGACTCCCTGATCCGGGAGTTTATCGGCGGCGGGATCTACGACGACTAAGGAGGAGACAGACCATGGAAAACAACAGCTGGAAGGAGACCCTGGAGGAGCTGTGGGGCCAGACCTGCCGGACGGCCCTGGACCTGGGCGACGCCGCGGGCCGGGGCGCCAAGGCGGCGGGGAAGACGGCGGAGACCGCCGCCCGGTACGCCAAGCTGAAGCTGGAGGAGGCGGATCTCACCGCCCAGGTACGCCGGAAGCTCCAGCGGGTGGGGGAGATGGTCTACGCCACCCACACCGGCGACCCCACCGGCAGCGACGCCATGGAGGAGGCGCTGCTGGAAATCGACAGCCTGCGGGAGGTCCTTCGGGAGAAGGAGCGCCAGCGGCTGGGCCTGCGAGGCCTCCGGCGCTGCGGCGGCTGCGGCGCCATGAACGAGGGAAAAAACGAATACTGCACCAACTGCGGCCAGCCTCTGGAGCGGCAGGCGGAGGAATAAGATCCCCAAGGCTCCAAATTCTCAAGCTGTGTAAAGAAGGAACCCCATGTCCAAGGAAAACAAGCAATCCTTTCTCGGCGGCACCGTGATCCTGGCTGTCGCCGTGGCGGTGGTGAAGGTCATCGGCGCCCTGTACAAGATCCCCCTGGGCAACATTCTGGGCGCCGAGGGCATGACCCATTTCAACACCGCCTATAACATCTACTCCGTTCTCCTGGCCATCTCCACCGCGGGGCTGCCCCTGGCGGTGAGCAAGCTGGTCAGCGAGGCCCGGGCCCTGGGCCGGTACAACCAGAGCCGTCGGGTCCTCAGCGTGGCCATGTGGCTGTTCGTGATCCTGGGCGCGGCGGGCACCAGCCTCATGTTCTTCTGGGCGGAGCCCCTGGCCTCCGCTATGAACAACACCCTGGCCTACTGGCCTATTCGGGCCCTCAGCGTGTCGGTGGTGTGCGTGTGCGTCATGTCCGCCTTCCGGGGCTACACCCAGGGCCAGGGCAACATGCTGCCCTCCGCCATCTCCCAGGTCATCGAGGCCTCCTTCAAGCTGGTGGTGGGTCTCCTTCTGGCCTGGTACTTCATCAGCGCCGGCCTGGGGGTGGATATGGGCGCCGCCGGGGCCATTTTGGGCGTTACGACCGGGTCGGTGGTAGCCATGGTCTACATGCTGGTTCACCAGCTCCGCGCCCGCCGGGACGACCCGGACAGCGCCGACCGGCCCAGCAGCCGGAAGGTGATCCTGAAGCGGCTTTTGGCCATCGGAGTGCCCATTACCATCGGCGCCTCCGGCCAGAGCATCATCTCCACCCTGGACCAGTCCATCGCCATGGGCCGGCTCCAGGACGTGCTGGGCATCGGGGAGAAGGCGGCGGCGGCCCTCTACGGGGAGTACAGCTTCGGCATGACCCTCTTCAACTTCCCCTCCTCCTTCATTCCCCCCATCACCATGAGCCTGATCCCCGCCGTGGCGGCAGCGGTAGCCAGACGGGACCACCGGACGGTGAACCGGGTGGTATCCGCCTCCTTCCGCCTCATTGCCCTGCTGGCCCTGCCCGCCGGAGTGGGTCTGTCGGTGATGGCGGGTCCCATTCTGCAGATGCTCTATCCCGCCCAGCCCGAGGCGGCGGCCGCCGCCACCTACCACCTGCACATCCTGGGCATCGCCTCCATTTTCGTGTGTCTGACCCTGCTGACCAACGGCATCCTTCAGGCCAACGACCGGGCCAAGATCCCCATCATTACCATCATCATCGGCGGATGCACCAAGGTGGCGCTGAACTATGTGCTCATCGGCATTCCCTCCATCAACATCAAGGGGGCGCCCATCGGTACCCTGGCCTGCTACGCCCTGATCTCTGCCATCAATCTGACCATCGTCTACCGCATCGTGGAGGAGAAGCCCCGGTATCTGCGGCTGTTCGGAAAGCCTCTGGCAGCTTCCATTCTCATGGGCTTCAGCGCCCACTACGCCTACGCCTTCTTCAGCGGCTACCTGGGCAATACCCTGTCCACTGCCGGAGCCATCGGCGTGGCGGTGGTGGTGTATCTGGTGCTGGTGGTGGCCCTGCGGGTGATCACCCGGGAGGACCTGGAGATGGTGCCCAAGGGGGACAAGATCGCCCGCCTGCTGCACATCCGGTAAGATAAATTTTTCCAACAGCGGAGAAATCTGCGCTTTTCAGGCCAACTTCGTAAAATGTCACAAAGATTCCCGTATAAAAACCTTGCAAGTGGGAGAAATATGTGATAGATTGATTACGATATGCGGGTAACACCGACGAGACGCCTGTTTGCGCGATTAAAATCAAAGGAGATAGTACACCTATGAACAAAGCAGAACTGATTGCCGCTGTGGCGGAGAAGGCCGGTCTTTCCAAGAAGGACTCCGAGGCCGCTGTGACCGCCGCGCTGGATGTGATTACCGCCGCTCTGCAGGAGGGCGACAAGGTACAGCTGGTGGGCTTCGGCTCCTTCGAGGTGAAGCCCCGCGCCGCCCGCACGGGCCGCAACCCCAAGACCAAGGAGGCCATCGAGATCCCCGCCTCCAAGGTGCCCGTCTTCAAAGCCGGCAAGGCCCTGAAGGACATCGTCGCGAAATAAGGACGGACAGTTCGGCCCAAAGAAAGCAAAGGAAAATAGCCTCAAGCCGCGTGCCGGCTTGAGGCTATTCGTTGTTTTTGGATGTTTCCCAGTGGGGAAGGCCAAAGAAAACCGCTTGCAGTCGTTTTGTATTTTTGCTACAATCATCCACAAGCGGGCATTTGTTTTCGAGAGGCGGAAGACGGACCGCCTACCCCCGCTTTTTCAACAGGCCGGAGCGGCTCCGACGGGAAGGACAGGAGGGATCTTATGACCATTCAGCAGCTTCGATGCTTTCTTGCCGTGGCGAAAACCCTGAACTACACCCAGGCAGCACAGGAGATGTTTGTGTCACAATCGGCGGTGAGCAAGCAGATCCAGACGCTGGAGCAGGAGTTTCAGCTGCAGCTGTTCCGGCGAGACCGCCACTCTGTGGCGCTGACGCCCGCCGGCGCCTTTTTGGCAGAGCAGGTCCGGACCCTGCAGCAGCAGCTGGAAGAGGCGGTGGAGCAGGCCCGGGCCATGGCCGCCGGATCCCAGGATCAGTTCCGGCTGGCGGTCCTTCCCTTTTTGGACATCAAGCGCATTGCGCCCCGGCTGTTTGACGACTTTGCCCAGGCCTGCCCCGATTGCAGGCTGGATATTGCCTCCTATCCGCTGGAAGAGCTGCTGGAGGCCTTTTACGACCAGCGGGCGGACGCCATTTTGGTCCGTACCTTCGACACCGTCAAGGGCCGCGCCCTGGTGCGCTTTCCCATCTCAAGAGGCAAAACCTTCATTTACTTCAGCCGGAAGCTGTTTCCCCACCGGAAGGCGTACTCAGATCTTCGGCCCCAAGATTTTAACGGAACAACGGTGTTTCTGCAAACCCAGGGCCGCTGTGATTACCGCCGCCGCCCTAACGCCTTCTGCAAAAATTACGGCTTTCTTCCCGGCGAGATCCACTATGTGGCCTCCTGGGACACCATCCTCTCTCAGGTCTATCTCGGATACGGCGTCACGCTGGCCGGTCCCAGCTTTCGGATCACCAGGGAGGAGGATCTGCTCCATGTGCCCACCTGCGGCAGCCGCAGCGACTGCGGGGTGGACGTAGTCTGGTCCTCTGAGGGAAGCAATCCCCATCTGCCCCTGTTTCAGCAGATTCTCCGCCACATGGAGCTCCCAAATTGCGGCACAAAATAAGCAAATTTTCTGGTATTGGAATTGACGTGGTGATTCCTTGAAGGAATCACCACGTCAATTTATTTGTATTTCACAAAACAGAGCCGCTTTATTATAATCAAATCAGCAATATTGCCGAATCAAATCTGGAGGTGAGGGTATGACCTATCTGGAGTCTGAACAGCGGGAGGTCCGGCGCTGCCGGGATGAGACCCACGCCGTGCTGGAGACCGACGTCTGTATCGTCGGCGGCGGGATCGGGGGGATCTACGCAGCGCTGGCCTCAGCATCGCTGGGACGCCGGGTGGTACTGGCCGACGGCGCTGCACAGCTGGGCGGGCTGACCTACAACGCCAACATCGGCTCATTCTGCGGTTTTTATTCCAACGGACCGGATCGGGAGGGCTGCCGCCCTCTGACGCGTCTTTTTGCGGAGGAAATGTTTGCCGATCTTGAAAAGATGGGCTCCGCCTTTCCCCGCTATTCCTCCCGAACGCTTGTGGTCCCCTACTACGATCTGGGGTTTCTGCGCTGGGCCGAGCATAAGATGCAGGCGCTGGGCGTGCGGGTGCTGCTGGGCTGCCTGGTCAGCGGCGTCTGCCGGGAGGGCCGGCGGCTGACGGAGGTCCAGTTCCTCAGCCGGTACGGCCCGGTCAGCGTCCGGGCTGCATCCTTTGTGGACGCCAGCGGCGATGCGGCGCTGGCCTGGGCCGCCGATCTTCCCTGTCAGGTGAGCGCCGCCGACGTACTGGGCTCCCAGGTGTTCGTGATGGGCGGCATCGACTGCACCGATCCGCCCACGACGGAGGAGATCAATCTCCGGGCCGCTGAGGTGGGCAGGCAGTACGGGCTGGAGCGGCTCAAGGGCGTGTTCTTCTACATGCCGGTGCACGGCGGCCTCCTCTCAGTGAACATGACCCATGTGCCCACGCCGCTGGATCCGGTGGCCGCGTCGGAGGTGACGATGACCGGAAAGGACCTGACCGACCGGGTGGCGGCCTTTCTGCGGCAGGAGTTCCCCCGCCATTTCGGCCGCGGAGAGGTCGTCAAATACGGGGAGACCGGCATCCGGCAGACCCGGTCGGTGGCGGCGGTGCACCGCCTGAAGACGGAGGAGATCCTGGAGGGGACGGTGTTCCCCGACCGGATCGCCCGGTGCGCATGGCCCATCGAGCTGCACAACGAAAGTGCGGGGTACGTCTGGCACACCTTTTCCGACGACCATGTCCACTACATCCCTCTCGCATCGCTGCTCTCTCCGGAACTGGACAATTATGCGGCGGCAGGCCGGTGCATCGACGCCGACACAGCGGCGCTGTCCAGCGTCCGTGTGATGGGCCCCTGCGCAGCCACCGGAACCGCGGCGGCCTATGCGCTGGCCCTGGCGGGCAGCGGCAGCGTCCACGAGATCGACATTGCCCGGCTGCAGCAGCAGCTGGCGCCCAATCTGCAGGATTAAACCAGCCGTCTTGAAAAAAGGAGGATCTTTTATGGCTGACAAAGAAAAAGCCCGTCGATTTGACGACATTATCACCAAGGCGCCGGAGCCGAAGCCCGGCCCCCTGGCTCTGACCGGTCTGTTTTCCGTGTCGCTGGGCTGTGTGGTCGGCTCCGGCCTGGTCACTTTGATCGGACCCGCTATGGCTTATACCGGCTACTCGGTATGGCTGGCCTACTTCGTGGCTATCCTGATGGGGATCGTAATGACCTTTCCCATCGTGGTGACCTCCAGCTGCGTCCGGGTCAGCGGCGCGTTTTATTCCCTGGCCTCGGATATTCTCGGGCCCCGGTTCGGCGGCGTCATCGTCTACGCCACCTTCTTCACACCGGTCCTCTACAGCGGCTTCTGCCAGGCCCTGGGCATGTATATCAATCAAATCTTTCCCCAATTTACCGCCCAGCAATATACCATTGTCTGCATCGTCGTCCTGCTGATTATCAACCTCTTTGGTCTGAAGCTGTTCGACCGGATCAGCAAAGCCATGGCCACTCTGCTGCTGATTACCATGTCCCTGTACATCATCTGGGGCCTGCTCCACATCGAACAGCCCCTGTTCGACTTCAGCGGCGAAAACATGTTCGCCGGCGGCGGCATGGGCTTTGTTCAGGCGGTGCTGCTGCTGGTGACCTCCTGCCAGGCCTATTACACCACCATCTACTACGGCAAGGACGCCAAGCACGCCACCCGGGACATCCCCAAGGCCATGCTGCTGACCATCCCCTGCATCATGGTGGTCTACTGCGGTCTGGCCATGGTCTCCTCCGGCGTGCTGCCCTTCGAGGAGGTGGCCGGAGCCCCCACCATCCTGCCGGCGGCCCAGCACCTGCTGCCCAATGCGCTCTATATCCTCTTCTTCATCGGCGGTCCGCTGATGGCTATCGTCACCACCATCAACCCCATGTTCAACAACCTGCGCTACGGCTTTGAGCAGGCCACCATCGACGGATGGTTCCCCAAGGCCCTGATGCGGCACAACCGCCACGGCATGCCCTGGATCATTTACCTGGTCTACGCCGCCATCCTGCTGATCCCCAACCTGCTGGGACTGGACATCGTAATGATTACCAACATCTACCAGTTCCTGTCCTACTTCACCTATATGACCGTCATCTACTGTGCCTTCCGGATCCCCACCCGGTACCCGGAGGCCTTCCGGAGAAACCTGTTCCATCTGAACAAGCCGGCCATGTATGTGATCTGCGCCCTGAGCGCCATTGCCTACACCATCGTGTTTATCAAGGCGGCTGTTAAGATCAGCCCCGTCTGTCTGCTGATCGCGGTGGTCTTCATCGTGGTGGTGATTTTGGCCAGCAACTACCTTATCAAAAACAAGAAGCTGCACATCGTTACGTCCGTGTGGCCCAGTCCCGACCCTGCCCAGGAGACCGCTGAGAAAAACGCCGCGTCCCGCTGAAACGCACCGACAATTGGAAAGGATGGTATTTTTATGAAAGAGTATCGCAGCAACCGCTACAACATCCCCGTCCGCAAAGCCATGTGGTACGCCCTGGGCAAGACGGAGGAGGATCTCCTGAAGCCCAAGATCGCCATCGTCAACTCCTCCTCCAACTACGCCGTCTGCTTCAGCCACCTGGACGAGATCGCCAAGGCAGCGGCCCAGGAGGTGGAGAAGGCCGGCGGCCTGCCCTTTGAGGTGCGGACCACGGCCCCGGTGGACTTTCTCTACACCGGCCACGAAAACGGCTATACCCTGGGCAGCCGGGACCTGATCTCCTACGATGTGGAGGCAGCGGTGGAGGGTATGAATCTGGACGGCATGATCTGTCTGGCCTCCTGCGACAAGACCCTGCCCGGCCAGCTGATGGCCGCCGCCCGGTGCAACGTCCCTACCATCGTCATCGCCTGCGGCTATCAGCCCTGCGGCACCTACAAGGGCCAGCACTTCGACATCGAGGACCTCTTCATCCAGACCGGCCGGAAATCGGTGGGCCAGGTCACCGACGAGGAGATGGAGGAGATGATCCGGGCGGCCATCAAGGGGCCCGGCGTCTGCCAGGGCATCGGCACCGCCAACACCATGCATGTGGCCTGCGAAGCCCTGGGCTTCTGCCTGCCGGGCACCACCCCGGTGCTGGCCAACAGCCCGGCCATGTGGGAGGCGGTCCGGGCCGCCAGCCGGCGGATCGTGGAGATGGTGGACGAGGATCTGAAGCCCCGGGATATCCTGACGCCCGCCGCCTTTGCCAACTGTGTCAAGACCGTGCTGGCCGTCAGCGGCTCTCTCAACGCCATGAAGCACATCCAGGCTGTGGCCCACGCCGCCGGCAGCGACGTGGACGTGTTCCAGCTGTTCGACGAATTCTCCGACGAGATCCCCCTGCTCACCGGTATTCGCCCCAACGGCGACCACTTCATTGACGACTTCGACGCCGCCGGCGGCACGCTGGTGCTGG
>CALXDB010000019.1 GCA_944386955.1 uncultured Oscillospiraceae bacterium
ACGGCGTCCATGTCGGGGCCGTTTTCGTCCATGGACACAGGGATCATCTCAATTCCGAAGGTCTCGCAGATGAAGAAGTGGCGGTCATAGCCGGGCACCGGGCAGATCCACTTGATCTTGTCCAGTTTGCACCAGGGCTTCTCGCTGTGGAGCAGGCCGTGGGTGTAGGCCTTGGAAACGGTGTCGTACATCAGGTTGAGGCTGGCGTTGCCGGCGGCCATCACCTGCTCCACCTTCACCCCCAGAATGTCCGCCCACAGCTGGCGGCAGGAGGGGATGCCCATGGGGGTGCCGTAGTTGCGGCAGTCCAGCTTGCCGTCAAAGCAGTCCTCGTTGTCCTTCAAAACAGTCTGCAGACCGATGACGATATCCAGCTGCTCTGCGCCGGGCTTGCCCCGGGACATGTCCAGCTGCAGTCCCTTGGCCTTCACGGCCTCAAAATCCGCCTGCGCCTGGGCATAGGCGGCCATCAGCTCTTCGCGGGTCATTGCGGAATATGCTTTCATGTTGTCTCCTTTCCGGCGCCGGGAAGGGGGCTTCCCGGCATGCCGCTGTTTCAGCGTCCCCTATATCATAAAGGGCCTGTCCTGAATTTGCAACCATTTTTCTGTCAACTCCTCTGTAAACTTGCATAAAAAACAGGGGAAACCGGAAAAAGCTCCCGGTTGTCCCCTGTCTGCGGTCCAAATGGCGGCAGGTTGTCCGCCGTTCCCTTACGGCAGATCTCCCCGGCCCTTGGCCTCCCCGGCGGCGCCGAAGGCAATGGCGTCCTTGCCGAACCGGCCCCGGATGGCGTCCATGGCCTGCTCCAGCTTCTCCTGCCGCTGCTGCTGCCGCTCCGCCTCCGGGTCGGCGAAGAGGTCCGTCTGGCAATAGGTCTCCCCCTCCTCCGTCAGGTGGATGGCAGTGACGGTGATGAGGCGGATGGGGCTGGGGGGCCTCCAGGCGGAGAGGATCAGCTCCATGGCCGCCTGTTGGAGCTCCTTCATCAGGTGGGTGGGCCGGGGCAGCTGCTTTTGCCGGGAGATCACCCGGAACTGGGGGTCCTTCACCGTCACCTGGACGCCGCCGCAGCAGAGGCCCTGGCGGCGCAGGCGCATGGCCACACTGTCGCAGAGAAGGGCCGTCCCCGCCCGGACCTGGTCCACAGTGGTCAGGTTCTGAGAGAACGTGGTACCGTTTCCCACGCTCTTCACCGGCTCTTTCTGGTGCCAGGGCCGCACCGGAGAGCGGTCGAGACCGTTGGCGTAGTCGTGGAGCTGACCCCCCAGCTTCCCCAGCCGGTCACAGAGGAAGTCCCGGTCCGCCGCCGCCAACTGGCCGATGGTGCGGATACCATACTGCCCAAGGGCCGCCCGGGCAGCCCGGCCCACAAAGAGGAGGGTCTCCACCGGCAGGGGGTGGACGATGTCCCTCCAGTTGTCCCGGCCGATGCGGGTGGTGGCGTCGGGCTTTTTGTAGTCGCTGCCCAGCTTGGCGAAGACCTTGTTGAAGCTGACCCCCACCGACAGCGTAAGTCCCAGCTCCCGGCCCACCGTCTCCCGGATACGGTCCGCCAGGGCCACGGCGTCGCCGCCGAAGAGGTGGAGGGAGCCGGTGACGTCCAGCCAGCTCTCGTCGATGCCGAAGGGCTCCACCAGGTCGGTAAAGCGGAGGTAAATGGCATTGACCTTCTCCGAATACTCCCGATAGCGGGCGTGGTGGGGCGGCACCAGCACCAGGTCCGGACATTTCTTTTTTGCCTGCCACACCGTCTCCGCCGTCTTCACGCCGAAGGACTTGGCCAGCTCATTTTTTGCCAGGATGATGCCGTGGCGGGAGGCAGGGTCGCCGCACACCGCCACCGGCAGCTTCCGCAGCCGGGGCAGGCCGAGAAGCTCCACTGAGGCGTAGAAGCAGTTGAGGTCGCAGTGGAGGATGGTCCGGTCCATCTGCTCACCTCCCCTCCACCGGCCGGAGGTCCACGAAGGACACCCCCCGGCGCAGGGCGTACTCCAGGGTCTGGCGGGTGCCGCCGGGCATGCCGTCATACACGGCGATGACCAGGGCGCTGTGGTCCACCATGTATCGGTTGCGCCGCTGCATGCAGCCGGGGCCGTAGTGGTCCTGGACCAGGGTCTCGAAGTCGCAAGCCGCCAGCAGGTTCTGATACCGCTTCCGGTCCGCCTCCCCCCAGTGGTCCGCTTGGGTGGGACAGGGGACGGCAGCCTCCAGGGTCACATCCCCCCGCTGCTCCCGCAAATCCAGCACCGCCTCGGCAAAGTAGAAGTCGCAGCCCACAGCCATGCCGCAGATGAAGTGGCGGAACCCCTCCTCGTAGGCGGCCTCTACCGCGTCCCGCAGGCGGCGCTTCAAGTCGAGGCACCGGGGGTCCCCCTCGTCCCGGCCCCAGGGCAGCTTGGAGGGCCGGTGTCCGGTGAAGCAGCAGGTGATGGGTCTCGCTCGCATGGCAGGCCCTCCTCTCCCTCAGAATCGTACTCCTATTATAGTTCATCTGTTCGAGTATGTAAAGGGGGCGGAGCGGAAAATTTCGCGTTGACTTCCCTCTTCCCCGGGGCTATCATGGAGGGAACAGAGAGGGGGGCGGAAACATGGGCAAACAGACGCGGCGATTGACGCTGTGCGCCATGATGGCGGCGCTGAGCGTGGTGCTGCTGCTGACGGGGGCCCTGCCCCTGGCGGCCTACTGCGGACCCATTCTGGCCATGCTGCCCCTGGCGGCAGCGGCGGAGGAGGCGGGAATGGGCTGGGGCCTGGGGACCTACGCCGCCGCGGCTGTGGTGGGGGCTCTGCTGACGCCGGAACCGGAGGCGGTGCTTGTGTTCGCCTGCACCGGGTTCTACCCGGCGGTGAGGGGGCCTCTGGACCGCATTCGCCGCCGGTGGGTCCGGGGGCTTGGCAAGCTGGCGGTGTGGACCGCCGCGCTGTGCCTCATCGACCGGCTGGGGGTGCTGCTGGGTCTTCCGGAGGAAGCGGCCCTCATGAAGGGGGCGCTGCTCCTTCTGGGGGAGGCGGTGTTCTTCCTTCTGGACCGGCTACTGGGCCGCGTCGCCCTCCAGTGGCGGCGGAGCTGGCGAAAGCGCTTAGGCTTCCGGTGAGGCGGCACATTTTGCTGCCAATTTCGTCTGGATGGGTAGAAGCATAGGGAAGGAGGCGGCTTGTATGAAGTGGAGTGTCTGGAAGAGACCAGCGGCGCGGTGTCCTCCGGCACGGAGGTGACGGTCAGCACCGACGTTGTGGCCGCCGAAGGCGTGCCGGAGCTGACGGAGGGGGACTGCGTGCGGGTGGTCTTTGACGGGGTGCAGGAAACGTACCCTGTCCAGCTGCACACGGTATTTGCCATTTATCTTTTGGATGAAAATGGAGAAGCCATCGATCCCACATAACGAAGCATTGCAAAAAGCCTGCAGCCGGACGTTCCCGGCTGCGGGCTTTTTTGCGTTATTGCAGGGGAATGGAGAGGGGCTCCTCCAAGTGGGAGAGACTGGTGTAGACCGGCAGCAGCGCCACGATCCCAGCGGTTCCCTCCTCCAGGAAATACCGGAAGCGGCGGGTCTCCCCCGACTGAAGCTCCGAGAGCTTGGAGAAGGTCCGCTCCGCCCCGGTCTCGTCCCGGTAGGTGAGGGCGAAGGGGGTCCGGTGAAGGATGGACTCCACCCAGATCACCGGCTGCCCTTCCTCCTCGTCCACAGAGAGGCAGGTGACGCCCTGGGGCAGGGTCCCGGTATAGGTGCCGTCGGCAAGGTCCAGAGTGACGGGACCGGCGTCCTTCTGAAGCCACGCCGCTCCGTCGATCCAGAGGGTCAGGGCCTCCTCGGCAAAGTAGAGGCTCTGGAAGTAGTAGGTGTACACGCCGCCCTCCGGCTGCCCCACACCGCCTACGGCGCCATCCACGCGCTCATAGACCGTGCCGTCGGCTCCGGTAAAGCGGAAGGTGAGATCCTGCAGCCAGGCGGTGTTGTCCGGGTCTCCCTCTAAATAGAGGGCGGTGCGGGTGGGAGTCAGCTCCAGACGGTCCACCTTCAACCGCTGGCCGTCCAGCTCCACCCACTGTCCCACTGACAGGACCTGGGCCTTGGCCGTCTTTTCCGGGTCTATGCGGATGGAGAAGGTATAGGGGGCGGCGCTCCAGGGGCCGTCGTCCTTCCGCAGCCGCAGCTGCAGCACCAGAGTGTCGGGGACGTCCATCTCGGTGAAGTGGACGGTAAAGTGCAAAAGATCATCGCCGCTGTCCGACCCAGCGGTAAAAGCGGAGACGGTGTAGCCGGTGAGGGGATTGCCCTCCAGGTCCTCCAGGTCGCAGTCCACCTCATAGGGACCTGCCTCCCCGTCGGTGCGGTAGAATACCTCCATCTGCTGCGCGTCAGCCACCACATACTCCACTGTCACCGTCACGCCGTCCACCGTCTGGCTCTGGCCTACCGGCTGGGCGTAGCCGTGGGCCACGGTGGCGGAGAGACTGGGGGAAAAGGCCACCGCTGCTGCCAGCTCCCGGAGGATGGGCACCCCGGCGCAGGCCTGGGCGAAGGCGGGCATCAGATTCACCGCCAGGACGAAGGCGGCGCAGACGCTCCCCAGGCTCCCTAAGGAGAAGCCCAGCCGCCGGCCCCGCCGCCTGGCTCTGGCCCGCCGGGCGGTACCGCTGAGCTGAGGGGGCAGGTCGGCAAGCTCTGTCATCAGCGTTTCATATTCCTGCAGCCGGTTCATGGCGTTCCCTCCTCTCCGTCGGAAAGCTCCAGTTTCAAAAGTGTCAGGGCCTTTCGCTGCCGGGTGGACACCGTCCCCCGGGGGAGATGCAGCGCGTCGGCAGTCTCCTCTAAGGTAAGGCCGGTGAAAAAGCGAAGGACCACCACCTGCCGCAGCGCCTCCGGCAGCCGCCGCACCGCCTCCTTCAGGGGCAGCGCGTCAAAGGCCTCCTGGGCGGTCTCCGGCAGGGCCTCCACTGCCAGCTCCCGCTTGCGGCGGCGCAGCTCATCCCGGCACACGTTCAGCAGAATCCGGATGAGCCAGGTGTCGAAATACTCCGGCTGCCGCAGCTTCCTGTGGCCGCAGTAGCCCTTGTACACCGCCTCGTCCACCGCGTCGATGGCCGCCGACTGACTGCCCAAGGTCATCAGCGCGGTGCGGTAGAGCTTTTCCCTGGCCGCCTCGGCCCGGTTCAGATACTCCCACTCTGTCAAGGTCCCTCGCCTCCTTTCTGCCCATTAGACGGACTGAGCGGTCCCTTTGATTTCCACTCTCTAAAAAATTTTCAGCGCCCCGGGATCGGCGTGTCCCGGGGCGCTGTCCGCCCTACCGGTCCTCCGGCTGGGCCCGGAGCTTTTTTCGCTGCCGGGCGGCGTACCCGAGCCACCCCAGGGACAGCGCCGCCGCCCCGGCGTAGACCGCTGTCCAGTCCATCGCCCACCGAAGGCCGTAGAAGGGTACGGCAGCGGGGGCGGCCAGAAGGGGGGCCAGGAAGCCGCCGCTCTCCGTCAGCCGCCACCAGAGCCCCGCCGCTGCCGAGACAAAGGTGACAAGGCTCACCCAGAAGGCGGCGGCCGTCAGGGCCCGGTACCGCCGGGCCTGGACCGTGAAGAGGCCCCAGAAGAGGAGATAGACCAGGGTGACGGCGAAATGGCCCGCCCCGGCGGGTCCCCCCTCCCAGGCGCCGCCGGTGTTGAGGCAGAAGCAGCCCACCATCACCGCCAGGGCGGCGAAGAGGGCAAATACCCGACGGCGAAGGGTCCGGAAGAGGTCTCCCCCCTCCCACCTCGCCTCCGGCACAGGGGCCTGCCGCTCCATGGCCCCCCGGAGGGCCCGGCAGTCCTCACAGGCGGCCAGATGGGCCTCCACCAGGGCCGCCGAGGCGGGGCTGCACACCCCGTCCAGATACAGGGGCAGCAGGTCCCCCACGATCTCACACTCCCGCTTTTCCATCGTTCTCCTCCTTCCATCGCCGGGCAATCCGGGCCTTGGCCCGGTAGTAGGTCACTCTGGCCCAGCTGTCGCTTTTGCCGAAGAGGCGGCTGATGTCCCGGAGAGGCACATCCCCCAGGGCGTGGAGGAGGAACACCTCCTTGTAGGGTTCCTCCAGGGCGTGGAGCTGCCGGAGGAGCTGCTCCGCCGTCTCCCGGTCCCCCAGGGCCTCCGCCGGATCCTCCGCCGCCTCCGCCAGGACGGCCTCCTCCAGGGGGACCGTCCGCCGCCGTTTCCGCCGCGTCTCGTACCAGAGGTGCTTGGCGATCTGGCACAGCCACACCGACACACCGCACTCCCCCCGGAAGGAGCCGATGTTCATCACCGCCCGAAACATGGTCTCCTGGGTCAGCTCCTCCGCCAGGTGGCAGTCCCCGGAGAGGGACATCAGATAGCGGTACACCGTCCGGCTGTGCTGCCGGTAAAGCTCATCCAGGTCCATCTCCCTCTCACCTCCTCACCGATAAGAGCGAACCGAAGACCAAACGTTACAAGTGGAGGGATCGCTTTGCAATCCCCTGAGAGGTGTGGTATAATAAAAATATAGCAGAAAGGAAGACGGCGCGGCAAGGGGCCGCACTCCGAATGGAAGGGAGAATTATCGTTATGTCAACCGGAATGGGCAGTCTGTCCCTCTTCAGTCCGTTTCTCAGCACCGGCGTCATGGCAGCGGTGGGCATTCTGCTGCTGGGCGCCCTGGCCCTGCTGGTGGTGAACAAGCGGAACAGGCCGCTGCGGATGGTGTGCGGGGTGGCGGCCTCCTTTGGGGTGATCTACTTCGCCCTGATCGCGGCGCTGGTGTTTTTGTTTGGCTCCAACGCCCACCCCGGCCTGTGACAGCCGTCCGAGGGCTGTGAAAAGAGCATCTGCGGAAAAATCCCGCAGATGCTCTTCTTTTTTCGCCTCTTTTACTTCACAGAAAAGCGGTACTCCGTCACCGCCTTATAGACCTGCCCGGGCCGCAGAACCACATCCCCCCACTCCGGGTGATTGGGGCTGTCCGGCGGCAGTTGGGTCTCCAGACACACCGCCTCCCGCCTGCCGTAGGGGACGCCGCTTTTGGTCTCGGCGTTGCTCTTGAGCCCGTTGGCGGCGTAGAGCTGTACGCCGGGCTGGCAGGTGTAGGTCTCCATGACGATGCCGCTCTTGTCCCCTGTCAGCCGGGCCGCCAGGCGTGGCCCGTCCGCCGGTCCGAGAATAAAGTTGTGGTCGTAGCCGCCGGTCATGTGCAGCTGCTCCTCATCGGCCTCAATATCCCGGCCCACCGGTTTCTCTTCCCGGAAATCGAAGGCCGTCCCCGCAACCGGCATAGCCTGAGCCACCGGAATACTCTGAGAATCAACAGGGGTAAAGGCATCTGCCTTGATCCACAAGAGGTGGTCCATAGCGGTACCGCCGCCGTTGAGATTGAAATAGCTGTGGTTGGTAAAGTTGCAGAAGGTGGGCTTGTCTGTCTCCGCCCGGTAGCTCAGCCGCAGCCCATCCTTCGTCAAGGTGTAGGTCACCGACATCTCCACATTGCCGGGATAGCCGTTGGCCCCGTCGCCGTCGTGGAAGGAGAGCGTTACCTGGCTCTCCCCGGTCTGCTCCCCCCGGAACAGCTGATGTGCGTATCCTCCCGGGCCGCCGTGAAGCTGCTTGGTCCCCTCATTGGCTGCCAGCGGATAGGTCACGCCGTCAATAGTGAAAGATGCTCCGGCGATGCGATTCGCATAACGGCCCACTGTAGCGCCCACATAGCCGCCGTTTTCCTCATACCCCGCTACACTGCGGTAGCCCAGCACCACATCCACAGCCTGTCCGTTCTTATCCGGCACCCGCAGTGCCGTCAGCGTCGCGCCATAGGTGATGATCTCCGCCTCCAGCTGCCCTGACTTCAACAGGAACTTCTCCACTGCCTGTCCGTCCTTTGTAGCCCCGAAGGCCATCCGCTCTACTGACATGTTCGTTATCTCCCCTCTGTTTTTTCGATCCGCTGATGGTGGGCGGTCCGCAGCAATACTCCTACCATCAAACGGAACATCGTCTCCAAACTGCTCAGGTGCACCCGCTCCAGTGTGGAGTGGGCATCCTCAATATCCGCTCCCAGCGTGACCATAGTCAGCCAGGGGGCTTTCGCGTGGAAGTAGGCGGGCTCCAGCCCCACCTGGGCGGCCATCACCTTGATGTGGCGGTGGAAGCGCTCCTCATAGGTCTCGTCCACCGCCTCCGTCAGGGGATTTTCCGCCTCCTGGTGCCAAGCGTCGTAGCCCACGATACCCATGGTGAAGCCATACCGCTTGGCCACATGGCTGTGCTGGAGCAGGATCTTCCTTTCGATCTCGTCCGACTCACAGCGGGTCATGATTTGCAGCTCCACCTTTCGCTCGTCGCTGAAGATCCGCCCAAGATTGCTGGAGCCGCCCACCGTCCCCCGAAACTGGCTGCTCATGGCGTAGACCCCGTTATTCTCCAGACGGATGGCCTCCAGCACATGGTTCACCACCTCGTCGCTCCACACCCGGCGGGGGGCCTGCCCCTCCCGGAAGATGAGATGCGGGGTGTGCTCCTGGGTCTGATAGGCAGCGGTGACCCAGCAGAATTCCTCTTCGATCCGCCGCTCCACCGCCTTCCGCTCGTCCGCTGTCACCGCCAGCAGCGCCGTGCAGGTGCGGGGAATCACATTGGCGCCGGTGCCGCCGTCGATCCAGGCAATCTCAACTGAAAAGTTTTTTTCCTTTACGCAGGACAGCATCTCTGCCATCAAACGGATAGCATTGCAGCGCCGTTCCCCAATGTCCTCCCCGGAGTGGCCGCCTCGGAAGCCGGAGATCTCCACCTCGATCCCGATGCTGCCCGGCATGGCCTGAACCGTATACATGGGGTGGAAGAAGGTCTCCCGCTTGCCGCTCATACAGCCCACCACCGCCCGGTCGGCGTGGAAGCCGTCCAGGTTAATGAGATAGCGGGCGTCCCGCAGCACCGCCGGGTCCAGAAGCCGCGCCCCCTTCAGCCCCACCTCCTCACAGACGGTGAACAGCACCCGGATGGGACCGTGGGGCAGTCTGGGCCGGGCCACCGCATACAAAATGGCCGCCACGCCGATACCGTTGTCCGCCCCCAAAGAGGAGCGGCCGTCGGTGCGGAGGATATCCCCCTCGATCACCGTCTGCACCGTGTCCCGCAGGGGATCAAACTCCCCCGGTTCCGACGCCACCACCATGTCCATATGAGCCTGGAGAATCACCCGGGGCCGGTCCTCCAACCCGGGGGTAGCGGGGATCTCCGCGATCACGTTGAGGTTTTCGTCCTGGCGGCTCTCGTATCCCATGTCCTCCAGCCGCTGCCGCAGATAGGCGCTGACAGCCTCCTCATGACCGCTCTGGTGGGGGATGCCGCACAGGGGCAGGAATTCCTCCAGGATCCCCCCGATGATCTCTTCTCTGTGCTCCGCCACACCGGCGGCGATGGCCTCCATGACTGCGTGTCCCATGGGTCCCTCCCTCCCCTTTCATGTAAAGTTTTCCTCCTATACATAGCTTGCGGTATCCGAAGCCGCTGTGAAACGCAGCGGCTTCGGATCGGTCTGCTACTCCACCGTAACGCTCTTGGCCAGATTCCTCGGCTTATCGATATCGCACCCGCGCATCAACGCTACATAATAGGCAAACAGCTGCAGGGGCACCACACCGAGACTGGGCAGCAGCAGGTCGTGGGTGTCGGGGATGGCGATGACCGCGTTGGCCACCTTCCCCATCTCCTCCCGGCGGCTCTCGGTGGTGAGGGCCAGTACGTCGGCCCCCCGGGACTTCACCTCCACCACGTTGTTCATGCTCTTCTCAAAGAGCTTCTGGTAGCTGGCCAGAGCCACCACCAGGGTACCGCTCTCGATGAGGCTGATGGTCCCGTGCTTCAGCTCTCCGGAGGCGTAGGCCTCGGAGTGGATGTAGGAGATCTCCTTCAATTTCAAAGAGCCCTCCAGGCCCATGGCGTAGTCCACATTGCGTCCGATGAAAAAGACGCTGTTGTGATTGAAATACTGGCTGGCGTAATACTGGATGTCGTCCTTATCTGCCAGGATGGTCTCCATCTTGGCCGGCAGCAGCAGCAGCTCCCGTATGGCCGCCTGGTACTCCTCCTCCGCCACCGTGCCCAGCACTCTGGCGAAGTACAGCGCCAGCAGGTCCATCACCGCCATCTGGGTGGAATAGGCTTTGGTAGTGGCCACGGCGATCTCCGGCCCGGCCCAGGTGTAGAGCACCATATCCGACTCCCGGGCAATGGAGCTGCCCACCACGTTGACGATGGAGAGGATAGTAGCCCCCAGCCGTTTGGCCTCCCGGAGGGCCGCCATGGTGTCCAGGGTCTCGCCGGACTGGCTGATGACGATGACCAGGGTATCCGCGCTGACGATGGGATCCATGTATCGGAACTCCGAGGCCAGAGCCACCTCCACTGGCTTGCGGGTCAGCCGTTCCAGGTTATACTTCCCCACCATGCCCACATGGTAGGAGGAGCCGCAGGCTACAATGTAGATCTTCTCGATGTTCCGGATATACTCCTCGGAGAGGGCAAAGTCCTCCAGATATACCTCCCCGTCCCGGATCCGGGGAAAGATGCACCGGCGCAGGGCCTCGGGCTGCTCCATGATCTCCTTGAACATGAAGTGCTCATAGCCGCCCTTCTCTGCCGCGTCGATCTCCCAGTCCACATGGGATATCTCCTTCTCAATGGGCTGCATCAGATGGTTGTAGCACTGGATGCCGTCCCGCCGCAGCACCGCCACCTCGCCGTCGTCCATGTACACCACGTCCCGGGTGTGGCGGATGATGGCGGTAACGTCGCTGGCCAGGAAGCTGCAGTCCTTGCCATAGCCCAGGATGAGGGGACTGTCCTTGCGGACGGCGATGATCTGATCCGGGGCGTCGGCGCAGAGGATGCCCAGAGCATAGGCCCCCTCAATGCGGCGGAGCACCCGGCCCACCGCCTGGAGGATGTCTCCGTCATAGAAGTGCTCAATGAGCTGGGCCACCACCTCGGTGTCCGTCTCAGAGGTGAAGGGCACCCCCTGCTCCATGAGGAAGGCCTTCAGCTCCGCGTAGTTTTCAATGATGCCGTTGTGGACCACAGCGATCCTGCCGCTGCGGCTGACCTGGGGGTGGGAGTTGACGTCCGAGGGTGCGCCGTGGGTAGCCCACCGGGTATGGCCAATGCCCACGCAGCCGTGGACCGAGGCCCCTCCCTGAAGGAGATCCGACAGCACCTGGAGCCGCCCCTTGGCCTTATGGACCTCCAAGGTCCCCTTCTGATCGGCGTACACCGCCACGCCGGCGGAGTCATACCCCCGGTACTCCAGCTTGCTCAAACCCTCCAGCAGAATGGGCGCCGCCTGCTCCTGCCCTACATAACCAACAATTCCGCACATATAATGTGATCCTCCTATGATCTCGCACATGCCTGCCAAATGGGCGCACTTGCCCTGACAGGTACTCCATGGATGTCTCAGGAGGACAAACTCGCAGCCATTTGTCGCTCATCTCCGGTCCCGGCCCCTTTGTTGCACGGTCGCCCGTGTCTTTGTCAGCCGGGTACGCCCCCGGAGGGACGGAGGGGCATCCGCCGAATTTTCGATACTCCCCTCTCCTCGTCATCCCGCCATGGGCGGGTGCTGGCGCTCCTGATGGGACTTCCCCCATGGTCCTCCTTTCCTTCTGCGATGCGTGTTTGGGAAATTTTATCTCCTCTTCCCGGATACTCCCTCCCCTTTGGTCCATACTATGGGAGAAAGGAAGTGTCCTATGACCACTGCGCTCATTCGCACCATGATCCTCTATCTGGCGCTGATGGTGGGCCTGCGGCTTCTGGGCAAGCGGCAAATCGGCGAGCTGGAGCCCAGCGAGCTGGTGCTCACCCTCATCATCTCCGACCTGGCGGCGGTGCCCATGCAGGACTTCGGCATCCCCCTGGTCAACGGCCTTCTGCCCATCATCACCCTGCTGTGCCTCTCCCTGCTCCTCAGCTTTCTCAACCTCAAGTCCGTCCGCCTGCGGTCCCTGCTGTGCGGCCGCCCCACCGCCATCATCCGGGAGGGGAAGCTGCAGCAGAAGGAGATGGCGAAAAACCGTCTGACAGTAGATGAGCTGCTGGAGCAGCTGCGGGGCCAGGGAATCTCCGATCTCTCCTCCGTGAAGTACGCCATTCTGGAGACCAGCGGCAAGGTGTCGGTGTTCCCCTATACCAAGGAGTCCCCCCTCACTCCCGCCGCCGCGGGCCTCACGGTCCCTGACGAGGTTGTGCTGCCCATCCTCCTTATCAACGATGGGCGGCTCATGGAACGAAATCTCCGGGCCGCCGGACGGGATGAAAATTGGCTGGCCGCCCAGCTGCGCCAGCGGGGCCTGACCTCCCCCCGCCAGGTCTTTCTCCTTACGGTGGACGAAGGCGGGACCGTGGTGTGCGTGCCGAAGGAGGAATGCGTATGAAAGCCCTGTATCTTCCCCTTCTGCTGCTGGGGGCCATGCTGGCCTTCGCCCTGTGGACAGGCCGGTTTGTTCAGCAGCGGACGGACCACTGGATCGACATGCTGGAACTAGCAGACCATCTAGCGGTGGAGGAGCAGTGGGAGGATGCAGAGGACCAGATCCGCCGAACCTACCAGGACTGGCAGGAGAGCCAGATCTTCTTCCACACCATTTTGGAGCACGAGGAGCTGGACGAATCGGAAAACCTCTTCGCCGCGGCCTTCGCCGCATGCGATCAGCGGGACGTGCCGGATTTCCACACCACCCTGGCGCAGCTCTACACCCAGCTGCGCCTTCTGGCGGAGACCCAGCGCATCAGCATCAAGAACATTTTGTGACTACGGCGCAAGCCGCCGCCGGCGTTCCGCCGCCGCGCAAAAGTCTCCGAAAACCGCCGATTTTTCCAAAAAATATCCTCCAAAAATCCGGGATGCGGCAGGCGTTCCCAGCACCCTTTCCGCATGTCCAGTATAGCACAGTTTCTCCAGGCAAATCAAGCCAAACAATCATGCTCTCCCGCTTCCCGCCGCCGGTGGGAAAAGGGCGCGGGATCCCGTTTTCCCCGGGGTCCCGCGCCCTTTTTGGCCGTTTTTCCGGCGGGAGACCGGCCCCCGCCTATTTTTCCGCCAGCAGCTTGTTCAGCTCCGCCATGAAGGTATTGATGTCCTTGAACTGGCGGTACACCGAGGCGAAGCGCACATAGGCCACCTCGTCCACGCTCTTCAGCTTCTCCATCACCAGCTCGCCGATGGCCTCGGTGCTCACCTCCCGCTCCAGAGAATTCTGGAGGGTCTGCTCGATCTCGTCGGCCAGACGCTCCAGCTCCCTCAGGGGCACCGGCCGCTTCTCGCAGGCCCGGATCATGCCGTTGAGCACCTTCCGCCGGTCGAAGGTCTGGCGGCTGCCGTCCTTCTTGATGACTACCATGGGAAGGGACTCCATCGTTTCGTAGGTGGTAAAGCGCCGCTCACAGCTGAGGCACTCCCGCCGGCGGCGGATGCTGCTGCCCTCATCAGCGGGGCGGGAATCCACCACCTTGCTCTCCTTAAACCCGCAGTAGGGACACTTCATGGCCCTTCCTCCCTTTCCCCGGCGGCCGCCGGTCTATATCTTGTGGATAGTATACCACAGCTTTCCGCCATTTGGTAGGTTTTTTTCCGTCTCCTCCCAAAATCCCGCCTCGTCCCGCCTTGTGCACCGGGGAAAAGGGTGGTATACTGGGGAAAAACAACCGCAACACGCTGACTGGAGGTGGCGACATGATCCCGCGGCGCTGGATCGTTCTCTTCTTTGGCCCCCTGCTGACCCTGGCGGCTAACGCCCTATGGCTGACGGAGGTCACCGGCTGGCGCTGGCTGCCAATCCCGGCGGCCCTGGCATTCCTGGTATCGGAGGTGTTTACCCCTTATCCCAGAGACCTCTCCAATCGGCTGCGAGTCTGTCTCCACGGACTGGTGCGGCTGCAGAGCTTCTGCCTGGCCTTACCCCTTACCCTCCTGTTTCATGGCCTGGCCGCCCCCCTGCTGCTGCCGGAGCGGTGGCCCGTCCTTCTCTGGAGTGCCGGCCTGGCGTCCGTTGCCCTCATCATCCACTTCTGGAACGGCGTTATCACCGTCTATGCCGCCTCGGTACAGCTGGGCATCCGCCGCCGCTTCCTGGGGATCCTCTGCGGCATGATCCCCATTGTGAACCTTTTCGCCCTCTCCCGGATCCTCCGGGTGGTGTCCGATGAGATCCGCTTCGAGTCGGAGAAAGACCGGCTGGACCGGCAGCGCCGAGACCAACAGATCTGCAAAACCCGGTATCCCCTGCTGCTGGTCCACGGCGTCTTCTTTCGGGATTACCGTTATGTCAACTACTGGGGCCGCATCCCCGCCGCCCTGGAGCGCAACGGGGCCCGGATCTTCTACGGCAATCACCAGTCCGCCGCCGCTGTGGCCGACAGCGCCCAGGAGCTGACGGACCGCATCAAAGCCATCGTGGAGGAGACCGGCTGTGAGAAGGTGAACATCATCGCCCACTCCAAGGGGGGCCTGGACTGCCGCTACGCCCTCAGCTTCTGCGGCGCCTCTCCCTATGTAGCCTCCCTCACCACCATCAACTCTCCCCATGGGGGCTGCGGCTTTGCCGACTACCTCCTTACCGCCATTCCGGAGAAGGCCCAGCAGAAGATCGAAACCACCTATAATGCCGCCATGCGGCGGCTGGGGGACCCCAACCCGGACTTCATGGCGGCGGTGCGGGATCTCATCGCCGCCCGCTGCGCCCATCGGAACCGCGGTCTGGAGGCCCACCCCAACACCGAGGGGATTCTGTGCCAGAGTGTGGGCTCCTGCCTGCGCCGGGGCGGTGACGGCCGTTTTCCTCTGAACCTCACATACCGCCTGGTGAAGTTCTTCGACGGGGAGAACGACGGTCTCGTCTCCCGGGACTCCTTCCCCTTCGGGGAGCGGTTCACCTACCTCCAGACCGGCGGTGACCGGGGCATCTCCCACGGGGACGTGGTGGACCTCAACCGGGAAAACCTGCCGGATTTCGATGTAAGGGAGTTTTATGTCACCCTGGTGTCCCAGCTGAAGGACCGGGGCCTGTAGTCTGCATCCGGGGCCGGTCCTCCCTGTCGAACGCGTACACCGCATAGCGCCTGCCCCGGATGGTCATGATCCGGGCGAAGCAGAACAACCGCACCAGCGGGAAGGGCCGTTTGGGGTCGTAGGGCAGGGCCAGCTGGCGAAGGCTCCCCGCCTGCCGCCAAAGGGTGTCTCCGGACAGCGTCTCCCCTGCCGCCCCGGCGAAGGCAGCGGGGTCCCGGAGGTCCTGCCACGCCCCGGCGAAGGCGTAGCTCATCCCCAGCCGCACCTCCTTGGGCCGCCCCAGGGGCCGCAGTTCCTCCCGGAGAAGGCGGCGCTGGAGCCAGAGGGTCCGGTCCCGGGGCTCCAGAAGCCCCAAGGGCACCTCCCCGCCGGGACAGACGAGATAGCCCCGGAAAAGTCCCCGGCCATCCTCCCGGCACCGGAGGGACACTACCAGCCGCTCCCCCTCCTCCTCTATCGCCGCAGTGCCCACCCGCTCCCCCTCCAGCATGACCGGATACTCCATGGGATCTCCTCCTTGCGCACTCCTATTCCGCCAAAAGCCCCCCTGGCTGCGCCAGGGGGGCTTTTCCGGTTCAGCAACTTATAGACCATGGTATGCCCCCGTAGGGGCAGATATGCTTCAGCCCAGGGTGTAGCTCCCCCGGACCAGGAGAGTCACATCGGAAGAGGCGGTGACGCCCCGGCCCTCCGCCGTCATAAGATAGAGGTGGTTGGCCGTGAGGGCGCCGCCGTTCTGGACTTCCCCGCCGCCGGTAACATCCACCAGCCCCGGAGCCGAGGCGGCGGTACAGGAGGCAGTCCCCTGCCGCAGCAGCACCTCCGTGCCCACGCCGCCGGTGAGGGTCTGGCCCTTGGTCAGGGTCACCGCCGTGTAGGAGGCGGCGCTGCCCGTCGCCGCAGTGCCGGAGGAGACAGACTTCTTCATGGCCGCCACCTCCTCCGCCAGGGCCTTCTCCAGCGCCTCGTTGCGGCTTTGCAGGACGCCGTCCGCCTCCTTCAGCAGAGTGTTTGTGTAGGTGCTCTCCAGATAGCTCAGAGACACCAGGGGGTCGGACTGGGAGCCGGCGGACCCGGCAGCCATTACCGCCACCGTCACTGCCGCCGCCAGGGCGGACAGGGCCGCCAGGGCCCGCAGAAGTCGATTCACGCGCATGGGTTCCTCCTCTTATGTAATCGCATAGGGAGAGGCCCCCGCCCCCAGGCGGGGACCCTCCGCAAAACAGATCATTTCACACCAGCCGGTCGCTGTGCAGGCCGAAGCTGACGGCGATGGCGGCGTCGATGCGTTCCATCAGCGCCGGATCCACCCGTCCCATCTTCTCCCGCAGCCGCCGCTTATCCAGCGTGCGGATCTGCTCCAATAGTACCACAGAATCCTTCGTCAGTCCATAGTTTTGTGTTTGGGCCGACAGCTCGATGTGGGTGGGCAGCCGGGCCTTCCCGGTCTGGGAGGTGATGGCCGCCGCGATGACCGTGGGGCTGTAGCGGTTGCCAGTGTCATTTTGAATAATCAGCACCGGCCGCACGCCCCCCTGCTCACTGCCCACCACCGGGCTGAGATCCGCGTAATAAATGTCGCCTCGCTTGACGCTTGTATCCACTGTAATTCACGCTCCGCCGGAAGAAAGTGCCACCAGAGGGTGACCACTATCATTCTCCCACGCAGCCCGTCAATTTATACACACCCGCCCGAGTCCGAATCCGGTCCCAAGCGGACGCGCCGCCGCCCCGCAGTATCCTATGCCGCCGAACGCGGATGGTTACAGGTACATCCGCAGCTCCCGGCCCACCACCTTCTTCTTCTTCAAAAACACCCGGGGCACCCGCTTGCTCACCGCGCAGGTCAGCTCGTAGGGAATGGTGCCCGCCAGGTCCGCCAGCTTGTCCACCCGGTTGTGGGGCCCGAAGATCTCCACCTCGTCCCCCACGTCCACCCAGGAGGCGTCGGTAAGGTCCAGCATGCACATGTCCATGCAGATCCGGCCCCGCTGGGGCAGCAGCACCCCGCCGGCGTAAAACTCGCAGCAGTTGGAGAGGGTGCGGAAGAGGCCGTCGGCGTATCCGATGGGCAGCACCCCCATCCGGGTGTCCCGAGGCGTCTCATAGAGCCGCCCATAGCTCACCGTCCACCCCTGGTCCAAAATCTTGATGGTGCTCACCGTGGTCTTCAGGGACATCACGGGCTTCCGCCCCAGCTCCTCCGCCCCGGCTCCGCCGCCGTAGAGAATGATCCCCGGCCGCGCCATATCCAGAGCCATCTCCTCCGGGTAGTTCACCACCGCTCCGCTGTTGGCACAGTGGCGCAGGGCAAAGGTACGGCCCCGGGCCTCTAACGCTTGGAGGAGATCCATAAAGAGGGTGAACTGCTGCCGGGTGTAGGCCACGCTCTCCGGCTTCTCCGGCTCGTCGGACACGGCGAAGTGGGTGAAGATGCCCTCCGCCTCCAGCCAGGGCAGGTCGCAGGAGCGGAGGATCCCCTCTACCCCGGACGAAAAGTGCTTCCCTGCGCAGAGGAAGCCCAGGCGGGACATGCCCGTGTCCGCCTTGATATGGATACGGAGCTTTCTGCCGCAGGCCTTTGCCATCTCATTATAGGCAAGTGCTTTCGCTTCACAGGTCACCGCCTGGGTCACGTCGTATTCCAACAGCTGGGGCACATACTGCTCCGGGGTGTGGCCCAGGATGAGGATGGGCATGGAAATCCCAGCCGTCCGCAGCTCCCGGGCTTCGTCCAGGTTGGACACCGCCAGGTACCCGGCCCCCAGTTCTTCCAGAGTCCGGGATACAGAGAGGGCGCCGTGGCCGTAGGCGTCGGCCTTCACCACTCCCACCAGCTTGGTCTTCTCCCCTACACGGCTTTGCAGGGTTTTGAAGTTATGGGTCAGCGCGTCCAGATCAATTTCCGCCCAGGTCCGTCTCAGCATTTGTTCCATCGCTTTCTCTCTCCTCTATTGTAAAACTTTGGAATTCCATGGTGTACACCAGTCCGTCTTCCCCCGCAATCTCTCCCCGGAGGGGCGTGCCCTCCTCTGTGAGCCAGAGGGTATGGTACAAGATCAGGTCCTCCCCCCGGCCGGTCTCAAAGGTCACCCGGAGGCACGCCGTGTCCCCCAGGTCCTCCTTCCCCGTCTCCAGGGGGTAGCCCTCCGCCGCCGCCCGCAGCAGGGCGGGCGCCGCCCACAGGGGAGACAGATCCGTTTCCGCGTAGGGGCCCGCGTCCAGCATCACGTCGTCGTAGGACAGAGTCATGGTCCCCTGATCCCAGGTGGCCGCCACCCCCGCCACCGTCTCCGGGGCAATGACCTCCACCCGGGACTGCTCCGGGGTGTAGGCACAGGCAAGGCCGTAGGTCCGCACCTCGTCCTGATAATTGCAGGTGAGGGTGACCTCCGCCTGAATGGCCTGGGCGTTTTGGAACCGCTCCTGGACAGCCAGGAAGGGGTCCTCTCCCTCTCCCCCGCCGCCGCAGGCGCACAGCAGGAGAAGGGTCATCATTGGTGCAAGAAGAACCGCTCTTCTCACACGTTCCACTCCTTATGCTTTCGAAATGTTCATCCCGTCACCCGCCGGAAGGCCGCCGGCAGATATCCGATCAGGTCCCCCGCCGTCATGGCGTAGGCCGTTCGCTCCGCCGCTGCCAGGTCCCCGGCGGTCCCGTGGAGCCACACCGCGCAGGCCGCCGCCTCCCCGGCCTCCATGCCCTGGGCCAGCAGGGAGGTGAGAAGCCCCGCCAGCACGTCGCCGCTGCCCCCCTTAGCCATGCCGCTGTTGCCGGTGGTGTTGACATAACATCGTCCATCCGGGGCCGCCACGATGGTTCGGTGGCCCTTCCACACCAGCACACAGCCGTGATGGGCGGCAAAGGTCCGGGCGGTGTCCAGGCTCCGCTCCCCGGCGCAGCCCCCCAGCCGGGCGAACTCCCCGTCGTGGGGGGTCACCACCGTCACCCGGCCCCGGCGGGCGTCTAAGGAATCTATATGCCCCTCCAGGGCGTTTATGCCATCGGCGTCCAGCACCAGGGGGCCGGGACAGGTCTCCACCAGCTTTCGGATCACCTTCTCCGTCTCCCTTCCCCGGCCGAGGCCCGGGCCGACGAGGACTGCGTCGGCGGCGAAAAGCTTGTCCTGCAAAATCGGTAAAGCGTTTTTGCTTACCATCCCGTCCTTGTCCGGCAGGGCCTGGGGCATCTCCTCCAGGCACCGGGCAGCCACCGCCCCCCAGGCTGCGGCGGGGACCCCCACCGTCACCAGGCCGCAGCCCCCCCGGCCCGCGGCCCGGGAGGCCAGCACCGGCGCGCCGGTGTAGGCGGCGCTGCCGCAGAGGAGGTAGGCCTTGCCGAAGGTGCCCTTGTGGCCGTCGGCAGGCCGCCGAGGCAGCAGGCTCCGGACCATGGCCAGGTCGATGCCCTGGGCGGGGCCCTCCCAACCGGCCAGAAGGTCCCGGGGGATGCCGATGTCCCACACCGTCACCGCCCCGCAGAGGGCCTCCCCCAAGAGGTGGCCCGGCTTTTTTAGAGTAAAGGTAATTGTCTTGTCCGCCCTTACAGCGCAGCCCAATACCGCGCCGGTGTCGGCGTCCAGCCCTGAGGGAAGGTCCGCGGAGACAGTGAGGCCCTTCGCCCCGTTGAGGAGGGCCACTGCCTGGGCGGCCCGTCCCTCCACCGGGCGGCTGAGGCCCACGCCGAAGATGGCGTCGAGGAGCAGGTCCGCCTGGAGGGCGAAGGCCCGCTGGTCCCCGTCCGCCGGGTCGAAGTCCTCCAGCTCCCCGCCCATCCGGGCGAGCCACTGCGCCATCTCCCGACAGTCCCGGCTCATCCGCTCCCGGCTGCCGGTGAGAAAGACCCGGACGGTCCACCCCGCCTGCCGGAGAAGGCAGGCCGCCGCCACGCCGTCGCCGCCGTTGTTGCCGCTGCCGGCGAACACCGCCGCCTGTCCCGGCCGGTCGAACTCCCGGACCGCCTCCTGGACGATCCCCTGGGCCGCCCGCTCCATCAGCGTCAGGGACGGTATCCCCCGCTCCTCGATGGCCGCCCGGTCCAGCTCCTTCATCTGCGCTGCGCTGCTCAGCAGCATGCCGCCCGCACCCCCTCGTCTCCCTGCGGTGGGGGAAGCCCGGAGTGGTCCCCCCCCACCGCTTCTTATGATTCTTGATTATAGCAATGTTCCTCTTGCAATTCAACCGGTTTTATGGTATAAAGGACGGTAGTCAAAAGCGATGAACGGGAAAATAGCGTGCTTGCGCGTCCAAGAGAGGGGCGGTCACCGGCTGAAAGCCGCCCCGGCGCGTGTCGCTTGGTTCGCCCGGGAGCGGCCTGTGAGAGCAGGACGGCCGACCGCCGTTATCCGGTCACAAGCGCGTATCCCAGGATACGAATGCGGGTGGTACCGCGGAAGGATTGCCTTTCGTCCCGATGTCGGGACGGAGGGCTTTTTTGTTTGCCCGCCGCCTGCCGATTCTCAGTCTGATCATCCAATAAAGGAGTTTTCATCATGAAGGAACAGTTAGCAACCATTCGCGCCCAGGCTCTGGCCGCCTTCGCCGGGGCGGAGGACAGCGCCGCCCTGGACGCCCTCCGGGTCCAGTACCTGGGCAAAAAGGGCGAGCTCACCGCCGTCCTCAAGCAGATGGGCAAGCTCTCCCCCGAGGAGCGCCCCGTCATGGGCCAGCTGGCCAATGAGGTCCGGGCCGCCCTGGAGGAGGCCCTGGAGGCCAAGGGGAAGGAGCTGGAGGCCAAGGCCCTGGAGGACCGGCTCCGGGCGGAGGCCGTGGACGTCACTGTCCCCGGCACCGAGGTGAAGGCGGGCCACCGCCACCCCATGTATATCGCCCTGGACGAGATCAAGGAGATCTTCATCGGCATGGGCTTCACCGTGCTGGACGGTCCCGAGGTGGAGCTGGCGGAGCTGAACTTCGACCGCCTCAACGCCGACGAGGGCCACCCCTCCCGGGACTGGAGCGACACCTTCTACTTTGACGAGGACAGCCGGGTGATGCTCCGCAGCCAGACCAGCCCCATGCAGGTCCGTGCCATGGACACCATGGAGCTGCCCATCCGCATCATTGCTCCCGGCCGGGTGTACCGGAAGGATGAGGTGGACGCCACCCACTCCCCCATGTTCCACCAGGTGGAGGGCATGGTCATCGACAAGCACGTCACTATGGCGGATCTGAAGGGCACCCTGAATACCGTGGTGGAGCAGCTCTACGGCAAGGGCACCAAGACCCGCTTCCGCCCCCACCACTTCCCCTTCACCGAGCCCAGCTGCGAGATGGACGTCCAGTGCCACAAGTGCGGCGGCGTGGGCTGCCCCACCTGCAAGGGCGAGGGCTGGATCGAACTTCTGGGCGCGGGGATGATCCATCCTCGGGTGCTGGAGATGAGCGGCATCGACCCCAACGAGTATTCCGGCTGGGCCTTCGGCATCGGTCTGGAGCGCACCGCCATGCGCCGCTTCAAGATCGCCGACCTGCGGCTCATCTTTGAAAACGACGTGCGATTCCTCGAGCAGTTCTAATTCGAGGGGGAGCAGGCTCCCCCTCGACCTCCCCCACCACCAGTCTGCGGACTGGTGACGCCGCCCAGGGCAGCTGGGGTCAACGTATTTTTCCAA